>CAYTTL010000227.1:0-4679 GCA_964440725.1 uncultured Acidimicrobiales bacterium | reverse complement strand
CCGTCGCCACCCACGAGATGTCCGGCATCACCGTCGACGAGGTGCGAGCGGCGACTGCCGGGCTGGTGGGCGAGATCGACCAGGTTCCGCCCATGGTGTCGGCAGTCAAGGTGGGCGGGCGCCGCCTCTACCAGCTGGCCCGGGAGGGCGCCGAGGTGGAGCGGGCCAGCCGGCGGGTGGTGGTGCATCGCTTCGACATCGAGCCGGGAGCGGATCCCGGGGTGTTCCGGGTGGCCGTCGACTGTTCGTCCGGCACCTACGTACGGTCGCTCGCCGCCGACCTGGGCGCGGCGCTGGGTGGCGGCGCCCACCTGCGGGGGCTGCGCCGCACGGCCATCGGGCCCTTCACCCTGGAGCGCGCCATCCCGCTCGACTCGGTGGGCTCCGACGCGATCATGTCGCCGGCGGAGGCCGTCGGCCACATGGCCCAGGTGACCGTCGACGCCGACACGGCCGCCGCAGTGGCCCACGGCACCGTGCTGCGGCGTGACGTTGTAGGGATGGCGGGGGAGGGGCCATGGGCCGTCGTCGACGACGCCGGGACGCTCCTCGCCGTCTACGAGGGCCGACCCGATGCCACGGCGAAGCCCTCGGTGGTCCTGGCGGCCCGGTAGGTTCGGCTCATGGAGGTGCTCATCGATCCGGCCGACGTGCCGGAGCTGGCCACCGGATCGGCCGTCACCATCGGTGCCTTCGACGGCGTCCATCGCGGCCACCAGGCCGTGCTGGCCGAGCTCCGGCGCCTGGCCGACGACCACGGCCTGCCGACGGTGGTCGTCACTTTCGATCGCCATCCGGCGAGTGTCGTGCGGCCCGAGTCGGCACCCCTGCTGCTCACCGACCTCGATCAGAAGCTCGAGGTGCTGGACGCAACCGGTGTCGTCGACTGGGCGGTGGTCGTCACCTTCGACCGCGCCCGGGCGACCGAGGAGGCGGGTGACTTCGTCGGCCGGCTCCTGGTCGGCACCCTCGGTGCCCGGTTGGTGGTGGTGGGGGAGGACTTCCACTTCGGCCGCGACCGGCGGGGCAACGTGGCCCTGCTGCGCGACCTGGGAGCCGACCTCGGCTACGACGTCGTGGGCCTGGGCCTGATCCAGGGCCCGAGCGGCCCCCTGAGCGGGGTGGCGGGCCCGAGCGGAGTGGCGAGTGCGGGTGCCGGGCCGGTGTCGTCGACCGCGGTGCGCCGCCTGGTGGCCGGCGGTGACGTGGCCGGCGCGGCAACGCTGCTCGGCCGGCCCTACGAGGTGCGGGGCACCGTCGTCCACGGTGACCATCGGGGCCGCCTTCTCGGTTACCCGACGGCGAACATTGCCGTTCCGCGCGACATCCTGTTGCCCGGCGACGGCATCTACGCCGGCTGGTACCTCGACGGCCGGGGTGCCGACGCCACGGCCCACGCCGCCGCCATCTCCGTGGGTCGCCGGCTCACGTTCTACGAGTCGGCCGAATCGCCGGTGCTGGAAGCGCACCTGGTGGACTTCGCCGGCGACCTCTACGGCCGTCCCGCCGGTGTCCGCTTCGTGAGTCGCCTGCGCGGCGATGCCCGCTTCGACTCGGCTGACGCCCTGGTCGCCCAGATGGCCATCGACGTCGAGGAGACCCGCCGGTCCCTGGTCTGAATACCATCGTTGGCGATGGCCGCTCTCGCCGGACTGCATCACGCCGCCCTGTCGGTGCGGGACCTCGACGCCAGTATCCAGTGGTACGCGGAGGTGCTCGCGCTCGAGGCGACGTTCCGTCAGGACCTGGAGGACCGGCGGATGGTCGTCATGCGGTTGCCGGGGACGCGCAAGACGCTGGGGCTGGTACAGCACGTGCCGGCAGGTGAGGATTTCGACCCACGAAACCTCGGTCTCGATCACGTGGCCTTCAGCGTCGGTTCCGAGGACGAGCTCGCCTCGTGGGCCGGCCGACTGGACGATCACAACGTGGTTCATTCCGGCCCGACGCCGACCCCCTTCGGTGGGATGCTGAACTTCGCCGACCTCGACGGCATCGCCCTCGCCCTGTTCTGGGAGCGCGGCCCGGGGCCGGATGACGGCGCCGGGTCGGCGAAAACGGGGTAGCGCCCGGCCACCTTGGCGGGACCGTCGAGGGTGTCACGCCCCGGTGGCCCGACCCGCCCCCGTCCGCGGGGGATACTGGCTGGCGCATGGGGCTCTACCGCGACGAGGCAGTTGTCCTTCGCACCATGCGGCTGGGCGAGTCCGACCGCATCGTCACCCTCCTCACCAAGGGCCGGGGCAAGGTGCGCGCCGTGGCCAAAGGGGTGCGGAAGACCAAGAGCCGGTTCGGCGGACGCCTCGAGCCCCTCGGCCACGTCGCCCTGCTCCTCTACGAGGGCCGCGAGCTCGACGTGGTCACCCAGGTCGAGTCCCTGGAGCACTTCCGAGCCGTTCGCGAGGACCTCGATCGCCTGGCCAAGGCCCACGCCCTGCTGGAGGTGGCCGACCAGGTCGCCCAGGAGCGCCACGCCAACGTCGGCCTCTACCGGATGCTCGTCGGCGCCCTCCGGGCCCTGTCGGCCCACGACTCGCCCCTGCTCGTCCCCGCCTTCTTCTTGAAGGTCCTGGCCGGCGAGGGGGCTTCCCCCGTGCTCGACGGCTGCGCGGCGTGCGGCCTCGACGGCCCCGTGCTGCAGGGCCCGAGCGGCCCTCTGAGCGGGAAGCTGGCCTTCGACCTGGTGCAGGGCGGGGTGCTGTGCGAGGCGTGCGCCCGCCGTAGCTCGGCACCCGCCATCTCGCCCGAGGCCCTCGAGCTCATCCGCCGTGTGCTCACGGGCGATCTGGTCGGCGCACTCAACGCCGGCGCCGGCCCGGCCGCAGCCGAGGTCGATCGCCTGGTGACGCGCTCGGTCGAGCACCACCTCGAACGCCGCCTGCGGTCGGTGACGGTCCTCAACCGGTGGTGAGCACCGAGTGGCCGCGGTCCGCTGACCCACCGCCGGGCCCCGCCGAACCACCTCGAACCGGGTGGCGGCGGTTCCTGGCCGGCCCCCGACCCGGGTGGCAGGAAGTCATCGTCCTGTTCATCCTGTACCAGGTCTTCGGTCGGTTCCGGGGCGTCCTTCCCGCGCCCGACGTGGCCCCGTTCGACCACGCCTATCAGCTGATACGGGTGCAGGAGGCCCTGGGCATCTTCGTGGAGGCGCCGGTGCAGCAGTGGTTCCTGTCGTCGCACCTGGTCATCCAGTTCTTCGACATCTACTACGGAACCGTCCACTTCATCGTGCCTCCCGTGGTTCTCATCCTCCTCTGGCGACGTGACCGCGTGCGCTACACGACCATGCGCAACGCCGCCGGGTTCATGCTCGTCCTGGCCTTCGCCGGATTCGCCCTCTGGCCTCTCGCCCCGCCCCGCCTGCTGCCGCCGTCGTACGAGTTCGTCGACACCGCCGCCAGCATCGGGGGGATGGGCCCCTTCGACCGGGGGAACCTCAAGGACGACAACGAGGTGGCGGCCATGCCCAGCCTCCACATCGGGTGGTCGGCGTGGTGCACCTTGGCCGTCCTGCCGGTACTGCGCCGGCGGTGGACCAAGGTGCTCATCGTCGTCTACCCGTTCTTCACCCTGCTCGCCGTCGTCGTCACCGCCAACCACTACCTGCTCGACGGAGTCGGCGGGCTCGTCGTCCTCGGTGGCGGTGTTGCGCTGGAACGGCTGCGCCAGCGGACGGTCCGTGCCCGGGCCCGACGGTCAGTCGACGGACTGGATCTCGAACCGGAACACCTGGGGGTCCCGGACGTCGACGGTCGCCTTCACCCATGACAGGTCGGGCGTACCGAATGTCTCCACTCTGACCAGGTTCGGCACCGGCGCACCGCTGGGGTGGAGAAGGGGGCGGTCGAGGCGGTAGCGGTGACCGTCGCCGTGGACGAGGGCGACGGGCCGGGCGAACCGGACCGTCTCGTCCCGGAGGGCGGCGACGAACGAGTCGACGCCGGCGACACCGTACGCCGCACGGTCCCTGGGGATCACCAGCTCGAAGGCAGGGTCGGCCTGCATGACGACCATCACCCCGGCGGCACCGGTGCGGTGGGCCAGCTCGAACGAGTCGTGCAGCCAGGCCCGGTTGGCGGCGTCGCGCGCCGTGAACTCCTCCTTGTCGGCCCGGTTGTTGTTGCTCCCCACCACGTGCACGCCGACGAACACCACACCACCCATCTGCCACCGCGTGTTCTCCGGGTAGCTGCCACCCAGGGGACCGGGGCCCTGGTGTTCGAGGGGCATGGTGCGGCGGCCGAAGCTGTCCGGCCCCGCGAACATGACCCGCCGCAGGTGGTCGAGACGCTCGCGTCCCTGGTCGCGGCCCTGCTCACGGCAGTCGGTCCACTCGTTGTCGCCGGGGACGTACACCGCAGGGGCATCGAGGCGGTTGAAGCGGTCGATGGCCTCGGTGTAGGTCCGGTCCTCACACGGTCCGCCGCCTTTGAAGTCGCCGTCGAACACCGAGAAGTCGAGGTCGGCCGCGTTCATGGAGTCGATCGTCCTGGTCACGCCGGCGATCTCGGCGGCGGTGTAGGGAATGTCGCCCCACAGCCCGATGGAGAGGACCTGGCCGGCATCCGGCGCGGCCTCAGGGGCGCCGTCGTCGCGCCCGGCGACCACGACCGCGCCGAGCACGGCCGCCACCAGGGCCCCGACGGCGAGTACGCCCAGAGCTATGAGCAGGCGGGGCA
>CAYTTL010000226.1:0-4688 GCA_964440725.1 uncultured Acidimicrobiales bacterium | reverse complement strand
GGCCCCGCCGGCGGTGCCGCCGCCGTCGGTGGCCCCGCCGTCGGTGCCGCCGCCGTCGGGGGGAGCGGTGCCGCCGGGGCCGGCGCCGCGGGCACCGTTGCCGGTGCCGTCGGGCCGGCGCCAGAGCCGTCCCGCCAGTTCGGCCTCGGTGAGCTCCATCCGGGAGGGATCGGACAGCAGGTCGTCGGCGGCGACGGGGCGCAGGTCGGCCCGATGCCCGTTGAACACGGGGAGGGCCAGCGTGACCTTTGCGTGGCCCTTGTGGGCGGCCACCACCTGGGTGTGGTACTCCTCGGCCAGCCGGGAGAACTCGGCGGTGCCGTAGGGGGTACCGTCGATCAGCGTGCCAGGACGGCCCTCGATGATGGCGTGGATGTCGTCGCCGGTGACCGTCTTGTGGGTCTCCAGGGCGTGGGCCACCGACAGAACGGCCCGGCGGTTCTCGGCCAGCAGTGCCTCGACCCGCTCGAGGATCAGGCCCAGGTTGGTCTCGATGCGACTTCCCAGGCTGCTCTCGAGGAGGTCCTTCTTGTCCTTGTCGTCGCCCTTGCCGGGGCGGCCTCCGCCGCCGATGCCCACCTCGTGGGTGACGCCGTGGGAGGCCACAGTGGTGCCCATGCCCCAGTAGCCCTCCATCAAGGTGGCGATCTTGGTGGCCGTCTCGAGATCGCCCGACACCCCCGAGGAGTTGTCGCCGTCGAAGAACATCCGCTCGCCGGCCAGCGACGCCAGGCACACCATGACGTCGGCCTCGTACTCCGAACGCCAACGGGTGAACTGGTCCTCGGGGGGAATGGACGCCACCATCCCGAGATACGTCCCGCCCTTCTCGATGGTGGCGATGTCGATGGTCATGTGCTGGCGCACCCGGTAGGCGGTGACGGCGTGGCACGCCTCGTGCACGGCCACGGCGTGGCGCTCGCGCTCGATGTACTCCACGTCCTCGGGCGGGCCCAGGTCCTTCAGGTGCTTGGCCTTGATGATGTCGGCCCAGGTGATGGCGTCCCGGCCGGCGCGGATGGCGTTGATGAGCGCCTCGTTGACCATGTCCTTGATGGTGGCGCCGGTGGCGTAGGGGGTGATGGTGGCCAGCTTGTCGACGTCGTCGGCGGTGAGCTCGTTGCGCACCTTGGCCAGGTATCCCTCGTAGGTGCGGACCCGTCCGGGCTTGGACGGGTAGCCCACCTTGTAGATGCGGTCGATGCGCCCGGGCCGCAGGAGGGCCTCGTCGAGGGCCTCGGGCATGTTGGTGGCCATCATGATGAGCATGCGGTACTTCGGCGGAGGCTTCGGACGCATGCCCAGCACCCGGCGCACGACACGGTTCATGAACCCCCGGGGCTTCTTCATGCCCGACAACTCGGTGAGCAGGGCCTGGAGGGTGCCCATGCCCCCTCCGCCCATGCCCATCGGCATGATGCGGTCGCGGATGCGGCGGGGCGGCTCGGGCCCGCTGCTGGGGTCGGCCGGCGAGCTGCCGAACACTGTGCTGGCCCGAGACACTGCGCTTGCCCGAGACACTGCGCTTGCCCGAGACACTGCGCTTGCCCGAGACACTGTGCTTGCCCGAGACACCGTGCTGGCCCGAAACACCATGCCGGCGGTGTCGGGCGCCACCCACGACAGCCCGTTGCACGAGGGCGACGGACCCCACGGCCCGTTGGTGAGCCCCGTCATCTGTCCGCCGCCGAAGATGCCGCCCGGTTGCAGCGCGCCCCGGCTGCCCAGGGAGTCGGCTTCGTCGAAGAACACGATCACCCCGCCGTAGCGCACGCTGAGCTTGCGCAGCTTGCGGAACAGTGACTTGACCTTGAGGATCCCGATGCCCATGAACATGGCCTGGAAGGCGCCGGGGTCGACGAAGACGTAGGGCCGTCCCGTCTCACCCGCAACCGCCTCGGCCATCAGGGTCTTGCCCGTGCCCGGCGGTCCCCACAACAGGATGCCCCCCGGGACGTACCCCCCCTTCTCCTCGATCGACTCGGGGTTCTCGAGGTAGACGATGTTCTCCTTGATCTTCTCCAGCACCGAGTCCTGCCCCCACACGTCGTAGAAGCGGGTCTTGATGTCGTCGGGGAAGTACACCTCGGTGCCACCCCGGGACAGGAACCAGAACATGGCCCCGAACTGGATGACGATGAAGACCACCGCGAACATGAGCTGGAGCAGCAGCGGCAGGGCCCTGAAGATCGTGGCCGGGAGCTGCACCAGGGCGAGAATGAACGAGGTGTCGGTCGCCGCCGCGAGGACGAAGCCGATGACGACGACGATCGCGACGTAGCGCAGGACACGGGAGATCCGGAACCGGGTCCAGTCGTTGACGGTGCCCACCCGTCGCTCCCAGCGCCCGAAGACCCGCTGAGACCAGAACCGGTAGTACGCCGCCGACCGCTCGGTGATGTACAGGTGGACCTGACGGAAGACTTCGGCGACGGCCAGCACGACCAGCCACCATTTGGCTCCGAGCTGCTCGTCGATGGCCGCAGTGAACGGCAGGAGGGGGTTGTCGCCCATGGCGGCGAGGGCGAAGAACACCAGGGCGCCCACGGGGATGAGCAGCAGCTTGATGCGGTCCCAGAAGGCGACGGGCTTGCGCGTGGAACGGTCCTCGTCGCGTTCGCGGCTCTTGAACCTCCCGGGGCCCACGTCGGGTGGCGCCAGGCCTACAGGTTCGTTGCCGTCGTTGCCGGTGTCAGCCATGATCAGTCCTTCTGCTTGACCGTGAAAGAGGCGGCCACGTCGTTCAGGAGGGCGTTGTTGGCGAGGTACTCGCTCTCCGCCGCCCGGATGAGCAGGACATGCACGCGTTCGGCCTTGGCGTCGAGCAGCGCCGTCTGGTCGACGACGTAGAACTCGTTGCCCTGACGGAGCTCGAAGATGACCCGGTTGCCGCGTACGCCGTCAGGGGTGTCGAGAGAGGTCTCCTTCAGGGCCCGGAACGACGACGTGGCCGGGGGATTGGCTTCGAGCGGCCTTCCCTTGCTCTCCTCCTCCGCCTGCGCCTTCAGCTGGTCGTAGGGAAAGAACATGTTGCGCAGGCTGGCCAGGTTGACGTGGTCCTGCTCGTCCTTGGTGAGGTCGCGCACCCGCACCTCGACGACCGGGTCGACGGCGAAGGACACCGCGTGGGCGGGCTGGGGATTGGGATCGCTGTCATAGGCCACCCGCCACTGCATGGCGCCGTTGAAGGCCAGGTCGATGAACGACGGCGCCTGCTCGCCTGCCACCTCGACCGCCTTGGCCTCGGCCTGGTCGAGCAGCTCGGCGTTGAAGCCCGTCCAGTCCTTGGGCACCTTCAGGTACGTCTTGGTCGACTGGTGGGAGACGTAGCGGTACTCCGACGACGCGCACGACGCTGCCAGCAGGGTCACGGCGAGCAGCGTGACGAGGCCCGACGGGACTCCAGACATCCGTACGGCCGGGAGGCGGCGAGCGCGGGTCCGCACACACACCATCGTACCGCCCACCTTCACCGATCCCGCCGCACTCAGGGTCGGGGCCGAGCCAGGGGCAGGAGGGCCTTGATCAGCGGCCGCAGCTCGGCGGGAACCTCCGACTCCTGGAGTGACACCGATTGGCTCCGGTCACCGGTCGTCACCGTGAGGTCGTACTGGAAACGATCGGCTCCTGACGGCGGCCCCGGCGGCCGGTCGGACAGCGCCGCCAGGTCGACCCGGCTCAGGGCGTCCCGCACGGCGGCCGCGGCGTCGGGGGGCAGGCCGGCCACGTCGACCGACGCCCCCAGGCTGAGCCCTCCCAGCCCGCCGCTACGGACGAGGTCGATGCGGGTACCGGCGTCGTTCAGAAGGTCACCTTCACTGCTTCCCAACCGGCCTTGACGCCGTCGGATTCGGCGCTGGCGGGGCCGAAGAGCGTCCCCGCCTGGCGGACGGTGACGCTGGCGAAGGTGGCGAAGTCGGTGTTGGCGCGGGTCTGGGCGTCGCGCAACGACTCGTACCAGACCTTTCCCGCCTTCTCCCAGGCGTTGCCGCCGATGGTCGTGGCCGCCACGTAGAAGGCCCGGTTGGGGATGCCCGAGTTGATGTGGACGCCGCCGTGGTCCTGGGCGGTGTTCACGAAGTGGTCCATGTCGGCGGGTTGGGTGTCGTGGGCGTTGGCCGTGCCCGGAGCCTTCAGCGACCGCAGCGCGGGCTTCAGGACGGGACCGACGATGTCGGGACCGATCAACCAGTCGGCCGACGCGGCGTCGTGTCCGAGGGTGTACTGCTTCACCAACGACCCGAACACATCGGACATCGACTCGTTGAGCGCACCCGACTGGTTCACGTAGGAGAGGTTGGCCGTGTACTGGGTGATCCCGTGGGCCAGCTC
This sequence comes from uncultured Acidimicrobiales bacterium, assembly GCA_964440725.1. Taxonomy (GTDB): domain Bacteria; phylum Actinomycetota; class Acidimicrobiia; order Acidimicrobiales; family AC-14; genus DATAQC01. Next base: position 356 of record CAYTTL010000226.1, on the reverse strand, counting down.
GTGGCCGATGACGTCGAGCGAGGCGGTGAGGCGGGTGAACATGCTGCCGTCGCCGTCGCCGAAGAACATGTGGCCCTGGCCGTCCCAGAAGGCGTTGTCGTAGTTGTCCGAGAAGTGGACGAGACCGAGGATCGGCATGCCGCTGTCGTCGATCGAGTCGCGGTGGAACACGTCCCAGAAGAACCGGTAGGTGGCGCCAAAGCCGTCATAGGCCTCGTTGACCGCCGGGTCGTCGGTCGGGTCTTGCCCCTCGGCCCGGGCGGGCACCCCCAGGACCATGACCTCGGCATGCTCCTGGTCGTAGATCTCCCGGTGGGGTCGACCGCGCGCACCCCCCACCGATGCCGTGCGGGCCA
>CAYTTL010000225.1:0-4707 GCA_964440725.1 uncultured Acidimicrobiales bacterium | reverse complement strand
CGGGAGGGGGATCGTGGAACATGAGGTTGGCGTGGGAGATCGCCACCCCTTTGGGCGCGCCCGTGGTGCCCGAGCTGTAGAGGATCTCGGCCAGGTCGTCGGGTTCGACCGGGGCCTTCAACCCACCGTCGTCGCGCCCCTCGGCCAGCTCCGCCGGCGAGGACACCCAGGCGCCGGAACCGAGGTCGCCGGGCGCCAGGTCCGGGGGGCACACCACAGCGGTGGCGTCGCAATGGGCGGCCACCCCTGCCAGCTCGGGGCCGGCGAAGCGCGTGCCCACGGGCACCGCCGTCGCCCCCGCCCGGAGCACAGCCAGGTACGACACCGCGTAGTCGTTCCACCGGGCGTTGTCGAACAGCAGCAGCACCCGGTCGCCTCGTCGGACACCCCTGAAAACCAGGCCGCGCGCCACGGCATCGGACCGCCGGTCCCAGCTGCCGTAGGTGAGGCTGTCACCACCGTCGACCACCATGGCCACGGCGTCGGGGTCCGCCGACGCCCGGTCGCCCAACAGGTCGGCGACGGTGCCCGGCCGCTGCTCACGGGTGATCGGCTCGTCGTGCACGCAGGGTCAGCATCGCGCGGCGTTAGTGTCGAGCCTGGCGAAGAGGAGGACACCTATGAGGGTGCTCTGCACCTGCGTGCCCGGCGACGGTCACTTCAATCCCATGCTGCCGCTCGCCCGGGCTCTGGCCGACGCCGGCCACGCCGTGGCCTTCGCCACCGCCGAGTCGATCGCCCCCCATGTGGTCAAGGCCGGCTTCGAGTTCCTGCCCGCCGGCATCAGCCTGCCCGACCAGCTCACCGAGGCCCGTCGGCGATACCCGGAGCAGGCCGCCCTGTTCGGCGCCGAGCGCTTCGAGAACTTTGTGCCCCGGATGCTGGCGGGGGTGGCCGCGCCCCCGCGCATCGACGACCTGGTACCGATCGTCGAGGAGTGGCGCCCCGACGTGGTGGTGCACGACGAGACCGAGCTGGGGGGGCCGGTGGCCGCGGCCCGGGCCGGGATCCCCCACGTCGACCACAGCGTGGGCATCCTGCGACCGCTGTCGATGTTCCGCCTGGCCCATCAGACGCTGGAGCCGGTCTACGAGCGCTGCGGCGTGCAGCTCGGGCCCCACGCCGGCCTGTTCGACTACCTGTACCTCGACGTCTGCCCACCCAGCCTGCAGTCGCCGTGGATCGACGAGATCGACGTGGCCCACCCCATGACGAACGCCGCCGTCCCCCCCGACCCCGGCGAGGAGCCGCCGTCGTGGCTGGCCCACCTGGCCGACCGCCCCACCCTCTACGTGTCGCTGGGCACGATCTTCAACAACGACCCCACCGTGTTCAAGACCATCCTGGAGGGCGTGCGGGAGGAACCGGTCAACGTGATCGCCACCGTGGGCCGCCAGAACGACCCCGCCGACCTGGGCCCCCAGCCCGACAACGTGCACATGGAGCGCTACGTGTCGCAGGCCCTGCTCCTCCCCCACTGCGACGTGGTCGTCAACCAGGGCGGCACCGCCATCCTGTCCATCCTGGCCGAGGGCCTGCCCATGATCGTGGTGCCCCAGGGGGCCAACCAGTTCCACAACGCCGCCGCCCTGGTCGGCGCCGGGGTGGGCCGGAGCCTGCTGCCCGGCGAGGTCGCGGCCGCGGCGGTGCGCGCCGAGTTGCGAGCCCTGCTCGACGACCCCGGCTACGGCGAGCGGGCGGCGGGCCTGGCCGCGGAGATCGAGGCCATGCCCGGCCCCGCCGAGGGCGTGCGCCTGGTGGAGCGGGTGGCCGAGGAGCGCAAGCCGCTGATGACGTCATGACCGGGACGCCCAACGGCTCGAGCGAAGGGTCCAGCGGCCCGAGCGGCCCCCGGAGCGGAGTGTCCGACGCAGCCACCTTCGACGACCTCGGGGCGCTTGGCGACGCCGACGTGCCCCGGCTGCACACCGACCTGCCCGGGCCCCGGTCGGTCGAGCTGTGGGCCCGTGACGCCCGCCACCACGCCGCCAACTCGTCCATGGCCGCCCAGGCCCTGGGCCTGGTCATCCGCGACGGGCGCGGTCCCCTCGTTCGCGATGTCGACGGCAATGTCTTCGTCGACTTCTGCTCGGGCATCGTCGTCACCAACCTGGGGCACTGCCCCGACGGGGTCGTGGCCGCCCTGCAGGAGGAGGTCGGGCGTCTGTTGCACTACTTCGACTACGCCACTCCCGCCCGGGCGGAGTTCTTCGAGGCCCTGGCCGCCACCCTGCCCGAGAGCCTGCAGACGTTCCAGATGTACACAACGGGCGGCGAGGCGGTGGAGGCGGCCATCCGCCTGGCCCGCTCCTACACCAAGCGCTACGAGGTCATCTCCTTCTACAGCGCGTGGCACGGGCGCACGCTGGGTGCCATGTCGCTCATGGGCGGGTTCCCCCAGAAGTTCGGCTACGGGCCCTTCCTGCCCGGAGCCCTGCACAGCCCCAACGCCTACTGCTACCGGTGCCCGCTCGGGCTCACCCGGGACAGCTGCGAGGTGGCGTGCGCCCGGTTCGTCGACCGCGTGTACGAGCAGTCGTCGGAGCAGTCGCTCGCCGCAGTCATCATCGAGCCCGTCCAGGGGGTGGGCGGCGTGATCCCCCACCCGCCGGAGTTCCTCGCCCACCTGCGCCGGCTCTGCGACCGCACGGGCGCCCTCCTCATCTTCGACGAGGTGCTCACCGGGGCGGGCCGCACCGGCACCATGTGGGCCTTCGAGGACTCGGGCGTGGTGCCCGACGTGCTCATCGCCGGCAAGGGGCTGGGCTCGGGCTACCCGGTGTCGCTGCTCGCCTCCCGCCGCGGGGTGCTCGACGCCGGTTCCTTCGGACAGCCCGGCGCCGGGGCGTCGACGTTCGCCAGCGGCAACCTGGCGTGTGCCGCGGGGGCGGCGTCGTTGCGGGCCCTGGCCGACGGCGAGATCCTCGCCAACGCCCGTCGGGTGGGCGGGGTCATGATCGACGCCGTACGCGGGCTGGCCGACCGTCACCCGGCGATCGGCGACGTGCGGGGAAAGGGCATGCTCGTCGCCGTCGAGCTGGTGAGCGACCGGGCCACCAAGGCCCGGCTGGCGCCGGCGATCGGCCGCCGGCTGCTGGTGGCCCTGGCCCGCCGCGGACTCCTGGCCGCCGGCGGCGGCCACATCCTCCGCCTCACCCCGCCGTTGATCATCTCCGAGGAACTGGCCCTGCGGGGGGTCGACCTCCTCGACGCCGCCCTCGGCGAGATCGAGGCCGCCGAGGGCCTCGCCTGATGGTGTCGGGGGTGCACCACGTGGGCGTCACGGTGGTCGACCTCGACCGCTCGTTGGCGTTCTGGGGCCGCCTGACCGGCTCCTCCCCACGCGACCGCCGCACCCTCGCCGGCGCGGAGGTGGCGCGCCTGGTCGGCTACCCGAGCGTGGCCATCGAACGGGCCTGGCTCGACTTCCCCGGGGGCGTGGCCCTGGAGCTGCTCCAGTACCTCGACCCCGTCGAGGCCCCCTACCCCGAAGGCACCGCTCACCCCGGCAACATCCACGTGTGCCTGCACACCGACGATGTCGATGCCGCCCGCCGGCACGCCCTCAGCTGCGGCGCCCGCCCCGTCGGCGGGCCGATCGACGTCAAGGCCGGGCCCCAGGCCGGCGCCCGCATCGCCTACGTACGCGACCCCGACGGCGTCACCATCGAGCTGCTCCAGGCTCCATCGCCCCGCTGAACGTTTTCTGACTGGTCAGGGCATACAATGGTGCCCACGGCGGTTGTTCGAGAGGCACGGATCCAACGACCACGCGCGCGGCGGGAATGGGGAAACGACATGGCGCAACTGAGGTGGGGCAGGCGGCGTTCGATCGCCCTGGCGACCTTCTTCGTGGCCGGCGTGGTGATCGCCATCGGCCAGAGCCCGGCGTACGCCGCCGTTCCGGTGGTCCGCCCCGACGCCTACAGCACACCGATGAACACCAAGCTGGTGGTGCCGGCACCCGGCGTGCTGGCCAACGACAGCGACGCCGACGGCAACCACACCATGGAAGCGGGAATGCCCACCAACCCGAGGTACGGCCGGCTCACCTCCCTCGCCGCCAACGGGTCGTTCACCTACGTGCCCAACGCCGGCTTCCAGGGCACCGACTCCTTCACCTACATGGTCATGGAAGCCTCCAACGTCATGCCCACGGCCAAGGTGACCATCACCGTGGGTAGCGGTGGCCCGACCCTGCCCACCCTGAAGGTCAATGACGTCAGGGTCACCGAACCCAACACCGGCGCCTCGGTGAACGCCGTCTTCACGATCACCCGTTCGGGCACCACGACGGGTTCGTCCACGGTGAAGTACATCACGACCGGCGGGACCGCCACCAAGGGCACCGACTACACCGGCCACCCCCTCACCACCGTGAGCTTCGCGGCGGGCGAGACCACCAAGCAGGTGACGGTGAAGGTGCTGGGTGACAACGTCGACGAGCCCAACGAGACGTTCTTCGTCAAGCTCTCGGCCCCGACCGGAGCCACCATCGCCGACCTCAAGGGCATCGGCACCATCACCGACAACGACTGACGGCGACTGGCCGGCCACCGGGTGTCAGACCTTGTCGGCGACCGTGTTCGGCCTCCCAGGCATACAATCTCGCCGGCCCCGGTTGACGTAGAACACAGAACGGGGCCCCGGTCGCGGAGGGAATTGTTCAAATGACGGTGCAACTTCGATGGAGCAGGCGGCGGTCGG
>CAYTTL010000224.1:0-4730 GCA_964440725.1 uncultured Acidimicrobiales bacterium | reverse complement strand
GCGGCGAAGTACATGTCCTGCACCGCCTTGGTGATGGGTCCGGGGGCGCCGATCTCGCGGTCGTCGACCGAGCGGATGGGCACCACCTCGGCGGCGGTGCCGGTGAGGAAGGCCTCCTCGGCCAGGTAGAGGTCGGTGCGCAGCAGGTTGGCCTCGGCCACCTCGTAGCCCAGGTCCCGGGCGATGGTGACGACGGCGTCCTGGGTGATGCCCTCGAGGGCGCCGGCGGCCACGGGCGGCGTGAGCAGGCGCCCGTGCTTGACCACGAACAGGTTCTCGCCCGTGCACTCGCTCACGTAGCCCTGGGGTGACAACAGGATGGCTTCGTCGTACCCGGCCTTGATGGCCTCGACCTTGGCCAGCGACGAGTTGATGTACATGCCGGTGGCCTTGGCCGCCACGGGGACGGCGTTGGGGTCGTGGCGCTGCCAGCTGGAGATCTTCATGCGCACGCCGCGGCGCAGGCCCTCGTCGCCCAGGTACGTGCCCCACGGCCACACGGCGATGGACACGTTGACCGGGCACGACAGCGGGTTGAGACCCATCTCGCCGTAGCCCAGGTAGACGATGGGACGGATGTAGCAGGCGTCGAGACCGTTGGCCCGGACGGTGTCCTTGACGGCGGCCACCAACTGGGCGGGGGTGAAGGGGATGTCGATGAGGAAGATGCCGGCGCTGGCGAACAGCCGGTCGATGTGCTCGGTCAGGCGGAACACGGCAGGGCCCTGGGCGGTGGAGTAGGCGCGGATGCCCTCGAACACGCCGCTGCCGTAGTGCAGCGAGTGGGTCAGGACGTGCACTTTGGCCTCGTCCCACGCCACGAGCTCCCCGTCCATCCAGATCTTTTCGACCGCCTGCAGTGGCATCTCCGCTTACACCCTTTCTGCTATCTCGTCGCCGATGGCGGCTGTGGTGGCCGCCGTCGGTGATGCGGCACATGCTTGTTCGATACGGGCGGCGGCGACTGCCTCGCCCAGGAACTCCAGCATCATGCCCGCGGAACGGATGGCGGCGACGGGATTTGCCGTGCCGGTCCCGGCGATGTCGGGCGCCGACCCGTGCACCGGCTCGAACATCGACGGTCCCGTGCGGTCGGGATTGAGGTTGGCCGAGGCGGCGGCGCCGATGCCCCCAGTGACGGCGCCGGCCAGATCGGTGAGGATGTCGCCGAACAGGTTGTCGGTGACCATCGCGTCGTAGCGGTCGGGCGACGACACCAGGTGGATGCAGGCGGCGTCGATGTGGTCGTAGGTGCGGGTCACGTCGGGATAGGCGGCCCCGACCTCGTCGAAGGTGCGCTGCCACAGGTCGCCGGCGAAGGCGAGGACGTTGGTCTTGTGCACGAGCGTCAGGTGCCGGCGCGGGCGGGAACGGGCCAGGTCGAAGGCGAAGCGCACACAGCGCTCCACGCCCATGCGCGTGTTGACCGACCCCTGCGTCGCCACCTCGTGCACCGTCCCCCGCCGCAGGAACCCGCCCTCGCCGGCGTAGACGCCCTCGGTGTTCTCCCGAACGACGACGAACTCGCGTTCCGCCGCCCGGAAGGGACGGAGGTTGACGTAGAGGTCGAGTTCGAAACGCAGGCGCAGGAGGAGGCCCCGCTCGATGATGCCCGGCGCCACGTCGGGCGACCCGACTGCGCCGAGGAGGATGGCATCCATGTTCCGCAGGTCGTCGAGCACGGCATCGGGAAGGATCTCACCGGATCGGACGTAGCGGGCACCGCCGAGGTCGTGCTCGACCGTGTCGAGGTCGACCCCGGCGGCGCGCACCACCTTCAGGGCCTCGGCCACCACCTCGGGACCGATGCCGTCACCACCGATGACGCCGACCTTGTATCCCACGGGCTCCTCGAAACAAAGAAACCGCCCACCGGGGTGGACGGTCGAAAGCCACACGTTAGCCTTCTGGCATGGCCGAGACCCATCTCTCACGCACCGCTCACGAGCGCCTCAAGGCCGAGCTCGACGACCTCACCACCCGGGGGCGTATCGATATCGCCGGCATGATCGAGCGGGCCCGCGAGCTGGGCGACCTCAAGGAGAACGCCGACTACCACGCCGCTCGTGAGGACCAGGGGCGGATGGAGGCGCGGATCCGCCAGCTCCAGAACCTCACTGAGCACGCGGTGATCGTCGAGGAGGGAGACGGCGACGGCACCGTGACCACCGGCAGCATCGTCGCCCTGCGCTACCAGGGCGACGACGACGTCGAGCGGTACCTCGTCGGCTCCATCGAGGAGCGGCGCGACGACCTCCCCGTCATCTCGCCGCAGTCACCCCTCGGGTTGGCCCTGCTGGGACACCAGAAGGGTGAGACCGTCGAGTACCTGGCGCCGAGCGGGACTCTGGCGGTGGAGATCGTGGAGGTCGGCACGTAGAGCCTGCCCTGCCGCCGGGGCGCACGCTGCATCTCCCGGGGCGGGGGGCGACCTTCGTCCGGGAGGTGACGGGGCCGTCGGGGGCGCCGACCGTCGTGCTGCTCCACGGCCTCACCGCCAGCACCGACCTCAACTGGTTCGAGTCGTTCGCCGCCCTGGGCCGCCATTTCCATGTCGTCGCCGTCGAGCACCGTGGGTACGGGCGGGGCCTGCCCGCCACCGGGGCGTTCTCCCTGGAGGAGTGCGCCGACGACGTCGTCGCCGTGGCCGACGCCCTCGGTGTGGCCCGCTTCGTCCCCGTCGGTTACTCGCTCGGCGGTGCCGTGGCCCAGCTCGTGTGGCGACGCCGTCCCGACCGGGTGGGCGGCCTCGTGCTGTGCGCCACCGGCATGGAGTTCCTCGGCACGTTCCGGGAGCGGGCGCTGTGGCGGGCGCTTCCGGTGTGGACCGGCGTGGTCCGACTGGTGCCCGGCCTCGGACGACGGTTCGTGGGGACAACGCTGGTGGCACGCTTCGACGGCTCGCCGTGGCAGGCCTGGGCGGCGGCGGAGATCCGCCGGGCCCATCCCGCCCACATGCTGTCCGGGGCCCGGGCCCTGGGCCGGTTCTCGTCGGTCTCGTGGCTCGGAGGCGTCGACGTGCCCGTTGCCGTGGTGGTCACCGACGACGACATCCTGGTGCCGCCGGCCCGCCAGCGGGCCCTGGCCGATGCCCTGCCGCAGGCGACCGTGCACGAGATCGCCGCCGACCACGGCGCCCCCGTGAGCCGCCCCGACCTGTTCGTTCCCGCCCTGGTGGCGGCCTGCCGATCGGTCATCGAAAGAGCCCGTTGCCAAGACTGAAAGGCCATGATAGGCAATAGGCGTGCGGGCGGTGGCGAGGCCGGTGGCGGTGGCTGTGGCGGTGGCAGGAGCCGTGCTCGCCTCCGCGTGCGCCAACGCCGATGGCGGCGTGAGCGCCACCCGCCCGGCCATCTCCAGCCTGCCCGAGCAGACCACGACCACCAACCCGTACGCCGTCCCCCCGGTGATCGACGCCGCCTACGTCAACCGCGTCCTGGCAGGACTGGACGCCGCCATGGGCGACGTCATGAGGATGGTCGTGAAGGCGCAAGGAATGACCCCAGAGGCCCACAAACGAATGGAGGCAATCTTCACCGGAGCCCCCCTCAGCTCACAGATCAACTTCCTTATTCAGGATTCAGCGACTGGCTTTCCGGGACTCAAACCCAGTCCCGGTAACCGGGCAACCACGGTCACAAGACTCGTATCCACTCAATCGAACTGCGTCTTCGTCCAGGTGGCTCGCGATTTCTCTGGCCTAACAATAAATCCCCGGTCTGACATAACGGAACAGTATGTTGGCCTACGAACTCTCGATCCAACCAATCCGGCTAAGGAATTCAACCCGACTGGCTGGTCCATTATCTACGACGGTTTCCAAAAGGACCGATCTCAGCCTCCTGATCCATGCGCTACCGAACCCTAACCCTAATCCTCCTGATCGTAGGTGTAGGCCTCGTCCCCGCAGCGAAGGCCGCAATAGCTCCCGCCGTTGGGTGCGAGTCAGATTCCAGGGGTACCGCTGTCGGTTGTGGTGGGAATGAGGTCGGAAGCACGGATGCTCCAAGGCCAACGGCAAGAACACGGTCCTCAGACGGGAACCAGCACGACTACATCAACTTTCCTGAGTTACGGCGAACCCCCGAGGGCGGCCAGTGTCTCAGGTCATGGAACCTCGATTACTCCAACCCTGCTTACCACACAATGACACGTGACTATATAGCCGATACCGCAAGGAATAATTGGGCAATGTACGCTGGCCAGTACACGCCTTGCCCGGGTCAGCCGGCGACAGCCATTGATCCGGTGGTCTATGCGGTCCAGTTCTGGCAGGACATCCCGCTGCCGACGCCGGCGCCGTCGATCGCCCCCGGGTGGGCGATCACGGGGAAGTACGCCTACCTCGAGACCCATGGACAGCGACAGCACACTTTCACACGCGACACCCCGTTCGGGCCGCTCGTGCTGATGGCTACCGGGGAGTACCTGGTCGACTGGGGCGACGGCGAACAGACGGGTCCCTATGACATCGAGGGTGGGCCCTGGCCCGACGGGCAGATCACCCACACGTACATCAACGTCGGGACCTACGACGTGGTGGTCACAGAACAGTGGTCAGCGACGTGGCGGCTCGGCGGCGAAACCGGCACCCTCACGGGGCTCAGTACCGAAGGACGCATCGAAGACTTCCGGGTCGAGCAGGTCCAGGCCGTGGTCTCCATGGGTGGTGGATGACAGGTCAGTCGGCGTACACGACGTCGTCGCGCTGGCCGTCGAACATGGGGTCG
>CAYTTL010000223.1:0-4734 GCA_964440725.1 uncultured Acidimicrobiales bacterium | reverse complement strand
GACGGCCGAGGAGACCGACTGGGTGCAGATCGTCGAGTGGTACGACGAACTGGTGCGCCTCACCGACAACCCGGTGGCCCGCCTCAATCGGGCCGTCGCCGTCGGTGAGGCCGACGGGCCGCGGGCCGGTCTGGCCGCCCTGGCGGGGCTCGACCCCGCCCTGCCCCGCCACACCGCCGCCGCTGCGTACCTCCACGAGCGCGACGGTGATGCCGCCACCGCAGCGCGGCTCTACGCCGAAGCCGCCCGATCAGCGCCCAACCTCCCAGAACGCGACCACCTCACGCGACAGGCTGCACGGCTCAACGCGCGGTTGCGACGTTAGGCGGCGGGCGGCAGCGCACGCACCGACGGCCTGCTCACTCTGATCTCAGCGCTCCGATCTCAGCCACCCGCCGAAGCTCCGGCGTCGAGAACCGGCGCCTCGCCGGCCACGTCGTCGACGACCACCCCACCGGACGTGCGTAGCTCGTCGATGCGGTCGAGCTGGCGCTCGAGCTGGCGACGGCGGGTGCCGACGAGCGATTCGAAGTCGTCCTGGGCTCCGTCGAGGCGGCGACCCAGCTTGTCCATCTGGGCGACGAAGCTCCCCCACTGCCGGCTGAACCCCCCCAGCAGCCCGAGGATCTCCGCCGACCGCTGCTCGAGCACGAAGTTGTCGGCCGCCTGGCGGATGACGGCCAGCACGGCGAACAGGGTAAGTGGCGAGCACAGCACGATGTTGTGGCGAATGGCCTCGTCAAGCACGCCGGGGTCGTGCTCCTGGACGAAGCACGACAGCTGCTCGTTGGGGATGAACAGCAGCACGACGTCGACGGCGTCGTCGTGCGCCGCGTAGTCGCGCTCGGCCAGCTCGGCCACCCGGTGGCGCACGTCGCGCAGGAAGGCCTTCTTGTGACGCTGGCGGTCGAGGTCGGCGTCGGCCTCCACGAAGCGGACGTAGTTGTCGAGCGGGAACTTGACGTCCATGTAGCAGACCTGGCCGGCGGGCAGCAGGAACGTGAAGTCCGGGATCCCTCCCCCGTCGGTGCCCCGCTGCTTGCGGTAGTTGACGCCGTCGATCATCCCGGCCAGCCGGAGGACGTCGTCGGCCATGCGCTCGCCCCACTGGCCCCGGGCCTTGGTGCTCGACAGGGCCTGGCGCAGCTGGCGGGTCGTCTCGGCCAACGCCGCCGTCTGCTCGCCGGTGAACCGGAGCTGGCCGGCGAGGTCGCCGAACCTCTGCTCGCGGTCGCGCTCGAGCGCCCGCATGAGCTCGACGGCGCGAGTGAGCTCGCCCCGCACCTCGCCCAGCTCCCGGTCGATGAGCTCCCTGGTGGAATCGAGGTCGCGGGCCTCGACGGCGCGGTGGGCGCCGAGGCGCTCGTTGGCCACGGCGATGACGGTATCGACGGTGGACGACCGCTCACGCTGGTGGTAGAGCGCCATCTCGGCGACCAGCCGGCGAGCCAGCGCCCGCTCGTGCCGGAGCACGGCGACGACAACGGCGGCGGCGACAGCGACCGATACCCCGAGGCCGAGCACCACGAACACGTTCATGGAACCCAGCGTAGAGAGGGGGTACGACAATTACCTTCCGTTCTGGGCAGGTTCAGGGCCCCCAGGGGACCCCTGAACCTGCCCGGAACAAAGAACGACGCCGGGTCGGCTCGCCGCTCGGCCGCCTACTGGTCGCTGGCCCCCAGGATGGCCGCCGCCCTGAGCAGGTGGTGATCGGCGGCTTGGCGAGCTCGGTGCGCCGAACCCCGACGCCCGGCCTGCTCCGCTCGGTCGGCGTCGGCGTCGGCGTCGGCCGTCGCCGGCCGAAACGACTTTCCGCCGCCCAGATCGGCCGCCGTCTCCATGGCGGCGAGCACCGCGGCCGTCCGCTTGAGCTCGAGATCCGCCGTCTTGCGGCCCCGGGCGACGTCTGCGTCGGCGGCGGCCCGGAGCATGGCGGCCTCGACACGGGCCTCGGCCAGGCGGGCCGCCGCCGTCTCCCGCTCGGCCATGGCCACCCGGCGGACCTCGGTGATCTCGGCCTCGACCGCAGCCCGCACGGCCGCCGCCTGGGCCTGGGCCTCGGCGAGGGGCGCCGCCGCCATGGCCTCCGCCTCCGTCGCCGTCGTCTGGGCGGTGGCCGCCCGGGCCTCGGCCTCGGCCGCCCGCGCGTCGGCCTCGGCCACCTTCGTCTGCGCGGTGGCCGCCTTGGCCTCCGCCTCGGCCAGGAGAGTCGCGGCCGCCTCCCGCTCGATCTCGGCTGCCCGGCGGATCTCGGCGACCTCGGCGTCGGCCACCGTCCGCGCCTCGGTCACCCTGGCCTCGCCATCTGCCGTCGCCCCCGGCTCGATCGGGGCAACGACACCGGCTGCGGCGTCCGTGCTCGGACCGGCACCCTGGGGGATCGTGCCGGCCCCGGCCTGGGCGGCGGCGAGCAGCTCCGCCGCCCTGGCCTCCGCTTCGGCCACGAACACCGCCGCCTCGCGACACCGTCGGTCGGCGGCGGCCTCGGTGGCGGCTCGAAGGGCGGCGGCCTGCTCCCGGTCGAGAAGGGCGGCGGCCCGCAGGCTCTCGACCTCGACCTCGCCGGCGGCGCGGATGCTGTCGGCCTGGGCGCGGGCGTCGGTAAGGAGGGCGTAGTCCTCGGCGACCGAGCCGGCGGGGCCCGACGGCGCCCGCAGGTCGGGAGGCGGCGCCGCGTCGGGGGCGTCGGCGAGCACCGACGGCAGCGCGCTGGGGTCCCACTCGTCGACCTCTGGCCCCGGTGGGGCGCCCGCAGCCGGGGTGTCGGTCAACGGCAGGTGGCCGGGGTCCCACTCGTCATGGGCCTCATCCGGCGGCGGGGGCGTCGGCGCCGTCAGCTCCGGCTCCGGCGGCGGGGGCGGCGCCTCGGCCTCTGCGTCTGCCTCGGCGGGGGGCGGCCCCGCCTCCCCGTAAACCTTCGCCGTGCGCCGGGCATGGCGGGACCTGCGGCTCACCCCGCAACCCCCGCGGCCGTGGCGCCCGGGGTCGGGCGATACCCACGTCGGCTCTCGATGCCTCCTGGATACTCCACGAACTGGCTCACCCGATCGGTCTGTGACGGTTGGTCGCCGCGCCGTGATACCGGGGACGGGGCGGGGTCCATGACTGCGGGATCCCATGCTACGGGATCGCTTTGTCGCCCCGCGGCGAGGGTCGTGGGCGAGCCACGAAATCATGGGTTGACCTACAGCGATACGGTACGCGGGTGGCCGATCCTCGCGTGCTGGCTCTGGTGCTCGCCGGCGGCGAGGGAAAGCGGCTGGCTCCGCTCACCGCCGACCGGGCCAAGCCGGCGGTGCCGTTCGGTGGTCACTACCGGTTGGTCGACTTCGTGCTGTCCAACCTGGCCAACGGTGGGTACCTCAAGATCGTCGTGCTCACCCAGTACAAGAGCCATAGTCTCGACCTCCACATCTCGCGCACCTGGCGGCTGTCGACCCTGCTCGGCAGCTTCGTGAGCCCGGTGCCCGCCCAGATGCGGCGTGGCCCCCACTGGTTCTCCGGATCGGCCGACGCCATCTACCAGAACCTCAAGCTCATCGCCGACGAGCGACCCGAGTACATCTGCGTCTTCGGGGCCGACCACATCTACCGCATGGACCCCCGCCAGCTGGTGCAGCAGCACATCGACAGCGGCGCCGGGGTCACGGTCGCCGGCGTGCGCGTCCCCCTCTCCGAGGCGGGGCAGACCGGCGTGATCGAGGCCGGCGAGGGCACGCGCATCCGCAGCTTCAAGGAGAAGCCGGAGGAGCCCGCGTCCCTGCCCGACGACGACGACACGGCGTTCGCGTCGATGGGGAACTACGTCTTCACCGCCGCCACCCTGGCCGAGGCCGTTTCCGCCGACGCCGACGACGACGATTCCAAGCACGACGTGGGCGGCGACCTCATACCCATGCTCGTCGAGCAGGGTATGGCCCATGTCCACGACTTCAGCAACAACCAGGTGCCCGGCGAGACCGAGCGCGAGCACGGCTACTGGCGCGACGTGGGAACCCTCGACTCCTACTACGAGGCGCACATGGACCTCGTGTCGGCTCGGCCGAACTTCAACCTCTACAACGGCAAGTGGCCGATCTACACGTCGGGGCCGCCCCTGCCCCCGGCCAAGTTCGTCTTCGAAGGGGTCGAGGGCAGCGGGCGGGTGCTCAACTCCATGGTCTGCGCCGGCGCCATCGTGTCGGGGGCGACGGTGAAGGGCTCGGTCATCTCCCCCGGCGTGCGCATCCACCCCGACGCCACCGTCGAGGACTCGGTGCTCCTCCACGATGTGGTCATCGGCCGCGGCGCGGTGGTGCGCAACGCCATACTCGACAAGAACGTCGACGTACCCCCCGGCACCGAGATCGGTGTCGATGCCGATGCCGACGGGAAGCGTTTCACCGTGTCCGACAACGGCATCGTCGTCCTTGGCAAGGACGAGAGAATCCCCCCGAACGACCAAAACGACGGGAGTTAGCCATGCCAGGCAAGCAGATGAACGTTCTCCGCGCAGGGAGGGCCAACGGGGGCAACAACGGCGTCCGGCCCATCATGCTCGCCATCGCCGGCGACAGCGGCACGGGCAAGACCACCATCACCAAGGGCTTGGTGGAGGCCCTCGGGGCCGAGCGCATCACGTCGGTGGGCGCGACTACCACCGCTACGACCGCACCGAGCGCAAGGACAAGCCCTTCACGCCGCTGCACCCCGAGTGCAACTACATCGACATCATGGAGCAGCACCTCCAGC
>CAYTTL010000222.1:0-4745 GCA_964440725.1 uncultured Acidimicrobiales bacterium | reverse complement strand
GCCAGCGGCCAGGCCGTGCTGGGCCTGATCGACGCCGGCATCCGGCCCCGCCAGATCATGACCAGAGAGGCGTTCGAGAACGGCATCGCCGTGGTCAGCGCCCTCGGCGGGTCCACCAATGCCGTGCTCCACCTCCTGGCCATCGCCAACGAGGCCCGGGTCGACCTCGACATCGACGACTTCAACAAGGTGGGCCGCAAGGTGGCCCACGTGGCCGACATGAGGCCGCACGGGCGCTACCACATGAGCGACCTCGACCGGGTGGGAGGCGTGCCCGTGGTCATGCGGCAGCTGCTCGAGGCCGGGCTCCTCCACGGCGGGTGCCTCACCGTCACCGGCCGCACCCTGGCCGAGAACCTGGCCGCCCTCGACCCCCCGGCCCCCGACGGCGAGGTGGTGCGTCCCCTCGACCGGCCCATCCACGCCGAGGGCGGCATCGCCGTGTTGCGGGGCTCGCTCGCCCCCAACGGCGCGGGCATCAAGATCGCCGGCATCGATGTCCTGCGCTTCGAGGGCACGGCGCGCGTCTTCGACTCGGAGGAGGGGGCCATGGAGGCCATCCTGGCCGGGCGGATCCAGGCGGGAGACGTGGTCGTCATCCGGTACGAGGGCCCGAAGGGCGGCCCGGGGATGAAGGAGATGCTGGCGGTCACCGGGGCCATGAAGGGTGCCGGGCGGGGTGCCGACGCCGCCCTCGTCACCGATGGACGCTTCTCCGGCGGCACCCACGGGTTGTGTGTCGCCCACGTGGCGCCTGAGGCGGTCGACGGGGGGCCCATCTCGTTGGTGGCCGACGGCGACACGATCGTGATCGACGCCGAGGCCCGCACCCTCGACCTTCTCGTCGACGAGGCGACCCTCGCCCGGCGTCGGGCCGACTGGAAGCTCCCGCCGCCCCGTTACACCACGGGCGTGCTGGCCAAGTTCGCCCGCCTGGTCACCGGCGCCGACCGGGGTGCGGTCACCGAGGCGTAGGACAGCCACACCACCGTTCTCCGGTCCGCTGCCCCGCTCAGAGGGGCCGCTCGGGCCCACGCGCGGACCGAACGGCACGGAAATACGTGACAGAGCCGGTAACGTCGCGCGGATGACCAGGCGGACCCCCGTGCTCGTGGCGATGCTCGCCGGCCTCCTGGCCGTGCCCTTCGGCGTCGCCGGTGCCCAGGAGGAACCCACCTCGACCACCGCGCCGCCGACGACGACGGAGCCGACGACGGTCCCACCGACGGTGCCCACCACCCCTCCGACCACGCCGCCTCCGACGGTGCCGCCGACCGTCGACGTCGCCCCGGACCAGACGACCATTCCCTCGAGCACCACCACGACCACGACCCCGCCGGTCAGCGTCGGGGCGGAGGACGCCGCCGCCTACCCCGACAAGCTGGCCCGTTCCGGCGCCAGCAACACGGGTGCGCTCCTGGCCGCCCTGAAACCACTCGAGGCCCTGGGCTTCTCCCACGAGGAAGCCGTAAAGATCGGGTTCGGTCACTTCCCGGTGGGCGGGAACGCCTCCTACAGCGACGACTTCGGCGACTTCCGGCGGGGTCCGCCGGTGCACCCCCACAAGGGCAACGACATCTTCGCGGCGTTCGACACGCCCATTCGTGCGCCGTTCGACGGTGTGGTGCGCTTCGTCGAGGAGGGCGGGCTGGGCGGGAAGTCCATCTACGTCACCACCGCCGACGGCACCTTCTACTACAACACCCATGTCAGCTTCTTCTCCCCGGACGTGTCCAGCGGCTCGAAGGTGACCCAGGGCCAGACGCTGGGTGGCGTGGGCGACACCGGCAACGCCAAGGGCACGTCCCCGCACGACCACTTCGAGATCCACCCGGGCGGTGGCGAGGCCGTCGACCCCAAGCCCATCCTCGACGCCTGGCTGGCCGAAGCCATCGCCGCGGTTCCCAAGCTGGTGGAGGGTTCGGTCAAGGATCAGCCGGCGGTGATGCAGTCGACCGGGCTCACCCGGCGTTTCGATTTCCGGGAGGTCGACCGCCGCATCCAGTCCCCGGTCGAGCCCCTGCTGTGGGCGGCGTCGGTGAACCCCGCCGGCAGCGCCCTGCGCCTGGCCCAGGTGGAGGCGGCCAGGATGGCCGACGGCATCGACTGGGAGCAGCGGGCGGCCCGGACCCAGGACCGCGCCAGCGCCCGCCACCAGTCGGAGCAGTCGGCCGAGACCTTCCTCTGGCGCCTCACGCCCCCGGCCCTGTCGGGCATCTTGGAGCACGAGAACTGACCGGCCCGGCGAGTTGCCGGGCAGTTATCGGACATGGCAGACTGGCGACGATGCACCGACCGACGTTCCAGCCCGAGATTCAGGTAGCCCTCGCCTAGCGCACGCCGTCCCAGACTCGCGTGCGCCTTCGACCTCCCGAACGGGAGGTCCTTTTACGTTCAGGGCCACAGCGTGTTCAGCGGCACAGTGTTTCAGGGGAACAGTGCGTTCAGGGACCAGCACAGCATCGACAGCACGATCGGAGTCCACATGCAGATGAACGGGGGCCAAGCCCTCATCAAGAGCCTAGAGATGGAGGGCGTGGAGGTCATGTTCGGCCTCCCGGGTGGCGCCATCCTGCCCGTGTACGACCCCATCATCGACTCGCCGATCCGCCACATCCTCGTGCGCCACGAGCAGGGTGCCGGCCACATGGCCGAGGGCTACGCCCACGCCACCGGTCGTCCGGGCGTGGCCATGGTCACGAGCGGTCCCGGGGCCACCAACATCGTCACCCCGCTGGCCGACGCCATGATGGACTCGATCCCGATCGTGGTCATCACCGGCCAGGTGCCCAGCATGGCCATCGGCACCGACGCCTTCCAGGAGTGCGACACGATCGGCATCACCCGCTCGGTCACCAAGCACAACGAGCTCGTCACCGAGGCCGCCGACATCCCCCGGATCATCCGGGAGGCGTTCCACATCGCCACCACCGGCCGCCCCGGCCCCGTCCTCGTCGACATCCCCAAGGACATCGTCGACCCCAACAACCCCAGGTCGGCCATGGAGTGGTACTGGCCCGAGTCCGTCGACCTGCCCGGCTACAAGCCCACGACGAAGGGCCATCCCCTGCAGATCAGGGAGGCGGCCCGCCTCATCGCCGCCGCCCAGCGACCGGTGATCTACGCCGGCGGGGGCATCCTCAAGGCGCGGGCGGCCGAGGCCCTACGCGAGCTGGCCGAGCTGTGCGACCTGCACGTGGTCACCACGCTCATGGCCCGCGGGGCCTTTCCCGACTCCCACCCGCTGTGCCTGGGCATGCCGGGCATGCACGGCAACTACACCGCCGTCACCGCCATGCAGGAGGCCGACCTTCTCGTCGCCCTCGGGTCGCGCTTCGACGACCGCGTCACCGGCAAGGTGTCGGCGTTCGCCCCCGACGCCAAGATCATCCACGTCGACATCGACCCCGCCGAGCTCAACAAGGTGCGCCGCCCCGACGTGCCCATCGTGGGCGACTGCCGACTGGTCATCGAGGAGATGATCAAGGCGGTGCGCGACCTCACCGAGTCCGGCACCGAGACGGCCGACCGTTCCAAGTGGGACGCCACCATCGCCCGCTGGAAGGCCGAGTTCCCCCTGCGCTACGAGCAGGGTTGGGGTGACGACGACCGGCTCAAGCCCCAGTTCTGCATCGAGGCCCTGCGCGACAACAACACCGACGACACCATCGTCGTGTCGGGCGTCGGCCAGCACCAGATGTGGGCCAGCCAGTTCTGGCACTTCGAGCACCCCTACACCTGGGTGAACTCCGGGGGACTGGGCACCATGGGCTTCGCCGTGCCCGCGGCCATCGGGGCCAAGGTGGGCATGCCCGAGCGCACGGTGTGGGCCATCGACGGCGACGGTTGCTTCCAGATGACGGCCCAGGAGCTGGTGACGGCGGCGTCGGAGCGCATACCCGTCAAGGTGGCCATCCTCAACAACGCCTATCTGGGGATGGTCCGCCAGTGGCAGGAGCTGTTCTACGAGGAGCGCTACAGCGAGGTGTACCTGTCACCCGACCTCCCCGACTACAAGATGTGGGCCGAGGCGATGGGGTGCGTGGGCCTACGGGTGGAGTCGCCCGAGGAGGTGGTGCCCGCCATCGAGAAGGCCAACTCCGTCGACGACCGTCCGGTGGTCATCGACTTCCGGGTGGACTGGAACGAGAAGGTGTACCCGATGGTGGCGGCCGGCACCTCCAACTCCGACATCATTCTCGGCCCCGAGCAGGGCGAGGGGGGCCACTGATGACCGCCGGTTCACCGTCGCCGTACCGCCACCACACGTTGTCGGTGCTGGTCGAGAACAAGGCGGGAGTCCTGGCCCGCGTCTCGGGCCTGTTCGCCCGGCGGGGCTACAACATCTACTCCCTGGCTGTCGCCCCCACCGACGACGAACGGTTCAGCCGCATCACCGTCGTGGTCGACGTGGCGTCGGCGCCGCTCGAGCAGATCACCAAGCAGCTCTTCAAGCTGATCAACGTGGTGAAGATCTCCGAGCTCGACCCCGGCCAGGCGGTGGAGCGCGAGCTCATGATCACCACCGTGCGGGCCGAGGCCACCACCCGCAGCCAGGTCATCGAGCTGGTCGACGTCTTCCAGGGCCGGATCGTCGACGTGGGCGCCGACGCCCTCACCATGGAGCTGGCCGGCCCGCCCTCCAAGCTCGACGACTTCGAGGACCTCATGCGGGCCTTCGGCATCGTCGAGCTCCAGCGCACCGGCCGGGTGGCCCTGCCCAAGCTCGACCGCACCGGCCCCGC
>CAYTTL010000221.1:0-4867 GCA_964440725.1 uncultured Acidimicrobiales bacterium | reverse complement strand
AAGAAGGGGCCCCTTTCCAAAGCGGAGATCGAGCGGGAGGCGGCGCGGGAGATCGAGCGCCTGGCCCGCAGCACCGGGGCCCGTTCGGGCATGTCGGGTGGCGGGATGCCGATACCCGACCAGTTCGGCGCTCCCGCCGGCGGCCCGCCGACGCCGCTCGACAAGGTGGCCGAGTCGGTGCGGGGTGGGCCGTCCCAGGGGTCGCGGCGGAGCAGCCCCGTCGGGGGCCCGCCCCCCGACCTGGGCCCGAGCCCGTTCGCCGCCGGGAGCCGGGGGGCACCGCCGCCCACGCTCGGCGACACGTTCTACGACGACGACGAAGAGGCCGACGAAGAGTCCGCGTCGGTGACCGAGATCGCCCTGCGTGACCACGCCGCCCGGTTCGGGGAGGAGCCGGAGAACCTGATCATCCGCCAGGATCCCTTCGCCGCCGAACAGATGCGCGACCAGGCCATGCGCCAGTTCTTCGACCGGCAGGAGGCGAAGCAACACCGTTCCCGCACCCCGTCGTCGGCCGACCCGGTGACGAGCGTCCTGAACCGCCTGGCGGCGAAGCGCCAGGCCGAGGAAGAGGCCGAAGCGCGACGCCAGGAGGGCGCAACCGTGCTCGATCGGATCCGGGCCCGGCGGGAGGCGGTCGAGGAGGTGGACGAGGACGAGGAGCTGCCGCCGCCGCTGCCCCTGCGCGGTCCCGGCGCGAGGGGCGCCGGCAAGCGACCGGACAGGATGACACCCCCCGACGAAGATGAAGAAGAGGCCGAGGCCTTACGGCTGGCCGAAATGCGGGCCCGGGCCGAGGCCCGCCGTCCGGCACGACCGAACCCTCCGCCCCGGGCCTTCGTTCCCCCCGTCGACGAGGACGACGAGGACGACGACTCGGGGATCCCCCGGTTCGAATCGGTCGTCGCCAGCCTGAGTGGGGCCCGGCGGGCGGCGCCGGCAAAGCCCCGACAGCGACCGGAAGCGGGTCGGGCCGGGCGGGGTGCGGCCAAGGCCCCCCGGGCGACCACCGCCACGGCGAAGACGGTGAAGGCGAAGGCGGCGACCAAAGCCAAGGCCACCAAAGCCAAGGTGACCAAGGCCAAGGCGACCAAGGCCAAGGTGACCAAGGCCAAGGCGACCCAGGCCAAGGCGACCCAGGCCAAGGCGACCAAAGCCAAGGCGGCGACGCCGAAGGCGAGGGCGACCCCGACCAAGGCGAGGGCCATGCCGAGGGCGACCCCGACCAAGGCGAGAGTGACCACGCCGTCGAAGGCGCCCGCGGCGAGGGCGACCGTGGCGAAGGCGAAAGCCACGGGTGCCACCTCCAAGGCCACGGCGCGCACGACGCCGCCCGCCGGGGCGACGGAGGCCAAGGCGAAGGCGACCGCAGGCAGGGCAACGGCGCGCCAGGCGACCTCGGCCAAGCCGGCCGCACCGAGGGCGAAGGCCGCCACCCGGGCGCAGGCGGCGCCGGCGGGCCTCGCTGAAGAGCCGGCCGCCGATTCGCCTGCTGCCAGGAAGGCGGCGGCCAAGGCCAGGATCGCCGAGGCCGCCCGCCGGGCACGCGGCGGGTAGGCCGGCGGGGCCGGGCAACGTTCCGGTCACGTCGCACGTCGCCACGACCACCTGAAACGTGACGGAACGCTTCGGTCAGGGCGAGGACGGCGCGTCGTCGTTCGGTGACCGGACGCCGGGTCTCAAGGCGGCCGCTGCCTCCAGTCGCACGTGGAAGTCGGGGTCGTCGGAGTGGGCGGCAATGGCCTGGCGGCTGGGCCCGGCACCGAGTTGGGCCAGGCCCCGGAGGGCCTTCCAGCGGATCCACGGGTCGCGGTCGGACAGGGCCGCCTCCAGCGCGGGGCGCAGCTCCTCCCGGTCGACGTCGACCATGGCATCCACCGCCGCCCGGCGCACCGACCGCACCGGATCGGCCGCCAGCCGGGCCCAGATGGTGGCGGCGACCGCGGCGTCGGCCTCGCGCAGCAGGCTGGCGGCGACCTGGCGGTGGGCCGAGTCGTCGCCGGCGGCGGCGGCGCGCACCTGCTCCAGGTCGGTGGCTTCGACCGGGCGAAGGGAGCCGAGGTCCCGCCACGCCCGTTCCAGGCGGGTGAGGTGACGGGAGTCGCCGGCGCCACCCGGCGGGCCGTGGCCGCTCACCCGGCCGGCACCGGCAGGACCGCCCATCATCCGAGTCGGTGCAGTCTCCTGGCCGATCGCCATGCCGGACGCGAACTCCTCGGCCACCACGTCGAGCACGGAGCGCAGCAGCTGCTCCCAGTCGGAGGCGCGCCGCAGTCCCACGGCGACGAAGTCGGAGCCGACCAGCACGTTGTCGACCTCGTCGAAGGCGGCGAACAGACTGGCCACGCCGGGATCGTCGTCGCCCACCGCGCCAGGCGATGCGAACCACCGACTCGGACCGTCGTGGATGGGCCCGACCTGGAACCTGATGGTGCGGGGGTTCGGCGTGGCCTCGGGCACCACGGGCCCGTCGAAGGTGGACGCCATGTCACCCGACGCCCGTCCCGGGCCGTCGACGTCACCCGACGCCCGTCCCGGGCCGTCGACGTCACCCGACGCCCGTCCCGGGCCGTCGAGGGCGGGCCCGCTGACGCGCACGCCGAAGCGGCCGTCGACCCACCCATAGGTCAGGACCAGGTCAGCACCGAGATCACGCTGCCACCGGCCATCCCCCGGGCCCACGGTGGCGGCCAGCATTTCGTCATCGGCAGGGGTCCAGGGCTCGGTGGAGAAGAAGCGCTTCAGCATCGCCTTGGTCGGCCCCAACGCTTCGAAGGCCAGCGTCATGAAGGCGTCGACGGTGAGATGGTCGAAGGCGGCCCGGACCAGGTTGCGCTCCACCACCAGGCGCCGGGCCGAATCCAGCTCTGGCCCGAGCGGCCCTCTGAGCGGGATGTCGGGCCCGGGCGGCCCTTCGAGCGGGATGTCAGGCCCCGACGTCGACACAACTCGACCCTAACGTCCGGTCGGGTGATACTCGGGCGGTGACGGGCGACGGGCAGGCGGGCGGGGTCGCTCGGGTCGGGTGCTCCGGGTGGACCTACAAGCACTGGCGGGGCCCGGTGTATCCGGAGTCCGTCCCGCAGCGGCGGTGGTTCGAGCACTACGCCACCATGCTCGACACCGTCGAGATCAACAACACCTTCTACCGCCTCCCCACCGAGGCGGCCGTGGAGGGCTGGGCGGCCCAGGCCCCCCCGGGGTTCACCTACGCGCTCAAGCTCGGCGCCTTCGGCTCACACCGCATGAAGCTGCGCGACGCCGGGTCCTGGCT
This sequence comes from uncultured Acidimicrobiales bacterium, assembly GCA_964440725.1. GTDB lineage: Bacteria > Actinomycetota > Acidimicrobiia > Acidimicrobiales > AC-14 > DATAQC01. Next base: position 1,593 of record CAYTTL010000221.1, on the reverse strand, counting down.
GCCCAACCACCTCGACCGGCTCGAGCGGTTGGGGCCCACCGCCGGGCCGACGCTCGTGCAGCTCCCACCTCGCTGGAAACGCAACACCGAGCGCCTCGACGAGTTCCTGTCCGTGGCGCCGAGGACGAGGCGGTGGGCGGTCGAGCTGCGGGAGCCGTCCTGGCTGCACGACGACGTGTACGAGGTCCTCAGCCGCCATGGTGCCGCCCTGTGCATCCACGACCTCCTGGCCCCCCACCCGTGGGAACTGACGACCGACTGGGCCTACGTCCGGTTCCACGGGCCGGCCGCCGTCGAGCGGCCGTACCAAGGCCGGTACGGCGAGGACGGCCTGTTCTGGATGGCCGCCCGCCTGAGCGGCTGGCTCGACGAGGGCCGCGACGTCTACGCCTACTTCAACAACGACGACTCCGGATTCGCGGTGGCCGACGCCCGATGGTTGTCGGACCGGCTGCGCAACCGTTGACCGTGCAGGGCCACGGCGCCAAGGCCCGGCCGGCCGGGCAGGGGTCCCCGCCGGCACGCGGCGGGCGAGGGCGGAAGGCCCCGGGTGCCCGCCGCCGGCAAACAGGGCAAGAATGCCACCATGGCCGAAGCCGCCCGGGACCGCGCCCCGACGGACGCACCGCCACCCGCGCGACCGTCGTCGTCGGACGCCTCGGAGCTGGGGTTCACCCAGCGACCGATGGTGCGGTGGCTCGACCCTCACCAGCTTCTGGACACCGCCGCCCGGGTACTGCTGTCGGGCATCTTCAGCTCCTACGCCGACAACCGGGAGCTGCAGGCCCTGATCGAGGCCGACGTCGTCGACCGCTCCGACGCCCCGGAGCTGTGGCTCGACTACGTCGCCGATCTGGGCGACGGTTGGAACTCCACCTACACGGTGGCCCGCCTCCTCGCCGCCGACAGCGTGAAGCTCGACTGGGACGGCGACTCCCACGCCACCGAGCGGGGGCAGATCCTGGTGATGGGGGGCGACCAGGTGTACCCCGTGCCCAAGGCCGCCGAGTACGAGAACCGCCTCCTCGGTCCCTACCGCGCGGCGATGCCATGCGCCGCGGCGGACAACCCCGACCTCTTTGCCATCCCCGGCAGCCACGACTGGTACGACGGGCTCGTCAACTTCACCAACATCTTCTGCCGGGGCCGCTCGATCGGTGGATGGAGAACCTCCCAGCACCGGAGCTACTTCGCCCTCAAGCTGCCCAACCACTGGTGGCTCTGGGGCATCGACGTGCAGTTCGGCGCCTACATGGACGAGGCCCAGCTGAAGTACTTCTGCGACGTCGCCGGGTCCCAGGTCGCCGAGGGCGACCGCATCATCTTGTGCACGGCCAAGGAGGTCGCCAGCGGCCGGAGCACCGACGAGATCTACAGCGACCGCCACCTGGAGTACCTCGAGCGCCAGGTGATCGAACCGAGCGGTGCCCAGGTGCTGCTGTACCTCAAGAGCGGGCGGCACCACTACTGCCGCTACCAGGAGGTCGGACGGCCCTCTGGGCGGGGTGCCGGGCCCGAGCGGCCCTCTGGGCGGGGTGCCGGGCCCGAGCGGCCCTCTGAGCGGGGAACCGGGCCCGAGCGGCCCTCTGAGCG
>CAYTTL010000220.1:4381-4876 GCA_964440725.1 uncultured Acidimicrobiales bacterium | reverse complement strand
AGATCGCCGGCATCCCGCCCGAGCGGATCGTCGTCGACGCCGGGCTCGACCTGGGGAAGACCGCGGCCCAATCGCTCACCCTGCTCCGGCAGTCGGCGCGCCTGGCCGAGCTGGGCTACCCCCTGCTCCTGTCGGCCTCCAACAAGCCGTTCCTCGGGCACCTGCTCGACCTCGGCATCGGCGAGCGCCGGGAGGCGTCACTGGCCGCCGCCGCCATCGGCGTGATCGGCGGGGCGAGGATCGTGCGGGCCCACGACGTCCGCGGCACCCGACGGGTGTGCGACACCCTGGCCGCGGTCATGGAGGCACCGTGAGCCGCGTCGTCGCCCGGCACCGGTCGTCCCCGTGAGTACTGCCGAGGCCGTCTTTCCCGCCTACCTGGTGAGGGGCGACGACCCCACCGTGAGCGGCGACGAGGTGAAGGCCCTGGTCGCCGAGCTGGTGGGCGACTCCGACCCGGCCTTCGTGGTCGAGGAGCTGAGCGGCGACGAGTAC
>CAYTTL010000220.1:0-4360 GCA_964440725.1 uncultured Acidimicrobiales bacterium | reverse complement strand
GCCCAGACGCCACCGTTCTTCGGCGACCGGCGGGTGGTCGTGGCTCGCGACGTCGGCCGGTTCACCACCGCCGAGGCCGGTCCCCTGCTGGCCTATCTGGCCGATCCACTCGCGACCAGCACCCTCGTGCTCGTCGCGGGAGGCGGCCAGCTTCCCCGTGCCCTGATCGACGCGGTGCGCAAGGTCGGCCACGTGGTCGACACCGCCATCCCCGGCGGGCGGGGCCGCTCCACGTGGGTCGCCGCCCGCCTGCGCGAGGGGCCGGTGCGGCTCGACGCCCAGGCGACCGCCCTGGTGACTGCCCACCTGGGCGACGAGGTGGGCCGCCTCGGGTCGCTGCTCACCCTCCTGGCCGCCGCCTACGGATCGGGGTCGCGGCTGGACGCCGAGCAGGTCACCCCGTTCCTCGGCCAGGCCGGGCCCGTGGCCCCGTGGGAGCTCACCGACGCCATCGACGCCGGCGACGTGGCCGCGGCCATCGACCATCTCCACCGCCTCGTCCGGGCCGGTGGCCGCCACCCCCTCGTGGTGGCCGCCACCCTCCACACCCACTACACCCGCATGCTCCGTCTCGACGGGGCGGACATCGCCGACGAGAAGGCGGCGGCCGCCGCCCTGGGCATGACGGGGTCGACGTTCCCGGCCAAGAAGGCCCTGACCCAGAGCCGGCGCCTCGGTCACATCGGAGTGGCCCGCGCCATCACCCTGCTCGCCGATGCCGACCTGGCGATGAAGGGCGCGGTCGACTGGCCGGCCGAGGCCGTCCTCGAGGTGCTGGTGGCCCGCCTGGGCCGCCTCACGCCCCGGCCCGCGAGCCGGCGCTGAGGTCGGTCAGACCCGGGGTCAGCTGGAGCGTTCGGCGAGAGCCAGGCGCTTCATCAGCCGGGCCTTGCGGTTGGACGCCTGGTTCTTGTGGATGACGCCCTTGGCCGCAGCCTTGTCGATGCGCTTCATCGCCAGCCGCACGGCCTCGGCAGTGTCCTCGGCACCGGCGTCAGCGTGGCTGACAGCCGTCTTGACGCGCGTCTTGAGCTCGGACCGCACCGCCTTGTTGCGGAGGCGGCGGACCTCGTTCTGCTTGTTGCGCTTGATCTGACTGCGAATGTTGGCCATGGCTCCGCAAACCTTACCTGACATCGGATGAGCCCCCGGCACCCGCCCCGGGCCCGAGCGGCCCTCTGAGCGGGGTACCCGGCGATCCGCGAAGCTGGGCGGGTGGAGCTGCGGGGTAGGGACGGCAACGAGTTGGGCCTGTCGATCGTGGGCTACCAGTTCCCCGACGAGCACGTCGACCCCTGGGAATCCAATGCCCTCCTGGTGGGCGTCCGGGTCGTCTCCCCCCAGGGCACGTGGGAGGTCGTCGACCCCTGTCTCACCACGTGGGAGGGGGCGCAGCTGGCCTCGTGGATGACGGGGGTGGCCGTCGCCCCCGACCGGGCTCCCTCGTCGGTGGACGCCCCGAACGTGACGATGTCGGCCCGGGTGGACGGCCCGAGGATCGACCTGGTGGCGTGCTTCGAGCTCGAGAACCGTCCTCCGTGGCTGGTGTCGGTGGCCGGCAGCGACGAGCTGTGCGTGGCACTCGACGTGTCGTCGGCCGACATGGTCGTGGCCGCCGGCGCCCTCCGCTCCGACCTGGCCCGCTTCCCCCAACGGGGTGACGACCCGACGATCTGAAACGTGCGGCGGAGGCGCGTGTGATCGGAGTGGTGGTGCCCGCCGTACCATGCAGATGATGACCAGCGGCGCCGCACACCACTCTTCGTGATCCCCCTGGCGCGCACGCGCAACCTGGCCGTCATCAGCCACATCGACCACGGCAAGACCACGCTGTCCGACCGGATTCTGGAGCTCACCGGCGCCGTCGACCCGCGTGACATGCGCGAGCAGTACCTCGACTCGATGGACATCGAGCGGGAGCGGGGCATCACCATCAAGGCCCAGAACGTGCGCCTGGAGTGGAAGGGCCACGTCCTCCATCTCATCGACACGCCCGGCCACGTCGACTTCGGCTACGAGGTGTCAAGGTCGCTGGCGGCGTGCGAGGGGGCCATCCTGCTGGTCGACGCCACCCAGGGCATCGAGGCCCAGACCCTGGCCAACTGCTACGCGGCCATCGAGGCCGACCTGGAGATCGTCGCCGCCGTCAACAAGATCGATCTCGCGGTCGCCGAGCCCGAGCGGGTGTCGGAGGAGTTCGAGAACGTCCTCGGTATCGGGGCCGACACAATCCTGCGTATCAGCGCCAAGACGGGCCTGGGCGTGCCCGAGCTGCTCGACGCCGTGGTCGAGCGCATCCCCCCACCCGGCGGCGACGCCGACGCTCCCCTGCAGGGCCTCATCTTCGACTCCTACTACGACCAGTACCGGGGGGTCATCAGCGCCGTGCGGGTGATGAACGGCGTGCTGCGCAGCGGGGCCAAGCTGCGGTTCATGCAGGCCAAGGTGACCCACGATGTGGAGGAGGTCGGCGCCCGCACCCCTCGTCCCGTGCCTGTCGCCGAGCTGGGGCCGGGTGAGGTGGGCTATCTCGTGGCCGGCGTGAAGGATGTCGGCGAGGCCCGATCCGGGGAGACCATCACCGAGGCGGCCCGCCCGGCGGCCGAACCGCTCGTGGGCTACCGCGACCCCAAGCCCATGGTGTTCTGCGGTCTGTACCCGGTGGAGGGCGACGACTTCGCCGCCCTGCGCGACGCCCTGGAGAAGCTGCGTCTCAACGACTCGTCGGTCACCTACGAGCCCGAGACCTCGGGCGTGCTGGGGTTCGGGTTCCGGTGCGGGTTCCTCGGCCTGTTGCACATGGAGATCGTGCGCGAGCGCCTGGAGCGCGAGTTCAACCTCGTGCTCATCGCCACCGCGCCCTCGGTGGCCTACATGGTGACGCTCAGCGACGGGAAGACCGTCGAGGTCGACAACCCCGCCGACATGCCCACCGCGAATCACGTCGAGTACATCGAGGAGCCCTACCTCAACGCCACCCTGTTACTGCCCACCGAATACACCGGCCCCGTGATGGAGCTGTGCCAGGGCAAGCGGGCCGACATGGTGAAGATGGAGTACCTGTCGCCCGAGCGGGTGGAGCTCATCTACCGGATCCCGCTGGCCGAAGTGGTGGTCGACTTCTTCGACGCCCTGAAGAGCCGCACCAAGGGCTACGCCAGCCTCGACTACGAGCCGTCAGGCTACGAGCGCAGCGACCTGGTGAAGATCGACGTGCTCCTCAACGGCGTGCCCGCCGACGCCTTCAGCACGATCATCCACAAGTCGAAGGCCTACGACTACGGCCGCAAGATCACCGAGAAGCTGAAGGAGCTCATCCCCCGCCAGCTGTTCGACGTGCCCATCCAGGCCACCATCGGCAGCCGCATCATCGCCCGCCAGACGGTGAAGGCGCGGCGCAAGGACGTCATCGCCAAGTGCTACGGCGGCGACATCACCCGCAAGAACAAGCTCCTCGAGAAGCAGAAGGAGGGCAAGCGACGGATGAAGAGCATCGGCCGCGTCGAGGTGCCCCAGGAAGCCTTCATCTCCGCCCTCCGGCTCGACGACTAGGGCGTCGCGCGAGCGGACGAGCCGCTGCCGCCGCCGACCCTTGCCACCGACGAGAACGGCCGGAGCCTTTCGGGCGTCTGCGGGAGGGGGATGTCATGGTCGGATGTGGTCCGAGTCAGCGCCGGGCCGCGGTACGGCGTCCGGTATCGGTGGTCGTGGCCCTGCTGGCCTTCGCCTTGGCGACGGTGGTGGAGCCCCGCCGGCCCAGGCCGTGCCTACGTCGTCAATTCCGGCGACGACAACGTGTCAGTCATCGACACCCCCACGAACACGGTGGTGGCCACCGTCGGCGTGGGCGATGTGCCCCAGGGCATAGCCATCACTCCGGCGTTGACGGGCCCAACATGCGAGGGGCAGGCGGCCACCATCGTGGGCACGGCGGGCGCCGACCGCCTGTTCGGCACCGCCGGCCCCGACGTCATCGTCGGCCTGGGTGGCAACGACGGCATCTACGGCTACGGCGGCGGCGACGTCATCTGCGCCGGCGATGGCAACGACGTGGTCGCCGGTGGTGCGGGCAACGACCTCATCGACGGTGGGAACGGCGACGACCGGGTCACGGGCGACGCCGGCAACGACGACGTCCGCGGCGGCGCCGGCAGCGACCGCGTCTTCGGCAACGAGGGCAACGACCAGATCGACGGTGGCCCCGCCTTCGACTACTGCTACGGAGGGACGGGCACCAACACCTTCGCCGCCTGTGAGGTGTTCCCGGCCGGCACCGGATAGTCGGCCGGCAGGCGGTCGCCCGCGGCTAGACATCCCACGGGCGGTAGCCGTCAAGCGGCTTCGTGCATCCGGTGAGCCC
>CAYTTL010000219.1:0-4880 GCA_964440725.1 uncultured Acidimicrobiales bacterium | reverse complement strand
GATGAGCTCGCGCAGGAGGTCGGGCGGGACGATGCACTGGAGGGGCGAGGGCCTGGTCATGGGTGCCTCCTGTCGGCCGGGCGGCCAGAACCCACCCTGGCTGCCGGGCCGACATTACAATCCGATGGACATGGCGAACGAGCGGGTGGGGCTGGGCCACCGAGACCCGTCGTCGATGCTGGTGTCCGACGGCGGCGAGACCCTCGGACGCGACGGGGACGGGCTCAGCCGGGCCCGGTCGGTCCTGCTGACCACCCTCGGCGTCGAGATCGCCGTCCTCGTCGTCACCGGCATCGCCTTGTTCTTCGTGTACCGCCCGACGACGAGCCAGGCCTGGAGCGACCTGCTTCCCGGTTCCGAGAATGTGGGCCTCTTCTCGGCCCACGGCCTCCGGATCGTCCACCGGTTGGCCTCGTGGCTGGCGTTTCCGACCGCCGTCGCCGCGGGCGTCGTCCTCGCCCTGGGTGGCCGGGCCGGCGTCCGCCGTTGGACCGGTGCCGCCGTCGGAGCCGGGATCGTCGCCACCACGCTCCTCGCCACCTTCACCGGGTTCCTGTTGCCCTGGGACCAGCTGGCGCTCGAGGCCGTCACCGTCGGCTCGGACATCCGCGGCTACACCAAGCTCTTCGGTTCCGATGTCGCCTTCGTCCTGATCGGTGGCACCGAGGTCGCCACCCGCACCGTTATGGGGTGGCTGTTGGTCCACACGTTGGTACTGGGCCCCGTCCTGGTCGGCCTCGTCGCCCTCGGGTGGCGGCAGGCCCGACGGGGCCGGCTCAGCGGGGGCGAGCCACGCGAGGTTGCAACCCGGCCAGGGTGACCTTGACCAGTCGGCGGACGGCGGCCTTCGATGGCAGGCTGCTCGCCGCGCCGACGGCGTGAATGCAGTAGGTCGCCAGCTCGTCGGGCCCGACGTCATCGCGGAGGTCGCCGGCCTTCGCCCCCTCGGCCACCAGGTCGCGGAGGAAGTCGCGGAGGTGCAGGTGCGCCCGGGCCATGTGCTCACCCCGATGCAGGAGGGCGGCCAGTTCGGTGTCGTGGCGCTCGTGGGAGACGAGGGCGTAGGCCTCGAGCACCGCCTCGAGCCTCTTGGCGGGGTCACCGGCCCGACCTGCCACGTCGGCGAGATGCTCCAGATGGCCGCTGACCTGTCGTTCGTGCCAGGCGACCAGGATGGCTTCGACGTCCGGGAAGTACTTGTACAGCGTCGCCCGGCCGATGCCGGTCTCCTCGGCGATCTGCGACATCGTCACCGACAGGAGCCCGTGCTCGGCCACCAGCGCCGCCGTGGTGTCCAGGGTGGCGTCGCGCACGGCGCGGCGGTGTTCCTCGATCGTCTCGTTCCACACCTTGGGCACCTCTCGACAATACACTATGTCGCGTTTGATACAAGGCGACTTGACAGCGACAGACTGTCTCCTAAACTGCTGCGCATGGCCGACATGCCCCCCTCCCCCGACACCGGCCCCACCACCGGCGCACCGCGCTGGGTCAAGGTGATGGGGATCATCGCCCTCGTCGTGGTCGTGCTGGTCGTCCTCGTGCTGCTCCTTGGCAGCGGCCACGGACCCGGTCGTCACGCGCCCTGATGGCGGGCATGACCCCCGGGCTCCGCAAGCTCGCCCTCACCGCTCACGTCACCTCGTCGGTCGGCTGGCTCGGCGCCGTCGCCTGCTTCCTCGCCCTGGCCGTCGCCGCGCTGGCCAGCCAGGACGCTCAGGTCGTCCGTGCCGCCCACCTCATGATGCAACCGGCCGGCTGGTTCGTCCTCGTTCCCTTGAGCATCGCTTCGCTGGTCACCGGCCTCGTCCAGTCCCTGGGCACCAGGTGGGGACTGTTCCGGCACTACTGGGTCGTGGTGAAGCTCCTGATCAACGTCGTCGCCACCGTCGTGCTCCTCCTGTACATGCAGTCGGTCGGCGACCTGGCCGATGTCGCATCCTCCGGCGGTGATCTCGGTCGCCTGAGGGACCCGTCCTCGGTGATCCACGCCGGGGCGGCGCTGGTGCTGCTGCTCGTGGCCACCACCCTGTCGGTGTACAAGCCGGCGGGCATGACTCGGTACGGACAGCGCAAGCTGCGCGCCCAGGCAACCGCCGCACAGCCGTAGCCGGCACAGCCGTAGCCGGCACAGCCGTAGCCGGCACAGCCGCTCGTTCTGGGCAGGTTCAGGGCCCCTATAGGGCCCCTGAACCTGCCCAGTTCGTTCAATCGGGGCGGGCGTCCCAGGTCGGGATGAGGTGGCGGGCGCCGCGGGCCTCGTCGAGGCGCCGCACCGGGGAGGTGCGGGGAGCCTCGTGGGCATCCTCGGACGTACCGGAGGCGATGGCCAGCAGGGCGTCGGCCAGGGCCTCGAGGGTCTGCAGGCTCTCCGTCTCGGTCGGCTCGATCATCAGCGCCTCGTCGACGATGAGAGGGAAGTACACGGTGGGTGCGTGGAAGCCCTCCTCCAGGAGGCGCTTGGCCACGTCGGCAGCCCGGAGCCCGCTCCGCCGCCGCAACCCGGCGGCCGAGGCCACGAACTCGTGCATGTTGGGTCGGTCGTAGGGAATGTCGTAGACGCCGCGGAGGCGGTGGCGCAGCCAGTTGGCGTTGAGCACGGCCATCTCCGCCACCCGGCCGAGACCGTCGCCGCCGTTGGCCAGGATGTACGACCACGCCCGGGCCAGGGCCAGGGCGTTGCCGTGCCACGAGTGGACCCGTCCGATGGACGCCTCGGGCCACTCCCAGCCGAAGGTCCCGTCGGAGAGGAGCGCCGGCCGGGGCCCGGGCAGGAACGGGGCCAGCCGCGCCGACACGGCCACCGGCCCCGCCCCCGGCCCGCCGCCACCGTGGGGGACGGCAAAGGTCTTGTGCAGGTTCATGTGCACGATGTCGAAGCCCATGTCGCCGGGGCGGGTGACGCCCAGGATGGCGTTGAGGTTCGCCCCGTCGTAGTACAGGAGGCCCCCCACCTCGTGCACCGCGGCGGCGATCTCGGCGATGTCCTCCTCGAACAGCCCCAGGGTGTTGGGGTTGGTGAGCATGATCCCGGCCACGTCATGGTCGAGGCATCGACGCAGGGCGGCCACGTCGACGCACCCCCGCTCGTCGGAGGCCACGGTGGTGACCTCGTAGCCCCCGAGGGTGACCGACGCCGGGTTGGTACCGTGCGCCGAGTCGGGGAGGATCACCCGCCGGCGCGCGTCACCGTCGCCCTGCGATGCGTGCCACGCCCGCATGAGCAGCAGGCCGGTGAGCTCGCCGGCGGCGCCGGCGGGAGGCTGCAGGGTGGCGGCATGCATGCCCGTGATCCGGCAGAGGGTCTCGTCGAGATCGACGAGCAGCTCGAGCCATCCCTGGATGTGTGACACGGGCGCCGCCGGGTGCACGTCGGTGAGCCCGGGCAGCGACGCCGCCTCGTCGCACAGCTTGGGGTTGTACTTCATGGTGCACGAGCCGAGGGGGTAGGCACCCAGGTCGACGGAGTACTGGCGGGCCGACAGACGGGTGAAGTGGGCGACCAGGTCGCGCTCGGAGATCTCGGCGACGGGTGTCGCCTCGGCCCGGAGGTGCTCGGGCGCCACCAGCTCGGCCGCGGTCCACTCGGGGACATCGGTGCGACGGAACGACGCCGCCCGCCTCCCCGGAGACGACAGCTCGAACAAGGTGGGCTCGGCGTCGCGCCCCATCAGCGGGGCGCTGGTGGCCTTCCCCCCCGCCGCGCTCATCATGCGGCCCCCGTCGTTCTTTGCGCGCCGAACGACACATGGTGTCGTTCGGCGCGACAAGTTCGGGAGGTGGTCACAGCACGACCTTCTGGAGGGCGGCGGCGTAGGCGTCGATCTCGGCGCGGGTGCGCCGCTCGGTGACGGCGACGAGCAGACCACGAGTCTCAGGATCCTGGCCCCGCTCGGCGCCGAGGTCCTCGGCGCCGAGGGGGATGCCGGCCAGGAAGCCTTCGTCGGCCATGCGCTCGACGACCACGTCGGCGGCCACGGGGAGCCGCACGGCGAACTCGCGCAGCACGGGGGCGGCGACCAACGGCTCCACGCCGTCGACGGCCAGCACCGCCTGGCGGGCGTAGCGGGTTCCGCGGGCGCAGCGCAGCGCCATCTCCCGGAGGCCGCTGGTGCCCAACCACGCCAGGTGCACGATGCAGGCCACGGCGATCAGGGTCTGGTTGGTGCAGACGTTGGACGACGCCTTCTCCCTGCGGATGTCCTGCTCGCGCGTGCGGAGGGTGGTGACGTAGGCCCGGCGGCCGTCGACGTCGACGGTCTCGCCCACCAGCCGCCCGGGAAGGCGGCGGACCAGGTCGCGGGTGCAGGCGAACATCCCCAGGTAAGGCCCGCCGAACGACAGGGGCGTCCCGAAGGGCTGGCCCTCCCCCACCACCACGTCGGCCCCCTGCTCCCCCGGGGACCGCAGGAGCCCGGCGGCCACGGGGTCGGCGACCACCACGAGCAGGGCACCGGTGCGCCGGGCCACCTCGGCGGCGGCCTCGAGGTTGTCGATGCAACCCAGGTAGTTGGGGTACTGCACGACCAGTGCTGCGGGCTCCGCCGTGGCCGGGGCGTCGCCCGGTGGCCAGTCGGTGAGGCCGTCGACCAGTCCGATGTCGACGAGATGGTGGCCGGTGCCGCCGGCGAAGGTGGCCATCACCGATCGCCACTGGGGGTGGACCCCGCGCGACACCCACACGGTCGGACGGCCGGTGGCGGCCACGGCCAGGTTGACCGACTCGACGCAGGCCGACGCCCCGTCGTAGAGCGACGCGTTGGCCACGTCCATGCCGAACAGCCGGCACACGACCGTCTGGTACTCGAACAGGGCCTGGAGGACCCCCTGGGCAACCTCGGGCTGGTAGGGCGTGTAGGCGGTGACGAACTCGGAGCGGA
>CAYTTL010000218.1:0-4940 GCA_964440725.1 uncultured Acidimicrobiales bacterium | reverse complement strand
GCCGGGTCAGCCACCAATGACCGGTGCCGACGCGGGCCTGATCGAGGTACGCCTGCTGGCTCTCGACCTCGCCGACCTGCGCGCCTCGGAGGCCCATCACGACGAGTTGTTCCGGGAGTTCGCCCTCATCGCCGGTGACGACCGCTCCTTCCGCCACGAGGTGCCGAAAAACCTGCTCGCCGTCATCGCCGAGCTCCGCGACCGCTTCGGTGGCTTCGCCGCCGGGCCCCAGGACGAGCTGGCGCAGGCCACCGACAGAGGCGAGACGTCTGTCGACGTGAGCTTCTTCGTGCCGCCCGACGTCGAGGAGGCGGCCGTCCGGCTGGCCGACCTGCTGACCGCGGCCGACGACTACTGCCGCAGCGGCGACCTGCTCACCCTGGCCCCGCCCGCGCCGGCGGTCGCCTTCCGCAACTGGTACCTCGGCGAGTTCGTGGCCCAGATCCGTGGCGCCGACCCCACGCCCTGGCCCGAGTACCGGGCCCGGGCCCTGTCTGCACCCTGACCCGGGCCGGCCAGGACCCGGCGAGGCCTAGCCGCGGACCTCGGCCAGGAGGAGGGCCAGATCGTCGTCGAGGTGGCCGCCGGCGTGGCGTAGGACCTCGGTCACCAACCCCTCGAGGGCGCTGTCGAGGCTGCGCTTGCGCAGTGACACCAGGGTCTCGGGCGCAAACTCGAAGAACGAGCGGTCGGGAGCCCGCGCCTCCACCAGGCCGTCGGTGTAGAGCAGGAGACGGTCGCTGCGGTCGAGGCTGTGCAGCTGTGCGGCGAAGACAGGTGTCAGGCCGAGGGGCGGGCTGGCCTCGGGAGGCGTGAGGTACTCGAACGACCTCGGCGACACGCGCAGCGGCGGGTGATGGCCGCAGTTGACCACCTCGACCTCCCCCCCGGCGCGGAACTCGACGAACACGGCGGTGACGAAGTCCTCCAGGGCGATGTCGCCGGCCACGGCCCGGTCGACGGCCATGGCCACGGCGGCGAGGGACTCCTCGGCGGTCGCCGCCTCCCGGAACGTGCCCAGGACGAGGGCGGCCAGGTGCACCGCCTCCAGTCCCTTGCCGCGGACGTCGCCCACCACCACCCGCACACCGGTCGTCGTGGGAATCACCTCGTAGAGGTCGCCCCCGATGAACGCCTGGTCGGCGGCGGAGAGGTAGCGGCTGGCGAAGGCCATCGTCCGCACGCGCGTGGGGATGGGGCGGAGGATGGCCAGCTGGGCCACCTCGGCCACCCGCGTCACCCGTTGGAGCACGTTCTCCCGGCGCTCCCGCCACCGGGCGGCGATCACGCAGAAGCCGCTCACGCCGGCCACGCCGGACGTGCGTATCAGGCCGCTGGTGTCGAACAGGCGGTCGTGGAAGCCGGCGATGACAGCGGCGAGAACCACGGCGGCGACAGCCAGGGCGAGCGTGCGCCGGGGACTCAACGTGGCCGAGGCCATGACCGGTCCGATGACCAGAAGCCCGTCGAAGCCGGGACCGCTCACCACCGCGTCGAGGATGCCGACGATGAGCAGTGCGGCAACCGCCAGCACCGTCCAGACGTCGTCTCCGTGCCCCACGTGTCCTCCGACGAACGGCGGGCCCAGCGCGGTTGCTCGACCGACCTCGAACCAACGAGCCCGGCCAGACGCTACTGCGACGGCAGGGCCACCCGCCCCTCCGGAGGTGGCGGGCCGTGCGTCAGAGGTCGACGGTGGGGAACTGGTCCTGCACCTGGCTGACCAGGCGGTGCACGGCCTCGCCCCGCAACTCGTCGGCCTCCTCGGCCAGGTCGAGCACGAGCTCACTCAGGTCGTGCCAGGTGACCCACCCGCTGGCGCCGGGGAGCAGCTCCACGGCGAGGTCCTCCTCGGCGACCTCGTCGTCGTCCTCCACCTCCAGCCACGGCCCGAGGTCGGGCGTGCCCGGGGGGGCGACGATGATGAACCCCACCTCCTTGTCCGGCCGCAGGGTGTGAGAGGCGGCCTCGAGCACGGCGGACCGCAGCTCGTCGACCGGTGGGTCGGTGCGCAGGGTGGTCACGACCACGATGAGCGCCTCGGGCCCGTCGATGACCACGTCGGCGGCGTCGGGGACGGCGAGCGACGCGCCCCAGGGGCGCACCGACGAACCCGACCACTCCAGGGCCTGGAGCGGGGTGCCCTCGCCGCAGGCCAGCTCGACGAACCGCGGCACCCAGGTGTCGGAGTCCCACAGGGCCAGGGTCTGGAACGTGTTCCACGCCAGGCGGTCGGGACGCGCCGGGTCGTCGATGCGCAGCAGGGCGGCATCGGTGAGAAGCGGGCTTTCGATGTCGACCAGCCAGAGCGCAGTCATCCCTCCATCCTCCCCTGGTTGCCACCGGCGAAACGCGCCGGCGTCGGCGTCACCCCGCCTTCTCGGCCAGCTGACCGAGGGCGGCGATGGGGCCCACCACGATCAGCAGGTCACCGGAGACCAGGCTGGTCTCGGCGCGGGGTGGCACCGCCAGGGTGCCGTCGGGGCTGCGGACGGCGAGGATCATCACGCCGTCGTAGGGGGCGCAGGCGTCGCGCACGGTGGCCCCGGCGAGCGACGACCGGGGTCCCACCACCAGTTCCTCGATGCGCAGGTCGGGGGACACGCTCACCATGTCGACGAACTCGAGCATCGCCGGGCGGAGGGCGAGGGCGGCCATCCGGGTGCCGCTGAGACGGTAGGGCGACACCACCCGGTCGCTCCCCGCCCGTCGCAGCGCGTCCACCGACTCCGTGCTCGACGCCCGCCCGATGATGAACAGGTCGGGGTTGAGGGCGCGGGCCAGCAAGGTGATGTAGACGTTCACCGAGTCGGAGTCGACGGCGCACACCAACGCCCGGGCCCGGCTGATGCCCGCCTGCTGCAGCACGTCCTCACTGGTGGGGTCCTCGAGCAGGTACGGCACGCCGGCCTCGATCAGCTCGGGCTCGAGCGAGGCGTCGACCTCCACGACCACCACCTCGGCCCCCTGGGACACGAGCTCCTCCACCGCCGAGCGCCCCACCCGCCCGAACGCGCACACGACGTAGTGGCCCTTCAGGGCATCGGTCCGTCGGCCCATGGTCCTCCTTGTCAGTGATCGGCCAAGCTGACCGCTCGCCACCAGGCCCGTCAAGACGGCCAGCAGGGTGAACACCGCGGCCATGCCGATCACGATGAGAGAAACGGTGAAGACCCGTCCCCCGGCGCCGAGGGGCTCGATCTCGCCGAAGCCCACCGTGGTGAGGGTCGTGACCGTCATGTACAGGGCGTCGACGAAGCCGTAGCCCTCGAGGACCATGTAGCCGGTGGTGCCGTAGACCAGGGTGAAGGCCAGCAGGGCCACGGGCAGGCGCGCCGGCGATGCCAGCATCTTGACGCGCAGCCGATGGCGGCGCTGAGCCATCACGTCGACATCCCGGGGGCGCTCAGCGGCGGAGCGTGCGCTGGTCCATCCCGTCTTCCTAGCCCACGGTGTCGGCCGGAGCGATTGCGGAGGCCGGTGACGGATGGTCGACTGCCGGTCATGAGAGCCATCGCCGTCTCCGCCTTCGGCCCACCGTCGGTCCTCACCCTCGTCGACCTGCCCACGCCGGAGCCGGGAGCGGGCCAGGTGCTCGTGAAGGTGGCGGCGGCAGGGGTGGGCCCCTGGGACGCCAAGGGCCGCAGGGGTGCCTTCGGGCCCCGCCGCTTCCCGTGGGTGCCCGGCGCCGAGGTCTCGGGCACGGTCGAGGCCCTGGGCGACGGGGTCGACGGCCTGGCGCCGGGCGACGCCGTGTACGGAAGCACCAGCGGCGGCTACGCCGAGCAGGCGACGGCCGACGTGGCCAAGCTGGCCCTGGCGCCCTCGGCCGTCGACCTGGTGGACGCCGCGGGGATCCCGATCGGCGCCGTCACCGCCCTCGAGGGCATCGACGACCACCTTCGCCTGGCCGGGGGTGACCGGGTGCTGGTGGCGGGGGCCGCCGGCGGCGTCGGGGCCTTCGTGGTGCAGTTGGCCAAGGTCCGCGGCGCCCATGTCGTCGCCACCGCCAGCGCCGCCAACCACGACTTCCTCCGGGGTATCGGCGCCGACGAGGTGGTCGACTACCGCAACCGGCCGTGGGAGGCGGTGGGCAAGGTCGACGCCGCCTACGACTGCGTCGGGGGCGAGACCTGGGAGGGGTGCGTGGCGTCCCTGCGGCCCGGCGGCCGGGCCGTCACCATCGCCGCCTCGGGGTCGGCGGTGGCCCGCGCCGACGTGCAGCTGAGCTCCTTCTCGGCGTCGGTGACCGCCGCCCGGCTCACCGAGATCGCCGGCCTGGTCGACGCCGGGCGGCTCCGGGTCGAGGTGTCGGGTCGGTTCCCGCTGGCGGAGGCGGCCAAGGTCCACGAGATGGTCGAGACCCGTCACACCCGCGGGAAGCTGCTCCTGGTGCCGTAGCTAGAAAGACCGAGCCCGGGCAGTAGGACAAGAGGATCGTGCTCCCCGGGCGTGGATCGTTCGTCGGGCGGCGCCAGAAAATGTCGCGGTGGGATGTCGAGAACCCGAGCGCGGCTTCGTCCCCGCAGTGAGCACGGCCACAATGGGCCGTACCGCACAAGGAGAATGTGATGGCCAAGTACCTGCTGCTCAAGCACTACCGGGGCGCGCCGGCACCGGTCAACGACGTGCCGATGGACCAGTGGACGCCGGAGGAGGTTTCCGCCCACGTGCAGTACATGGAGGACTTCGCCGCTCGGCTCGAGGGCACCGGCGAGTTCGTCGACGGTCAGGCGCTCTCGCCGGAGGGCACGTTCGTCCGCTACGACGGCGAGGGACGGTCGCCGGTCACCGACGGCCCGTTCGCGGAGACCAAGGACCTGATCGCCGGCTGGATGGTGATCGACGTCGACACCTACGAGCGCGCGCTCGCGCTCGCCGCCGAGCTGTCGGCCGCCCCCGGAGCCGGCGGCGAGCCGATCCACGAGTGGCTCGAGCTG
>CAYTTL010000217.1:3110-4980 GCA_964440725.1 uncultured Acidimicrobiales bacterium | reverse complement strand
CGTCGGAGTAGTCGTTCGCATAGTTCACCCCGACCTGCAGAGCCAGCGAGACGACGAGCGCGAAGAACGCCCGCCACCAAGAGACGGACCCATAGCGCGAAGCGGCCGCCGTTCCCACAAGAACAGGAGCGATGGCAGCGCCGAGCGTCTTCGGCCTCGCCCCCTGGATCCACAGAGAGATTTTGACTTTCATCAACCCCTCAGCCCCGTGGAGAAGGGGGGCCGAGGGGGTCAGAGGGAAGGTGGGACGGGTGGCCCGTAGGGAGGGGCCCCCGTGGGGCAGGGGCCCCACGGGGAGGGACCCTGAGGGACAGGACCCGGACCCCGGAGGCGAAACAGCCTGGTGGATCGAAGCGGACCTACTCAGCACCGGGCCGGTGACGAAAGCCCTGGCCGGACTGCTCAGCGAGGGCGGTCCCCCCCTCCACACCCACAACGCCAAGGAGCTGAACCGCGGCCTGGACCGTCTCGGCCTCGACCTCCACTCCCTCGACATCGACACGGCGGTGGCGGCCTATCTCGTCGACCCGGCCGAGGCCCAGTACGTGCTCGACGACCTCGCCCAGCGCTTCCTCGGCCTGGAGGTGCGCTCCCCGGATGCGCCCCCGCCGGGTCAGCTCGACCTGGCCGGCACGACCCCCGACCCGGCCATGGAGACGGCCCGTCACGCCGTGGCCGTCGCCCGCCTGGCCCCCACCCTGGCCGAGGTCCTCGACAGCCGGGGACTGCGCCGCCTCTACGACGAGGTGGAGCGCCCCCTGGTGCGGGTGCTCGCCCGCATGGAGAAGGTGGGCGTGAGGGTCGACGTGGCCCAGCTGCGGAAGCTCAACGAGGGCCTGGCCGCCGAAGGCCGCCAGCTGGAGGCACTCATCCAGGACGTGGCCGGGGTGGAGTTCAAGGTGAACTCGACGCCCCAGCTCCGCCAGGTGCTGTTCGACAAGCTCGGCCTGCAGCCCCAGAAGAAGACCAAGACGGGGTTCTCCACCGACGCCGCCTCCCTGGAGAAGCTCCGAGGCCAGCACCCCATCATCGAGCCCCTCCTGCGTTACCGGGAGGTGGAGAAGCTGCGCTCCACCTACGGCGAGAGCCTCCTCGCCGAGGCCGGCGACGACGGGCGCATCCACGCCAGCTTCAACCAGACGGTGGCGCGGACGGGTCGTCTCAGCTCGGACCGTCCGAACCTCCACAACATTCCCATCCGCACCGACGAGGGACGCCGCATCCGCCGGGCCTTCCTCCCCTCCGACGGGTGCCGGTTCCTCGTCGCCGACTACAACCAGGTCGAGCTTCGGGTCATCGCCCACCTGGCCCAGGACCCCGGCCTCATCGAGGCCTTCGCATCGGGGCAGGACATCCACCGGGCGACCGCGGCCCGGTTGTTCGCCACCGAACCGGGGGCGGTCACGGTGGCCCAGCGGTCCAAGGCCAAGATGGTGTCCTACGGGCTGGCCTACGGGATGGAGGCCTACGGCCTCGGCCAGCGCCTGGGAATTCCCACCGACGAGGCGGCGGACATCCTCGACGCCCACTTCGTCGCCTTCCCGAGCGTGCGCTCCTACATGGAGCGCACCGTGGCCGAGGCCCGCGACCGGGGCTACACCGAGACCCTGTTCGGCCGCCGCCGTCAGATCCCCGAGCTCTCCTCGTCCAACTACCGCCTCCGCCAGGCGGGCGAGCGACAGGCCATGAACGCCGGCATCCAGGGGCTGGCCGCCGACATCTTCAAGGTGGCGTTGGTACGCCTCGACCGGTCACTCGAGGCGGCCGGGCTCCGCAGCCGCCTCGTCCTCCAGGTGCACGACGAGGTGATCCTCGAGGTTCCCCCGACCGAGGAGGAGACGGTGGCGCAGCTCACCGTCGACGCCATGCG
>CAYTTL010000217.1:0-3010 GCA_964440725.1 uncultured Acidimicrobiales bacterium | reverse complement strand
GGAACGCCTTCACGGCGCAGGGCGGAGGCTCGGGAAGGTAGAATTGGCCGGGCGGAGCGAACCGAACGCGTTCGCCGCCCTCCCGATAATGCCCGAATGCGGGCGGGAGCCTGTCCGAAAGAGACGAGACGACCACAATGTCCGACCAGACCCCTACCGACACGACCGACGCCCCGGTGGCCATCGCCAGCCCCGACGAGGTCTCCGTACCGGAGGCCGCCCCTGAGGCTCCGGTCGCAGCGACGGCCCCGACCACCGAGGCGGCTCCCGCCGCTCCGGCACCCGCTGCCGACGAGGGCGAGATCCCTCTCCGGCAGGTCGTGCTCGACGACCTCGAGATGTCCTTCGAGGACGCCATCGCCGGCACGATCGTCGAGTTCGACGACGGTGACATCGTCACCGGCGAGGTGGTGAAGGTCGACAAGGACGAGGTCCTGCTCGACATCGGCTTCAAGTCCGAGGGGGTGATCCCGTCACGTGAGCTGTCCATTCGCCACGACGTGGACCCCTCCCAGATCGTCACGCTGGGCGACCGCATCGAGGCCCTCGTCCTCACCAAGGAGGACAAGGAGGGGCGGCTGATCCTGTCGAAGAAGCGGGCGCAGTACGAGCGGGCCTGGGGCACGATCGAGCGTCTGAAGGAGGAGAACGGCGTCGTCTCCGGTCCGGTCATCGAGGTGGTCAAGGGCGGTCTCATCCTCGACATCGGCCTGCGCGGGTTCCTGCCCGCCTCTCTCGTCGAGCTGCGTCGGGTGCGCGACCTCCTGCCGTACGTGGGACGCTCCCTCGAGGCCAAGATCATCGAGCTCGACAAGCACCGCAACAACGTCGTGCTGTCCCGGCGGGCATGGTTGGAGGAGACCCAGAAGGAACAGCGCGAGGAGTTCCTCGACAACCTCAAGCCCGGCGAGAAGCGCCGCGGCACGGTGTCGTCGGTCGTCAACTTCGGCGCCTTCGTCGACCTCGGCGGCATGGACGGGCTCGTCCACGTCTCCGAGCTGTCGTGGAAGCACGTGGCCCACCCGTCCGAGGTGGTCACCGTGGGCGACGAGATCGACGTCGAGGTGCTCGAGGTCGACCTCGACAGGGAGCGCATCAGCCTCTCCCTGAAGGCCACCCAGCAGGACCCGTGGCAGGAGTTCGCCAACAACCACCGGGTGGGCGAGCTGGTCTACGGACGGGTCACCAAGCTCGTCCCCTTCGGCGCGTTCCTCCAGGTGGGCGACGGCATCGAGGGCCTGGTGCACATCTCGGAGATGGCCGCCCATCACGTCGACCTGCCCGAGCAGGTGGTGGCGGCGGGGGAGGAGCTGTGGGTCAAGATCATCGACCTCGATCTCCAGCGCCGGCGTATCAGCCTTTCCATCAAGCAGGCCGCCGAGGGCGGCATCGTGGCCCCCGAGTACCAGGAGGCGTTCGGCGAGCACGCCTACGACGAGGCGGGCAACTACATCGGTGAGTACCAGGCCGGGGAGTTCACGCCCGAAACCGAGGCACAGGCGGCGTGGGCCGACTTCGATCCCGGTGCCGGCGCGGCCGACGAAGCCACGTCCGAGGGGGCCCCGGCGGCCGAGGCCCTCGACGGTGGCCAGGACGCCGGCGACGTGGCCGGCGACCCGCCGGCCGCCGATCAGGGGAGTCCAGCGGACAGCGGTGGACCCGGGTCCGTCCCGTTGGCGGCGCCCCAGGAGGGGCCGGCCGCCGGTTAGTACGAAACCGACGGGTACCGGCGGCGTGGGCGGCGCCCGGGGCCCCGGGTGGAACGAGCGGGGGGCCGGCGCGGCCGCCAGATGCGGGTGGGCGTGTCCGCGCTGACCAAGCGGGTCCGCGCCCCGAAGATGGAGGCGCTGTTCGCCGCCGCCCTGGTGCTGTTCGGGTTCCGCCTGGGCGTGCTCGCCATCCACGACAACTCGATGCTCACCCACCTGCGCACGGGCATCGACATGGTGGCCGGGCGGGGCATCCCCCGGGTCGACCCGTACTCGTACACCGCCGCAGGAGAGCCCTGGACGGTTCAGAGCTGGCTCCCGGAGTGGACCTACGGATGGGCGCACTCACTCGGGGGGTACCGCCTGGTCGTTCTCGAACAGGCCCTCCTGTGCGCCGCTCTCGCCTGGCTCATCGTCCGCCTGGCGCGGGCGGGCTCGCCCCTGCGCACGACTCTCGCCGCCCTGGTCGCCATCGGCATCGGCGCCCCCTTCTGGTCTCCCCGGCCCCTGCTGTTCGGGCTCGTGCTCATGGCACTGCTCGTCAGCGTCGTCGAAGGGCGACGCAGTTCCTGGCTCCTTATCCCCATCGTGTGGCTCTGGGTCCAGAGCCACGGATCGTTCCCGCTGGGCCTGGTGTGGCTCGGTGCCCGGGCCTTCGGCCAGTGGCTCGACTGGCGGGCGTGGCCCCACGACACCATGCGCTACATCGGGGCGTTCGTCGTCGGCCTCGCCGTGTCGGTCGTGAATCCCCTGGGGGCGCGCCTGCTCGCCTTCCCCTTCACGCTCCTCGACAAGCGCGACACCTTCAGCAACATCGTGGAATGGGCCTCTCCCGACTTCAACGCTTCCGACGGCCGGTTCGCCCTCGTCTTCCTCGCCATCGCCCTGGTGATCGTCGCCCGGTCCAAGGTGAGCTGGCGAGATCTCGTTCCGGTGGTCGGCTTCGTGGTCATCAGCCTCCTCGCCGTGCGGAACCTGCCGATCATGGCCGTGGTGCTCGCACCCGTGCTCGGAAGAGCGCTTCGCCCCACCGACGGGTCGAACCGCTCAGGCGCCGCTGCCGACCCCACGCCGAGCCATCAACGGCTCAACCGCGTCGCCTTCGTCGCCATTCTCGCCGCCTTCGCCATCTTCGCCGCCTCGATCTGGACGGCGCCGCCCCTCGACCTGGCGGCCTATCCGGAGTCGGCCGTGACCTACCTGGACGAGCAGGGGCTCCTCGCCGCCCCCCACGTCCTGGCCTCGCAGGACTTCGTGGGCAACTACCTCACCCTGCGCTACGGCCGTCGGGTCTCGGTATT
>CAYTTL010000216.1:0-5019 GCA_964440725.1 uncultured Acidimicrobiales bacterium | reverse complement strand
CTCCGGCCGTCGACGTCAGCCCCACCAGTCTCGACTTCGGCCTCCAGAAGGTCGGCAGTACCGGAGGTCCGCAGACGGTGACGGTGACGAACACCGGTGAGGCGACACTGCTCTTCTACGGGGCGACGACTTCGGGCGACTTCTCGGTGGGCCCGGAGGGCACGTGTTTCGTGGGTATCGGCGTTGACCCGGGCAGCTCCTGCACGGTCGATGTCGTTTTCGCTCCCACGACCCCGGACTTCTACAACGGAGAGGTGTTGAGCATCAGCCACGACGCCCCGGGCGGCGTCTCCACCGTGTCCCTCCAGGGTCAGGGCGGGGTTCCCCAGGCCACCCTCATGCCGAACAGCCTGACCTTCGGCGACCAGCTGGTCGGCTCGACGTCCGGTTCCCAGACCGTCGGGGTGTTCAACTCGTCCGTGCTGCCACTCCAGATCCACGGTGTCGCAACCACCGGTGACTTCACCATCACCGCCACCACCTGTGGCGGGGACGCTCCGCTCGCTCCCGAGACCTCCTGCACGGTCGACGTGGCGTTCAGGCCGACCGCCGCAGGCGCCCGCACAGGCACCCTGGACATCGCCGACGACGCTCCCGGCAGCCCGCACACGGCGACGTTGACGGGCAACGGGAGGCAACCGGCGGCCGATCTGGGCCTCAGCATGGGAGCTGCTCCGAACCCGGTCAAGAACGGCGGGAAGCTCACGTACACCATCACGGTCGCCAACGCGGGCCCCAACGCAGCGAGCAACCCGGCGGTCGCCGACACGCTGCCGGCGAACACTCAGTTCGTGAGCGCCACCCACCCCGGATGGAGCTGCATCCTGCCGGCGGTCGGCTCGACGGGCACCGTGAAGTGCAGCCGGGCCACCCTGGCCAGTGGGTCGACCGCCACGATCCAGGTGGTCGTCAAGGTGGTGGCTCCGGGTCGCACCACCATCACCAACAAGGCCAGCGTCACCAGCACGACGGCCGACCCCGACATGACCGACAACTCGGTCACCGTCGCGACCAGCACGTCCGGCCGGAAGTAGAGCCAGCGTCCAACGGCGGAGCGGGAAGAGGCCGGAGCGAGGGGCTCCGGCCTCCTTCCGCGTCTGTGCGCGCGAGAGGGGTGCTGGCACCCCATCGAAGACGCGTGCCTGCAACCTTGTCGGTGGGGCCCGTTCGGAGCACCGTCGAGAGATGACCGTTCGACGTCGAGCTCCGGGAGTACTCGCCATGAACATCCGCGACCGCGCCTGGGCGCGTGGCCTGGTCACCGTGATGGCCGCGGCACTGATCGCCGCCACCGTCGTCTCCGCCTCACCGGCGGCGGCCGCCGACAACGCCCTGTCCTTCGACGGCGGCGACACCACCAAGGTCTTCGGGCCCAACGCCATGGTGACCATCGACGGCCGCCTGGCCTTCGAGAAGGACTGCGGCGAGGACGGCTTCGCCGACTTCGTGTACCCGGCCACCGACGTCTACGTGGTGAGCGGCGACGTCAGTGAGGGGATGGCACTCGACGACGTCACCGGGTTCCTTCCCAACACCATCGTGGCCACCACCAGCGTCTTCGCCGGCGAGCTCATCGCCGTCACGCCTCCCTCGGGGAAACTGGGCCCGGGCACCTACGGCGTGGTCTACGACACCTGCCAGGACGGCTCCTTCCAGCCCGGCGTCGACACGTACTTCCCAGGGGCCATCACCGTGGTGCTTCCCGCCGTGCTGCCCGACGCCAGCGCGGCCATCGCCGACCTCAAGCGCGAGTCGTTGATCGAGTCGGTCAAGTGGGCAGCCACCCGTCTGGCCATGAAGAAGATCTTCGACCTGGCCTCCAAGGCCACCGAGGTGGCGTGCCAGGCGGGAAGCCCCCTGGCCTGTGCCTACGAGTACATCGACCCCGTGAGCAAGATCAGCGAGGACTTCCTGCAACTGCTGCTCTCCCAGGCCTTCCACTACCTGGCCATCGCCGAGGACCCCCCCGACGCCGACTTCAGGCGGCTGACCACCCTGGAGCCGGTGTCGGTGCCTACCGACCACACCGGCGAGGCCGTTCCCGACGCGGTGGCCGCCACCCTGGCCCCGATGGCCGGCGAAGCCGCCCTCAACCAGGCCCTGCTCCATGCCATCGAGCGCTACCAGGGCGCCCAGGCCGCCGGCGACGGCGAATGGGCCCTCATCCACGCCCGCCAGGCCGCCGACCTCTCCGCCGCCCAGGCCGCCCAGCTGCCCGCCACCACCGGGGCCATGGCCGGCCTGCGCGGCGCCATCGCCGCCGAGGCCGCCACCGCCGAGGCCGCGTTGGCCGAGGCCCGGCAGTTCTCCGACCGGGTGCGGGCGTCGGGCTTCACCCCCGACGAGCGCCGCACCCTGGCCAACCGGGGCCTGACCGACGCGCAGATCACCGAGGCGGAGACCTCGGTGCGCAACGTCACCCTGCCGGTGGCCCCCTCCGGGGCCGTCGAGGCCCTCGACGCTCTCATCGCCGCCCGCTCCGCCACCACCGCCGCCCTGGCCCAGACCGTGGCCGGGATGGACACCATCATCGCCGACCTCGACGCCCAGGCCTCGGTGCCCAAACTGGCGCCGGTGGCCGACGCCGGCGGGCCCTACGCCATCGCCGAGGCCCAGCCCCTCGTGCTCGACGGATCGGGCTCCACCACCCCGGCCGGCACCACCGTCACCGGACTGGCGTGGGACCTCGACGGCGACGGTGGCTTCGACGACGCCACCGGCACGAGCCCGTCGGTGACCTTCCCCACCCAGGGCGCTCGGGTCATCGGCCTGCGCATCACCAACTCGGCCGGGCGCGACGCCGTTGCCTACGCCACCGTGGCCGTGAGTGACGCCAACGCCGTCCCGACGATCTCCTCAGTGGTTCCCGACGCCACCGCCACCACGGTGGTGGTGGGCTCCCCGGCCGCCTTCTCGGCGACGGCCGCTGATCCCGAGGGCGCAGCGCTCTCCTACGCCTGGACCCTCGACCGCGTCCCCGTGGCCACCACGCCGAGCTTCACCTACGACCCACCGGCTGCGGCCGTGGGGGTCCACACGGTCGAAGTCACCGTGTCCGACGGCACCGCGGCCGGGGGCTCCACCCGCCACAGCTGGGAGGTGTTCGTGGTCACCTCCGACGCCGACGGTGACGGCTGGACGACCACCACCGACTGCAACGACGGCGACTTCGCCGTGCACCGCGGGGCCAACGAACTCCTGGGCAACGACACCGACGACGACTGTGACCCCGGCACCCCCGATGCCCCGCCCGGCGGGCTCACCGGCACCATCTGGTCGTGGGGGTCCAACGTTTTCGGCGCCATCGGCAACGGCTCATCCGGCACCGGCCCACACCCGCCGCACCACCACGACGCTTGGCCGACGCCCGTTGAGCTGTCGGCCAACGACGACGTGGTGGCGGTGGAAAGCGGCTTTCTCAGTAGCTTCGCGGTTCGCTCAACCGGAGGGGTGTTGGCCTGGGGAGGCGGGGGCGGCGCGCTCGGCACCGGCAACGATCAAGGCAGTCTTGTTCCCGTGTCGCCACGTTCTGTGGGGGGCGGCAGCGGTGAGCTCTCGGGCGTGACGCAGATCGACTCCGGCTATAACGGGATCCATGTCCTGGCACGCCGGGTGGATGGAAGCGTGGTGGCCTGGGGCACCAACAGCCGGCGCCAGCTGGGAGACGGGTCGACGGTCGGACAACGTAACTATCCCGTGGAGGTGCGAGCCGCTCTCGGAGGACCGCCGCTCCAAGGCGTCCGCGCCGTCGAGGCGGGCTACAACGACAGCTACGCTGTCATGGACGACGGCACGGTGCGCAGCTGGGGCCTCCAACGCTGTACGGGTCAGACGGACAACAACATCCCGACCCAACCCTTCCCCACCCCTCTGACTCTGGTCGGCGGTGACGTCCGGCAGGTGTCAGCGGGCAACCAGTGGGTGCTCATCCTGAAGAACGACGGAACGGTACTCTCCTGCGGCGCGAGCGGCGCGAGAGCCGGCCGGCCGACGGCTGGGAACTTCTCCTTGGTCTACTCACCACTCCCGGTGACGGGACTGGGGACGGGGAGCGGTGTGATCGCCGTCTCCGCCGGCCACGACTCCGGGCTTGCCCTCAAGCAGGACGGCAGCGTGTGGGCCTGGGGCGTCAACACCAACGCCGAGCTCGCTGTGCTCGGGGTCCCGCCGATGGCCGAGGTCCACACGCCTCGGCGGGTACCGCTCCCCCCGGGCCCACCGGTCGTGGCCATCCGCCACGACGCCGCCGCCCACTCGTTCGCCCTGCGGGCCGACGGAAGTCTCCTTGCGTGGGGGTACAACTACGACGGGCAGATCGGTATCGGCACCACCAATGCCGGCTCGCCTCCCGGCGTCGTCACCCCGACTCTGGTTGATCTCCCGGGTCTGGCCACCATCGATGCCTCGACCTCGATCTGGAACTCCCTCGCTCTCACCCGTCCCGTCGACGATCCCGTCTGGGAGCGCCCGGCCACCTGGGTCGACGCTTCGGTGGCCGACGCCACCGTGTCCGAAGCCGGCGGCGGGACGTTCACCGTCAACCTGTCGGCGGCCCTGCCCCATGACGTGACCCTGGACTGGTCGCTGGCGGCGGGCACCGCCGATGCCGCCGACCTTCCCCTAGGCAGCGGCACCGTCACCGTTCCCGCCGGGGCCACCACTGTCACCGTTCCCGTGAGCGTCACCGACGACCCCATGGACGAGGACGACGAGACCTTCACCCTCATCCTCACCGACGCCTCCCACGGCATCGGCCGGGCCCGGCCCCAGGCGACGGGCACCATCGCCGACGACGATGACCCGCCGTTGCTCAGGGTGGAGCCCGCCCGGGTGACCGAGGGCCACACCAGCCTCACCGACGCCCAGGTCGCCGTGGTCCTGTCGGCGCCGTCGGCCAAGGTGGTCACCTTCGCCTACGCCACATCCGACGGCACCGCCACCGCCCCCGGCGACTACGCCGCCACCACCGCCCCCCTGCACATCGCCCCGGGCCAGACGAAGGCGACCATCCACGCCCCC
>CAYTTL010000215.1:0-5028 GCA_964440725.1 uncultured Acidimicrobiales bacterium | reverse complement strand
CGGCGCCTCGGGGACCTTGACCTTCGCCCCCGGCGACGGGCCCCGGCAGGTGACCGCGGCCGTGCAGGGCGACAGCGTGGCCGAACAGACCGAGAGCTTCCGCCTGGTCCTGGGCCCACCCGTGGCCAGCGACGGGCGGCCGGTGCTGGTGGGCGACACCGCCGCCGCGGTCATCGTCGACGACGACGGGGTCACCCCCACCACCTCGACGACCACGAGCACCCTGCCGCCGACCACCACCACGTCGACGACCACGACCGTGCCGCCGACCGACCCGACCTGCCCCGGCCTGCAGGCCACCGTCGTGGGCACGCCCGGCCAGGACCGCCTCTTCGGCACTCCCGGCCCCGACGTCATCGTGGGCCTCGGCGGTCACGACAGCCTCTACGGTCTGGGCGGCGACGACGTCGTCTGTGGCGGCGACGGCAGCGACGTCGTCGACGGCGGCGACGGAAACGACACGCTCGACGGCAGCGTCGGCGCTGACAGAGTCATCGGAGGCGTGGGCTACGACGATGTCCGCGGCGGCGACGGTGGCGACTACGTCTTCGGGAACAACGGCGACGACCGCCTCGACGGTGGTCCCAAGATCGACCACTGCTACGGCGGCCTGGGTACCAACGGCTTCACCACCTGTGAGATCTACCCGGACGGGAGGAGGTAGCCGGCATCACGCGCGTCGCTCTCGGCGCCCATCAGCTTGACGCCGCCGAGCGCCGGCTCGGCGGCGGTGCCCTACCGCTCGCCGTCTCGAGTATGGGTCGCGTCGTCCGCCCCGCGGTCACCGCTACTCCGTCCGCAACACGAGCGCCGGCGATGTGCGGGCCGCGGCCCGGGCGGGGAGGGCGGCGATCGCATTGGCGAGCACCAGGGCGACGGGCACCATGGTGGCGAGGAGGGCTACGGCCACCACGGGCTGCACCACCACCCCGGTACCGCCGGCGACGGCGGTCCACATCCAGCGTCCGATGGCCACCCCCAACGGCAGCCCGACCACCAGGCCGATCCCCATGATGGCGGTGGCCTGCCAGATCACGGTCGCTCGCACCTGGGCCCGCTGGAATCCCGTGGCTCGGAGGACGGCCAGCTCTCTTCGGCCCGCTCGGACCGACAGCACCAGGGCGTGGCCGACGGCGGCCACCGCCACCGCCCCGAGGAAGGCGGCGAGGAGCCAGGGGGCGGAGCCCACCCGCGCCAGGTTGGCCACATCCGGCCACGGCCACGGCGCAGAGACCGGGAGATCGGTGTGACGGGCGGCGACGGCGAGCGGGTCGGTGCCCGGATCGACCGCCACCATCACAAATCGCCCCCGGCTCTCCTCCTGTCGAAGCTGAGCGGCGGCGGCGGGCGTGAGGGAAGCGGCGTCGTCGATGCGCCCATCCCCCAGGCTCGGAAACACGGCCCTACTCACGACCGTGAGCGCGACAGGGTTCGCGGTGCCGACCGCTTCCACCGTCGATCCGACACGAACACCGAGTCGCGTCATGGTCTGCGAACCCAGGGCGATCTCGCCAGCGGCCTCCGGCGAGTGACCGGCGACGATCGTCGGATGGATGGGCTTACCCTTCCTTTGGTCGATGACCAGTGCGTCGACGTTCTCACCTCCCAAGGAAAGGAACACGACGTCGGCCACGGCCACCCGGGTGACGTCGGGGTCGCGGGCCAACGTCTCGGCCGCGGCGTCGACCCGAGCCGGGTCCTCACTTTCCAAGCCCACCAGCGCGTCGAAGTCCCAGCCGAACAGCCTCGGCGTGCTCCTCAGGTGGTCGAGGCTCGCCGCGAACGTGGTGGTGGCCGCTACAGCTGAGACCCCCACGACGGCGGCGACGATGGCCGAGTGAGCCGCAGCCCGAGAGCGAGCTGTGCCACCGCCGGTTGCGTTGGCCAGACCGACGGCGGCCGCCGGGCCGACCCAACCGGCGAGCCCCCGAGCCGGACGAGCAGCCGCTCCTCGGCGGGTCCTTCGGGCTACGCGCCAGCTCGCTGACGCCCCGACTGTGCCCACCATGGCGGCCAGCAGCGTCCCGCCACCGGCGAGGGCGACGAGGTCGTTGCTGATTTCTCGAGAGGACTCCACCTGGCCGGCCAGCCCGGGGGGGACCAGCGGAGAGGCCGCCACCGCCACCATTACGGCCAGAGCCGTCCCGACCCCCGCCACCAGCGCGACCGTCGGCAGGGCGCACGCGAACCTCTGGGTCCGGGTCATGCCGAGGGCTTCGAGCGCGCCGCCTGCGTCGGCGCCGGTAGCCACGTGGCGGGACAGGGCCTGTCCGAGAGCCACGAGGGTGGCGGCGGCGGCAGCGGCGGCCACCAGCGCCAGCGATCCCGCCTGCAAGCGAAGGGCTCTCCGGATCGAGCCGTCGTCCTCCTGCGAGTCGCCGACAAGCACTCCTCCTCCCTCGCCGAAGCGGGCCGCAACCGCGACCCTGAACGCCGGCACGCCGGCGATCCCGCGAGTCAGGTGTACGAACGTGTTCTGGCGACCGACGTCCACCTCGCCGGAGTACCGGGCGAGAAAGGCGGGGGTGAGGTACGCACCCGGCGACCCGACGTTCTGGGAGAGGTCGAGGGTGCCGACCACGACACCGACCACGATGGCCTCGACCGAGAAGGAGCCGTCCGGCGCTGCCAAGGTGACCGCATCGCCAGCGCCGAGGTCAGCGGCTTCGGCCATGGCCGGGTTCACGGTGATTTCCTCAGGCCGGTCGGGGTCGGCCTGGCGCCCCTCCACCACGCGCCACCGGTAGATGGACCGGCCCAGGCGGTCGTCGACGGCGGCGAAGGAGCCGGCGTCTGTCATCCCCCGTGGGGCCACCGGCACGAACACGAAGCCGGCGGCTTCAGCCACGCCCGGAAGGGAGCGAAGCTCATCGGCGACCGCTGCGTCGGACCGGGAGGGAATCGAGACGAAGGCGTCGGGCGCGAGGGTTTCGCGGCGGAGCCGGTCCCACGCGGTCGAGGCCCGGCGGGCCCCTACCAGTGCGGCGAGGGCGAAGCCGCCGGCCATGCCCAACAGGACGGCGAGGACGACGACTGCTCGCCACCGACGCCGCAGGTCGACCCGGGCCCATACCCAGACGGCGCCCATCAGCCCGACGTCGCGTCGCGCCGGCTCGGCACTGTCTATCCCTGCGCGGGCGTGGGCCCCGGCGAGCCCGGCTGGACGTCGCCCTGACCGTCCGCCACCCGGCCGTCGCGCATGGCGACGATCCGGTCGGCGGGAGCGGCCACCTCGCGGTCGTGGGTGACGAGCAGGATGGCCTGTCCGTCGGCGTGAAGGCGCCGGAACAGCTCCAGTACCTCCCGGCCTCCCTCCGAGTCGAGAGCGCCCGTGGGCTCGTCGGCCAGGAGCAGGGTGGGCTCGTTGGCCAGGGCCCGGGCGATGGCCAGGCGCTGGCGCTGGCCGCCCGACAGGAGGCCAGGTGCGCTGGCGGCCTTGTCGGGCAGCCCCAGCAGGTCGAGCAGGTCGCGAGCGCGACTCTCGGCCTGACGCCGCGGCGTCCCTGCGATCACGGCGGGCAGCGTCACGTTCTCGAGGGCGCTGGCCCCTTCGAGCAGGTTGAAGAACTGGAACACGATGCCGACGTGCGCCCGCCGCATGCGGGCCAGGTCGTCCTCGCCCTTGTCCGTGAGCGAAATGTCGGCCACCCGGATCTCGCCCTCGCTCGGCACGTCCAGGCCGGCGACGAGGTTGAGCAGAGTCGACTTGCCGTCTCCCACCGTCACGTCGACGCCGCGCAGCGCCCGCACGGGGACGCCCTCGGTGTCGTAGGTCTTGTGCACCCCGAGCGCTTCGACCGCCGGCATGGCACCAGGATCGGCCTTGGCCGGTTCGCCCGCAAGGGGGCCTGCCGGTGTCATGGACTACGTGCCAGCCCCCCTGAGCCGGAACGCGTGGACCTCCGCTTCCCGGCCCTTCACCTGGGCCGCCGGCAGCGCCTCGAGATCGAACCCGTCGACGGCGGCCGCCGTGGCCTCGCTCAGCACCGTCTGGCCGGGCTCGGCCCACTGCTGGATCCGCTGGGCCAGGTTCACGGCGTCACCGACCAGGCTGTACTCGAGGCGCTCCTCGGAACCGAGTAAGGCGGCGGCGACCGAACCCGTGGAGATCCCGATGCCGAGGCCGAACGCTGGCCGGTCCTCCGCTCGCCAACGGCCGTTGACGGCGTCCTGGGCGGCGTGCATGGCCACCGCCGCGCCTACGGCCCGGCGGGCGTGGTCGGGCTGGGCGACCGGCGCGCCGAACACCGCCATCACGGCATCGCCGACGAACTGCATCACCGTCCCACCGGCGCCGATCACGGCTCGGTTCATCTCCGCCCGGTGCTGGTTGAGCTGCGCCGCCAGCACACTCGGGTCCGCCCGCTCGGCGATGGTCGAGTACCCGCGGATGTCCGACATGACCACGGTCACGTCGAGCAACTCGCTCTCTCCGATGCGGTGCCCGTCGCGCCGCAGCTTCTCGGCCAGGCCCCCGGGCAGGAGCCGGGACAAGGTTTCTCCCTGGTCCTCGCGGTCGACGATGGCCTGGTGCAACAGGCGCAGGCGGCGCAGCGAGCTGGCGGCACCCGTCGACGCCTCGCGGGCCAGGGTGAGGAAGAGGCGCTCCACGGCGTCGGCGGCCGCCGCCGGTGGGACGCCCTGAACGGCGGCGATGGCCTTGATCGGCCGGCCCTCGGCGACCAGCCGCAACAGCTCCTCGTCGGCATCGGAGAGGTCGCCGGACGCGGCGGGCCTCACGAGCGACTCCACGATGGCCGGGTCGAGCATGGAACCGCCCGTCGCTACCTCCCGGACCGCCCGGGCCAGCTGGTTGCCGTCGGCGATGCGGTCCTTCAGGAGGTACGCACACCCGGCCGAGCCCTCGGCCAGCAGCGAGATGGCGTACTCGGGGTCGTCGTACTGGGAGAGGATGACGACCCCCGTGCCCGGATGGCGCTTGCGGACCTCGCGGGCGGCGTCGATCCCCTCCCGCTGGAACGCCGGCGGCATGCGGATGTCGGTCACGACCACCTGGGGCGCGGCCCG
>CAYTTL010000214.1:0-5037 GCA_964440725.1 uncultured Acidimicrobiales bacterium | reverse complement strand
AGGGTTGCACCGAAGCGGGTGTAGTTCCGCCCACGTTGGGAGGGGGGTCGGCGTAAGCGCCGGCCCCCCTCCGGCGCGTCTGGGGCACCGGTAAAAGCCTCAGGAGAGCCCTTGCCGTTGTTCGCCCTGACCGGTACCGTCCGCGTCGCGACAACGACCGCAATCTCAATGTGAAAGAGGTGGAGATGCACGAGGCAATCGAGCAACGTGCGCCACGACGACGAACCGTGGCCTTCGGCGTGCTGGGATTTCTGGCTCTCGGCGTGTTCCTTGTCCTGGGCGAGGCCAGGTCGGACGCACTGGCCGTGACCGAGCAGACCGCCGAGGTGGAGAACTCGGGGGAAGCGGCGGCGAACAGCGGCGGCAACGTGGCGGTCGGCAACGCCTCTTCGAACGAGGCCGCCAACGTCCAAGCGGCGGGAGCCGGCGGTGAAGAGGCCGTCGCCGTCAACGTCGGCGGCGCCTCCAACGAGTCGGATGGGACTGCCATCGTGGCCACCGGCGACGCCTCTGCCGCCGGCGTGGTGTCGTCGACGGAGGTCGCCCAGGCTGCCGGTGACGGTGGAGATGGCGGGGTCGCGATCACCGAGCAGAGTGCCGAGGTGGAGAACGCCGGAGCGGCGGCTGCCAACACGGGCGGCAACGTCGCCGTCGGGAACGCCTCGGAGAACGAGGCCGTCAACCTCCAGGGTGCCTTCGCCCTCGGCGACGACGACGAGGCGGTGGCGGTGAACATCGGCGGCGCCGCCAACGTCTCTGACGGCACGGCCGTCATCGTCACCGGCGACGCCACCGCCATCGGCGTGGCCGCGTGGACCGGCATCGCCCAGCTCGCCGGCGGCGGGGGCGGCGGCCTGTCGCTGACGGAGCAGGAGGCGGAGGTGGTGAACGCCGGCCTGGCGGGGGCCAATACGGGCGGCAACATCGCCGTCGGGAACGTGTCGGACAACGAGGCCGTCAACCTCCAGGTTGCCTTCGCCCTCGGCGATGACGACGAGGCGGTGGCGATGAACCTCGGCGGCGCCGCCAACGTCTCCGACGGGACGGCCGTCATCTGGACGGGCGACGCCACCGCGGTGGGCGTGGCCGCCTGGACGGGCATCGCCCAGATCGCCGGGTACCGGAAGTGGTGATGACAGCAGATATCAGCAGATAGCAGCAGATAGCGTCACACAGCAGCAGACGGGCCCCCTCGCTCTTCGAGGGGGCCCGTGCACGTGGGACCTCACTGCGCAGGCGGTCAGAACCCGGGAACCGCCGATGCCGACTGCTAGCGTCGGACCCTATGACGACGAACGACGGACCAACTCGCTCGCCGAACCAGAGTCGGCGGGGCAGCCCGGGAACGTGGCTCGAACGGGAGCGATCTGTTCGCCGGTACCTGAGCGCGCTGGACGCCGCCAGGTCGGGTCGTGACGCAGGCAGGATGGCCGACACGATCACCCGCAGGATCCACAAGCTCGACGAGCTCATGGTCTCGGCCGACCCTCTCACCCGTCTGCAGCTGACCCAGGAGCGTGTCGAGTTGCACGCCGAGCGACTGCGTGTCGCCAACGGTCGCCAGACCGGGCTGGCCGAGTTGGAGGGCGATTTCGTGCGGTCGGCCAAGGCCTACGGCGAGCGGGCGGGCGTCAGTTACGCGGCGTGGCGACAGATGGGCGTCGATGCCGACGTGCTGGAGCGAGCGAAGATCGGTCGGGCGTCGAAACGCACCGGTCCGGTTCCGTCCGAGCAGCGAGGGGCCGACGGCGCAGGGCCGACGACGCCCCCCGACGTCGTCCAGCCGCCATCCCCTCCGGTGGCATCGAACGGGGCAGAGGCGCCCGCCGCCGACACCGCCGGGGCACCGACGGAGGGGGTTCCCGAACCCGGGCCCACGAAGTTGGAGCGACCTGCGGCATCGGCCGACGGAGACGGGCAGTCCGATCCCGATCCCGGGGCCGTGAACGGCGAACGGGCGGCGGCGCTGGCTGCCTGGATGGCCGAGTCCGGCGACGTGGAACCCCACGTCACGCCCTGACGGCAGCCGGGGGCCCAGGCCGGCCAAGGGTGCCTTGGGCTCGGTGGGGGGAACGCGATAGCGTCGGCCGTCGACGAGCACGGGGGTAGCACATGGCGCTGGAAGAGATGGTCAACGAGCACTTCCTGTCGCGGTACCGGGCATTGTTGGACGCCGAGGATGCAGCATTCGACGAGCTCGAGCATGCCTCCGAGGACGGTGACCGGGAACAGTTCGTGGCCGATCTCGATGCGTGGCACGACACGGTCCAGCGGCGACTCGCCTTCCTCGAGCGAAGCGGGCTCCGGTCCGCCAGCCCGGCGGTAACCTGAGGCCGACCCTGGCGGGTGTGTCGACCCCGACGGGCCCCCGGGCCTGGGCGGCTCCCTGAGCGATGTGCCGGGTCACCGGCAGATGATCACCCTCCGGCGTGGCCTCGCGGTGTGGGCCCTGGTCCTGTTTCTCGGCGGAGTGACGGCCGCGGCGGCCATCGGCGACGATCCCCGATCGACGCCGGCGTCCAATGGGCTCGCCGCAGTCGGCGTCGCTCCTGGGCGGGCTGCGGAAGCGACGGAGATACCGCCTGGGAGTTCAGCGGTGACGGCCGCCGTCACTCCTTCAGAGCCGATCGGTCCCGTGCCCCAGCCCCTTTCCGGGTGCCCGCCACCGCCGCGCCCTTCCCGACCCGAGGGCCCCCCGGGACCGGGCGCCTGGCAGCCGTCGGTCCTGGTCCCCGAGGCCGACCTTCCCGAGCCCCCGGCGCCCGCCGACCTGGTGGCGGACATGGCGCCGCTACGGGGCAAGGGGATGTGGGTGTGGAAGCACCGCCAGACCGAGGGCGGCGACGCCGACGCCATCGTGGCCAGGGCCGTCACCGCCGGCCTCTCGCAGCTGTGGGTTCGGGTCGCCGACTCGCGCGACGGCTTCTACGGGGCCGACTTCCTCGCCGCTCTGGTTCCCCGGGCCCAAGCCCGGGGCCTGGCGGTCATCGGGTGGGGGTTCCCGTATCTCTGGGACCCGGTGGGCGACGCGGCGTGGACGGCCGAGGCCCTGGCCTGGCGGGGCCCCGGTGGGGTCGTGCTCGACGGCTTCAGCCCGGACATCGAGATGTCCACCGAAGGAGTCGTCCTGACCGAGGCACGGGCCCGTCTGTACCTGGGGCTGGTTCGCCAGGCGGCAGGCCGGCGGATGGTGGTGGCCACGGTCTACCGGCCGACCGACGCCAAGGTGGCCGTGTACCCCTACGGCGCCATGGCCCCCTACGTGGATGCCTTCGCGCCCATGGTCTACTGGGGGTGCACCGAACCGGGCGAGGCCGCCACCCAGGCCCTCGACCGCCTGGCTTCCCTCCGGCCCGTCCACCTCATCGGACAGGGCTACGACATGGCCGACGAGGGCGGCCGGGACGGTCCGCCCGACGCGGCGGAGACCAGTCGTTTTCTCGACGTGGCGTACCGTGGCGGGGCGGTGGGCGCCTCGTTCTGGGTCTGGCAGTCCATGGATGATGCCCAGTGGACCGCCGTGGCGGCCTATCCCTGGTCACCGCCGCCACCACACCGGTAATTCGACGAGAGAGGCGCACCGATGGCTGATGACAACCCCGTGACACTCCACCGAGGGCTTCCCGAGACGGTGCTCGACGCCGAGCCGGCGGAGGCCCAGGCCGCCCTCCAGGCCGCCCTCGCCGCCGACGAGGCCGCCCGGCGCGATGCGGTGTCGGCCGTCGTCGCCCGATGGCCACGGTTCCTCGACGGGTGGGCACGCCTGGGTGAGCTGGCCCGCGACGACGTCGAGGCCTATGCGTGCTTCCGGGTGGGCTATCACCGGGGCCTCGACCGGCTGCGCCAGTCCGGGTGGCGGGGGTCGGGGTACGTCCGCTGGCGTCACGAGACGAACCGGGGTTTCCTGAGGGCGGTGGCGGGCCTCGGCGCCGCTGCTCGCGCCATCGGCGAAGCCGATGAGGAGGCCCGCTGCGCCGAGTTCCTGCGCCAGCTCGACCCCGAATGGTCGGGTGCCGACCATTGACCCCAGGACGACCGGCGCCGGTCGCCCGGCGGATCGTCGTGTCCGGTCGGGTGCAGGGCGTGTTCTTCCGTAGCTCCTGCCAGGAACAGGCGCGGGCCATGGCCCTGGACGGGTGGGTTCGCAACACCGCCGACGGCACGGTCGAGGCGTGGATCGAGGGTCACCCGGCGCGGGTCGAGCATTTCGTGCGTTGGTGCCGGGAAGGTCCCCGGCAGGCGGACGTCGAACAAGTTGACGTATATGTCGAGAACCCGGCGGGCGTCAGCGGGTTTCGCGTACGATGACCCCCCGGCCAGCAACCGCTGCCGGGAACAATGGGCGATGTCGGTGCAACGGAGGTAGGGATGCAGTTCAAACGGTTCGTCAGTACAGGCCTGGCCATGACGGCTCTCGTCGTCGGTTTGGTCGGATGCGGTAGCGACAGTGACACCAAGTCGGTGGGGGGCACCAGCGCCGATGTCGTCGCCAAGGACAGCCCTACATACGAGTTCGAGCCGGACACCCTCCAGGCGGCGGCGAACAGCGAGGTGTCCTTCACCCTCAAGAACGAGGGCAAGGTCGTCCACAACTTCACGTTGACCTTCCTGGGCGTTGACCAGGACGTGGCGCCGGGAGAGACCAAGCAGATCACTTTCCGGGTCCCCCCTCCGCCGAAGGGCCTCGACTACTACACCTTCTACGACAAGAACTACCAAGGTGACGGGATGCAGGGACGTCTCAACGTGACCTGATCCCCTGTTTGCACCGGCGCGGTATGGGGGGGCTATTTCCTGGGGTTCGACCGGCTAGCGTTTCCCGCCAGTTCAGTCGGCAGTCACTCGCGGGTTAAGTACATGATCCCGGGGGTAGTTTGAAAAACCCGGAAAGAGGTGGCTGTGGTGCTAGAACGGCGTTCGTGCCACGAGACTCTGGGATGGGACCGAAGCTGGGGGTCGGCGTGCGCAGGACGGTCAGCATGAGCGGTTCCCACACCAAGACCACCAGAACGTCGTCATCTCGAGGGCTGCGCCATC
>CAYTTL010000213.1:0-5077 GCA_964440725.1 uncultured Acidimicrobiales bacterium | reverse complement strand
AGTGGGCCATCGCCGCCACGGTGCGTTCGGCGGCCCGGCCGTCGCCGTAGGGGTTGACGGCGCGGGCCATGGCCCGGTACGCGCCTTCGTCGCGCAGCAGTTCCAACACCGACGCCACGATGGCGGCCCGACCGGTGCCCACCAGGCGCACGGTGCCGGCGTCGACGGCCTCGGGCCGCTCGGTGGTGTCGCGCATGACAAGCACCGGCTTGCCCAGGCTCGGCCCCTCCTCCTGGATGCCGCCGCTGTCGGTGAGCACCAGGTGGGCGCGGCGCAGGAGGGCGGCGAAGGCCCCGTAGCTCAGGGGCTCGAGCACCATCACGTTGTCGAGGTCTTCGACGGCGGGCAGGATCGCCTGGCGCACCACCGGGTTGGGGTGGATGGGGAACACGATCAACAGGTCGGGTTCGGCCCGGGCCAGGTCGGCCAGGGCCAGCCCGATGGCCTCCATGGAGGTGCCCCACGACTCCCGACGGTGGGCGGTGACCACCAGCACCCGCCGGGGATCGGTGTCGAGGCCGGCCAGCCGGGGGTCGCCGTAGTCCGCGGCACGCGCCACGGTCCACAGGAGGGCGTCGATGACGGTGTTGCCGGTGATCACGATCCGGGCGGCCTCGACGCCCTCGGCCTCCAGGTTGGCCCGGTTGACGGGGGTCGGGACCAGGTGGAGGTCGGTGAGCTGGGTGATGAGGCGGCGGTTCATCTCCTCGGGGAACGGCGAGCGGGCGTTGCCGGTACGCAGGCCCGCCTCCACGTGCACGACGGGGACGCCGGCGTAGAAGGCGGCCAGGGCCCCGGCGAAGGCGGTGGTGGTGTCGCCCTGCACCACCACCGCGTCGGGCCGCTCCTCGGCGACGAGGCCGGCCAGGCCGGGTAGGGCGCGGGCCGCCAGTTCGGCCAGGCTCTGACCCGGGCGGATGATGTTGAGGTCGTGGCGGGGCTCAATGGCGAACAGGGCCATCACCTGGTCGACCATCTCCCGGTGCTGGGCGGTGAGGGCCACGTAGGGGTCGAAGGCGGGCGATGCCTGCAGCTCGAGCACGACCGGAGCCAGCTTGATGGCCTCCGGGCGGGTGCCGGCCACGACCATCACCGAGATCGGCTCGACGCTCATGGCGCGACGGTGAGGGCGGCCACGGCCCCACAGCAGGAGTCGAGGTCGTCGTCGGTGTTGAAGTAGTGCACCGACGCCCGCACCACGGCGGGAAGGCCGCGGCGGTCGAAGTCGAGGCGGGCGGCCCCGGCGTCGACCACCCACACGTTCACACCTGCGTCGTGCAGCGCGGCGCGTACCTCCTCGGGTCGCCGGCCGGCCACCGTGAAGGTGACGATGGCGCCGAGCACGGCGCCTCGGTCACGGACCTCCACGCCCGGCAGGGCCCCCAGCCCGTCTCGCAGCCGCGCGGCGAGCGTCCGCACCTGCGCCCAGATGGCGTCGACGCCCCAGGTGCCGGCGTAGTCGAGGGCCACCCCCAGGCCGATCTTGGCGGCGGTGGAGATCTCCCAGCCCTCGAAGCGCCGGGCTCCGGGCGCCATGGTGTAGCGCTCGGACGACTCCCAGGTGGCCGAGCGCAGATCGACCAGGGCCGGCGCCAGGTGGGCGGTCGTGGCCGTCCGGGCGTAGAGCAGGCCCACGCCGCGCGGGCCGCGCACGAACTTGCGGCTGGTGGCGGCCAGGAAGTCGCACCCGATGGCGTCCACGTCGAGGGGGACCTGTCCGAGCGACTGGCAGGCATCGAGGAGGAACGGGACCCCGGCCGCCCGGGTGACCCGCCCGACCTCGGCCACCGGGTTCACCAGTCCGCCGCCGGTGGGGACATGGGTCACGGCCACCAGCTTCACCCGGTCGTCGATGGCCCCGGCCAGGGCGTCGATCGACACCTGCCCGGTCTCGTCGTCGGGCACCACCTCGACGCTCACCCCCCGACGCCGGGCACCGTGGAGCAGCTGGAGGTAGTTGCTCCCGTACTCGGCGGCCGAGGTGAGCACCCGGTCGCCGGCCTCGAGGGGCACGGCGGTGAAGGCCGCCTGCCAGGCGCGGGTGGCGCTCTCCACCACCGCGACCTCGGAGGGATCGCACCCCAGCAGGCGGGCGGCGGCGGGATAGGGGCGTTCCACCGCCGGGGCGGCGTCGGCGGCGGCCTCGTAGCCGCCGATACGGGCCTCGAGGTCGAGGTGGCCCATCACCGCGTCGACGACGGGGACGGGGGGCAGCGATGCCCCGGCGTTGTTCAGGTGCACGAGGTGGCGGCATCCCGGGGTCTCCGCCCGGGCCCGGCCCACGTCGAACCCCGAGTCGCCCTCGTCGCTCATCCGCCCGACGCGCGCCGCTACTCGCGGAACGACAGCGACAGGGCGTAGTCACCGTCGGGGTCGGTCCACCACCGGCCCAACTCGAGGCCGGCCTCGCCCAGCTCGGCTTCCACACCGGCGCGGCGGAACTTGGCACTGACCTCGGTGCGCATGGTCTCACCCTCGCCGAAGGCGACGACCAGGGCCAACTCGTCGATCTCCACCACCTCGGCCTCGTCGGCCCGCAGCGCCATCTCGATCCACTCGTTCTCGCTGTCGAAGCGGGCGACGTGGGAGAAGCGCTCGGGAACGAAGTCGGCGCGCAGCTCGCGGTTGACGACCCGGAGCACGTTGCGGTTGAACTCGGCCGTGACGCCACCGGGGTCGTCGTAGGCGGCCACCATCCGGGTCTCGGACTTGATGAGGTCGGTCCCGAGGAGCAGGGCGTCGCCCGGCGCCATGGTTGCCGACAGGGCGGCCAGGAACTCGGCCCGGGGCTTGGGGACGAAGTTGCCGATGGTGCCGCCCAGGAAGGCGATGAGCCGGCGCCCGTCACCGGCGATGGCGCCCAGGTGATGCTCGAAGTCGCCCACCACGGCCCGAACCTCCACGCTGGGGTAGTCGGCGGCCAAGGTGGCGGCCGCGCCGCGGAGGGTGGCCTCGCTCACGTCGAACGGGGTGAAGCGCCGCAGCGTGCCCGCCTGGCGGAAGGCGTCGAGGAGGAGGCGGGTCTTGTCCGACGTGCCCGAGCCCAGCTCCACGACCGTGTCGGCCCCGGTGAAGCGGGCCACGAAGCCGGCCTGGTCGGTGAGGATGGCGCGCTCGCGGTTGGTGGGGTAGTACTCCGGCAGCCGGGTGATCTCGTCGAACAGCTCCGACCCCCGCTGGTCGTAGAACCACTTGGGAGGCAGCTCCTTCGGCGTCGCCGTCAGGCCCGTGCTCACATCGCTGAGCAGGGCGGCCCGCAGGTCGTCGGGCGTGAGGTGGACCTCGACGCGGGGGTTCACGGTGGCCCATCATCGCGGGCGCAGCGGAAGCCGGCGAAGATCTGGCGCCGCATCGGGTGGTCCCAGTTGCGGAACGTGGTGCGCACGGCGGTGGGATGCGTCGCCCACGACCCGCCCCGCAGCACCTTGTACCCGGAGCCGAAGAACACCTCCGAGTACTCGCGGTAGGGATGCGACCGGAAGCCGGGATAGGGCTCGAAGTCGCTCGACGTCCACTCCCACACGTCGCCCAGCATCTGGTGGCAGCCGCCCGGCGCCTGGCCGTCGGGGTAGGCGCCCACCGGCGCCGGGCGGAAGTGGCGCTGGTCGAGGTTGGCCCGGGCCGGGCCCGGCTCCTCGTCGCCCCACGGGTACCGGCGCTTGTGCCCGTCGGTTCCCCAGGAGGCGGCCTTCTCCCACTCCGCCTCGGTGGGAAGGCGCCGGCCCGCCCACCGGGCGTAGGCGTCGGCCTCGTACCAGCACACGTGCTGGACGGGTTCGTCGAGGAGCAGGTCCTCATGCCAGCCGAAGCGGACCCTCGTCCACGAACCCGGCGCTTCCCGCCGCCAGAACCGGGGATAACCCACATCGCCCTCGGTGCGCCAGGCCCAGCCCTCGTCGGTCCACCAGCGGCGGTCGGCGTACCCACCGTCGTCGACGAAGTCGAGGAACCGGCCGTTGCTCACCGGGGCGGCGTCGATCCAGAAGGCGCCGACGTCGACCACGTGGGCGGGACGCTCGTTGTCGAGGGCCCAGGCCACGTCGTCGGTGCCCATGACGAACGGCCCCGCCGGCACGTGCACCTCGGGGACGGGCACCGGTGCTCCCGCCGGAGGCGGGGGAGCGACGGGGCGGTAGCCCCTGCCCCCCATGAGCTGGATGGTGGCCAGCATGGTCTCGTCGTGCTGGTGCTCGTGCTGCACGACCATGCCGTACACGAAGGCCCCGCCGAGGAGGGGCTGACTGGGGTCGAAGGCGGGAAGACCCTCGAGCACGTCGAGGACCCGGCCCCGCACCTCGGCGAGGTAGTGGCGGGCATCGGCCGGGCCGAGCAGGGGCAGTGCGGGGCGGTTGGGACGAGGGTGGCGGAAGGCGTCGTAGATGTCGTCGAGGCCGGTGTCGAGCGGCGTCGCCCCCGCCACGGTGCGCAGCAGCCACAGCTCCTCGTAGTTGCCGACGTGGGCCAGGTCCCAGACCAGCGGCGACATGATCGTGGAGTGTTGGCGCACCAGGTCGGTATCCGACAGCGGCGCGAGGAGGTCGAGCGACCGCCGCCGGGCGGCAACCAACTCGGAGGCGACGGCTTCTTTGAGCGCTTCGGTCATGCGCTCACCCCGGCGGGAGCGGGGAACAGGGTGTCGTCGCGGTCCCAGGCGTCGAGACGGTCGTCGGCGGGGCAGCGGCCGGGGTTGATCCACCGGTCGGCATAGGCGGCCACGGTGCCGGTGAGGGAGGTGCCCGGGCCGAGGCGCTCGAGGGCTTCGAGGGCGACGTCGAAGCAGGCGCGTGCCGACTCGGCGAGGGCGGGGTGGGACAGGCCGGTGCGGGCGGCGTCGACCCACCGGTCGGCGGCCCCGGCGGTGCGGACCGCCCGCTCGGCGTCGTCGCCGGCTTCGGGGTCGAGGAGGAGGGCGGCGACCACCGCAACCGGCACCTGCCACCACGGGTCGGGCAGCACGTCGATCATGCGGAACTCGAGCCACCCGCGGGGCCGGACCGGGGGGAAGAGCGTGCTCAGGTGGCACTCGAGATCGTCGGCCGTCGGCCATCCGCGCTCGTGGCCCTCCGCCACCCACTGA
>CAYTTL010000212.1:4689-5133 GCA_964440725.1 uncultured Acidimicrobiales bacterium | reverse complement strand
TGCCGGCGGCCGACCACGCCTCGACGTAGTCCTCGTCGAAGAAATCCTGCCACCACTCCATCTGTGCCCACCTCCCCGTTCACGGCCGTTGAGACGGTATCGGCCGTACGCGTCGGAGGCGTGCCAGAACCCGGCCAACCGCCGACGGCGGGCCCTACACGCGCCCGCCCCGCCGGCGGAGGACCTCGGCGATGGCGCGGGGCCGGGGGTCGGTCCGTATCTCCTCGACGGTGGCCGGCAGGGCGATCGACCAGTTGGGCCACTGGTCGACCGTTCCCGGCATGTTCGGTCGCTCCTCGACGGCGAGGGCGTCGTCGATGCTGGCGGTGAGCAGCACCGACGGGGCGCGGGCCAAGGCCCCGTAGACACCGGCCACCACCTCGTCGGCGGGGGCATCGTCGGCGACGCCTGCCACCTCCCCGACCCGCGCCCGCAGGGCGGCGA
>CAYTTL010000212.1:0-4679 GCA_964440725.1 uncultured Acidimicrobiales bacterium | reverse complement strand
CCGTAGCGGGTGTAGTAGGTCGCCGGCGCGACCTGGGCGGCCAGGTCGGCGCCCGACCAGAGACCGGCCACCGTCGGCAGGTCGTGCGTCGTTGCCGCCGCCAGCGCCTGCTCCGGGTACCCCGCCGGATCACCCGGTTCGAACCAGAACACCCGGTACGACAGCACGTCGCGGTCCGCCAGTTCCCGGCGCACGTGGTCCTCGACCGTCCCGAGGTCCTCGCCCACCACCCACGCACCGGCGCGGTGGCTCTCCAGGGCGACGATGTCGAGCAGGTCGGCCGCCGGGTATTGGACGTAGGTGCCCTCCCTCGGTCCCGCGCCCGCGGGCACCCAGAACTGCCGGAACAGCCCCATCACGTGGTCGAGACGCAGCCCGCCGGCGTGGCGGAAGGCGGCCTGCAGGGTCTCCACGAACGGCCGGTAGGCCGCCGCCCGGAGGCGCCACGGGTCGAAGGGGGGAAGCCCCCAGTCCTGGCCCAGCCGGTTGAACTCGTCGGGGGGCGCGCCCACCGACATGCCCGAGGCCATGACGTCCTGCCACTCCCAGGCGTCGGCTCCCTCGGGATCGAAGCCCACGGCCAGGTCCTGGACCACCGCGGTGTCGGCCGACGCCCGGGCCAGCTGCACGTCGAGCAGCCACTGGAGCCACTGGTGGAAGCCCACCCGATCGCGGCGGCGATCGCGGAAGGCGGCGATGCCGGCGCCGGAGGGGTGACGCAGCCCGTCGGGCCAGGTCCGCCACCCCCGGCCGTGCTCCTCGGCCAGCACGCAGAACGTGGCGTAGGCCTCGAGGCTGGGGCCCTGGTCAGCGCGCCAGCGCTCGAAGCCGGGATCACGCCCGGTGTTCGCCCATAGCTCGTAGAGGGCCGTCATCTTGAGGTGGAACACCGCGTCGCGGTCGATGCGGCGGTCACCGTTCAGGCGCCGGCCGCTGGCGGCCAGCTCCTCGACGGTCGTGCCGAGGGCGTCGGCGCCGGGGACATCCTCGATGCGGAGGAACAGCGGGTTCCGGAAGCGCCGGCTGCTCGGGTAATAGGGGCTGGCGTCCTGGGGGACGACGGGCACGGCGGCGTGGAGGGGGTTGAGGAGCACGAGGCCCGCCCCCAGCTCGGTGGCCGACCACCGGGCCACCTCGCCGAGGTCGCCGAGGTCGCCGATGCCCCAGCTCGACGCCGACCGGGTGGCGTAGAGCTGGAGAGCCCAACCCCATGTGGGGCCGGCGGGCCGGACGCACGTGCCGGGACTGACGACCAGCGTCGTCTGCCGGCCGGTACCGAGGTCGGTGAGGATGTGGTAGCCGACGGGCA
Source organism: uncultured Acidimicrobiales bacterium (assembly GCA_964440725.1). Taxonomy (GTDB): domain Bacteria; phylum Actinomycetota; class Acidimicrobiia; order Acidimicrobiales; family AC-14; genus DATAQC01. The sequence continues at coordinate 3,370 of CAYTTL010000212.1, read as the reverse complement.
CATCCGGCGGGAGGTCGGCCCCGGAATCCAGGCCCACGGTGGCGCCGTCCTCGGTGGTGAGCTCGCTGGGCCCGTCGACGCCGGCCGGGCCGCCGGGACGGGCGGTGGCGACTCCCGATCGGGCGGGGGGCCGACCTTGCTCCGCGCCCATGGCTTCGAGCACGGCGGCGAGCGTGGACGCAGGTGGGCGCTGGGTGGTGCCGGCAGCATCCACGTACTCCTCCGCCACCCCCCAGGTGGAGGGCGAGGGGTGGGATCGGGGGGAGACCTGGTCGGCGACGGCACACCTCTGTCAGGTTCGGGCGGTGGGGAAACGACGGGAATTCTGCCCTCTACCGCCGGGGCCCATCGGCACGAGCGGAGGGACGGGCCCGGGTACACTTCCGGTCCCATGTCCAGGTGGATCGTCGAAAAGCAACTGTCGGCATCGGCCGACCGTCTTCGCCGGCTGCGCAACGAGCTGGCGGTGATCGACGAGCAACTGGCGGCACTGGCCGACACCGCCGACGACACGCGGGTGCGGGCCCTGGTCTCGGAGACGCCGCTCGCCGACCGCGAGCACACCGAGGCCCGCCGTCATGCCGACGCCATGGCTGCGCAGCGGGGGCGCGTGGTGGCGGCCATCGCCGAGCTGGAGACGTCCCAGAACACGCTGCTCGACCGGCTCCTGGCCGAGCGATAGTCGGTCGGGAGCGGATCAAGTGGCAGCGCGCGTCGTGATCGCCGAGGACGAGGCCATCATCCGGCTCGACCTCCAGGAGACCCTCGAGGAGGAGGGGTACGAGGTCGTCGGCAGCACGGGCAGGGGCGACGAAGCCGTTGCCCTGGTGCGAGACCTCAAGCCCGACCTGGTCATCCTCGACATCAAGATGCCGGGCATGGACGGTATCTCCGCGGCCAAGGAGATCGCCGGGGGTCGGTGGGCGGCGGTGCTGATTCTCACCGCCTTCAGCCAGCGCGACCTGGTCGAGCAGGCACGCGACGCCGGCGCCATCGGCTACCTGGTGAAACCCTTCCAGAAGAGCGATCTGGTGCCGGCCATCGAGGTGGCGGTGGGCCGCTTCTCCGAGTTGCGGGCCCTCGAGCAGGAGGTCCACAGCCTCGAGGAGCAGCTGACCACCCGCCGCGTCGTCGAGCGGGCCCGCGGCGTGCTCATGGACAAGCACAACCTGTCGGAGAGCGACGCCTTCACGTTCATCCAGCAGTCGGCCATGCGCCAGCGAGCCAAGATGCGCACGGTCGCCGAGCAGGTCCTCGACGGGTCACTCACGCCTGACTGAGCGGTCACTCGGCGTCGCGCCGCCGACGGGGCAGGGGCCCCCGTCGGCACCGGCGGGCGTGGTCCGCAGGACCCGGGTGCCCGTCGGCAGTGGCTACGTCAGATGGCCGGACGTATCCCAGAGCTTGATGCCGCCGAGGATGCCGGCGGCGTTGTCGACCACGGTGGTGTCGGGGTCGAGGGCGAAGGTGAGGTGCTTGGAGTTGCCGCCGCCGAGGTACACGTGGTCGGGGTTGAGCAGCACCCGCAGGTTCGCCAGCCCCTCCTGAACCCGCTTGTTCCACTTCTTGGGACCGACGCGCTTGCGGGCGGCCTCCCCCAGCTGCTCGTTGTAGGTCTCGCCCTTGCGGAACGGGTGGTGGGCGATCTCCAGGTGGGGCGCCACCTGGCCGTCGAGGAAGACGCCGGTGCCGACGCCGGTGCCGAGGGTGACCACCAGCTCCAGCCCGGTGCCCGCGACCACCGCCGCCCCCTGCAGGTCGGCGTCGTTCACGACCTTGGTGGGCTTGGCCCACAGCCGCTCCAGCTCACCGGCCAGGTCGAATCCCGTCCAGGCCTCGACCAGGTCGGGCCGGATCTCGGTGCCCGGGCCCCCGGCCGTCGAGAAGTGGGGAGCGGTGACGATGCATCCCCTGCGGACCACGCCGGGGAACCCGGCGGAGACTCGGTCGAAAGCGGGTAGGGGCTTCACCAGCTCGGCCAGGGCGGCCACCAGGCCCGTGGGCGGCAGTGGGTAGGTCGTCGGCACCCGTACCCGGTCGACGACCATGGCCCCGTGGGCGTCGAGGACCGAGGCCTTGAGCCCGGTGCCGCCGATGTCGATGGCCAGGGTGTTCGGAGGCGACGAGGCGACAGGGGGTGCGGTGGCGCCCGGTGCTGGGGCGTCGGTGGCCTCGGTGTCGGTCATGGGCGCAGCTCCTCTCCGGCCGGCGGCACCCGACCCGCCCGACCACGTTAGGGCGAGCACGCCGGCCGATCCCACCGTGGGCGGGCCGTACCATTCATCGATGGCCGTGGTGATGCTCCTCGACGGCAACTCGCTCGCCTACCGGGCGTTCTTCGCCCTGCCCACCGACCTGGCGACGGCGTCGGGCCAGGTCACCAATGCCGTGTTCGGGTTCACGTCCATGCTCATCAACCTGCTCAAGGACCACAAGCCCGACGTGATCGCCGTGGCCTTCGACCGCCCCGAGCCCACCTTCCGCCACGCCCTGGTCCCCGATTACAAGGCCGGGAGGGCCGAGGCACCCGACATCCTCCGCCAGCAGATGGGCCTGGTCCGCCAGGTGGTCGAGACACTCCACATCCCCATCGTCGAGGCCCCCGGCTTCGAGGCCGACGACGTCATCGCCACCCTGGCCACCGAGGGGCGCGACCGGGGCGACGACGTGATCGTGGTCACCGGCGACCGCGACGCCTACCAACTCGTCGAGGACCCCCACGTGAAGATGCTCTACAACCGCCGGGGCGTGAGCGACTACGTGCTCTACGACGAGGCCGGAATCGTGGAGCGCACCGGCGTGACGCCTGCCCTGTACCCCCAGTACGCCGCCCTGCGGGGTGACCCCTCCGACAACCTGCCCGGCGTTCCCGGCGTGGGGGAGAAGACGGCGGCCCGCCTGCTCAACACGTGGGGAGACCTCGACGCGGTGTTCGCCCACGTCGACGAGTGCACCCCGAAGCTGCGCGAGAACCTGGCGGCGGCCGAACCTCAAGTGCGGTCCAACGCCCTGGCCACGCCCCTCGTCCGCGACCTCGATCTGAACGTCGACCTCGACGCCCTCAAGATGGGGTCCTGGGACCCCGACGAGGTGCGCACCCTGTTCGCCTTCCTCGAGTTCCGCACCCTCCACGACCGTCTGATCGAAGCAACGGAAGGCATCACGTCCGCACAGTCAGGTTTTCCCTCCCAACCACCTCTCGAGGTCGAGACCGTCCACCTGCGCACCCCCGAGGAAGCCGTGGCGTTCCTGGAGACGATCGAGGGACCGTTCGCCGTGGCGGCGTCATGGGAGGGCGAGGAAGGCCGCAGCCCCATCAGAGGGTTGGCGGTAGGGGGACGGGTGGCCCGTAGGGAGGGGCCCCCGTGGG
>CAYTTL010000211.1:0-5143 GCA_964440725.1 uncultured Acidimicrobiales bacterium | reverse complement strand
CCCGAGTGTCGTCTACCTACCGGAGCCAAAGTGTCGTGCGGGTACCGGGACTTGAAACTCGGCGGTTCAGCTCCTCGAGGCTCGCTGTGATCTGCTCGTCCCGCTCGGGAAAGAGGTGACCGTAGGTGTCGTAGGTCACCTTGATCGACGAGTGGCCCGTGCGCCGCATCACTGCGTAGGGGTCCGCGGTGGACGCGATGCAGAAGGCAGCAAAGGTGTGGCGGAGGTCGTGGAAGCGGAGGTCGGCAGGGAGGCCGACGGCACGGACGGCGGGTTTGAACTGGCGACGAGTGAACAGGTTGTGCCGCAGCGGCCCGCCGCCGGGCGCGGTGAAGACAAGGTCATCGGCGGAGGCGGGGCCGGCCCGCCGGCCCGCCAGGGCCGAATAGCGGGCGCAGCAAGCACAGCCTGGCGGGCGGACGCGGCTGCCCAGCGCATCGCGGCGGTGCTGGACGGCGTACTGCAGCTCGAGCTTGGGCCCCGCCGGCAGGTCAACGAACACGAAGGTCTTCTGGACCAGGCCGACGGCCTTGACCGTGAGCGAGAACTCCTCGATCGGTGGGCGCCCGGCGTCGATCCAGCGACGGCGGTGCATGTAGTACAGGCGGTGGACGGCCGCGACCTTGGGGCGGGCGCAGTCCGGCACCCGGCACGCGGCGATCGTCGGCACCGATGGGGCGGTGAGGGCGAAGTCGTCGGGTTCGTCGGCCTTGCGCCACAGCACCGAGTGGTGCCGACACCACCCGCGGTCGCCGCCGGCGTTGGCGCAACCCTCAACACGGCATTGGGTGGAGCCGGCCATGCGCAGGACCCTGATGGCTGGGACCTTGGTCAAGAACTCCTCGATGGGCGGCCGGCCCATCGCGTTCCATCGCGTCGTATGGCGATCGCAGCACGGGTTGGTGCCATGCGGCTTCCTGGGGCACCGGGGAACGGGGCAGCCGGCGTTGCTGGACCCGCTGAAGATCGGATCGTCCGAGGCGGTTTGGTAGCGATCCACCCGAAACTCGGGGCGAACGGCGGACTCCAACCGACTCCAGTAGGTCGGAGCGCCCTCGCCCGTCGGAGCGAGGGAGCGGAGCTCACTCACTCTTCGTGGCCACGGCAGCGGCCCTGGCGGCCCAGAAGGGGGCCAGGGCGTCCCGCATGTCGGACTGGTCCAGGTGTTCATAGACCGACAAGGAGGCGACGCTGGCATGGGTCAGGCGCCTGGCCACAATGTCGGTGCCCACGCCGAAGCGGAGCAGCTCGGTGGCGTGGGTGTGACGCAGCGTGTGGGGCCGGGCCCTGATGCCGGTCCGACGTTCGAGCGCCCGGAACAGGCCGATGACGCTGTCGTAGCTCATGGCTTGCCCGGGTCGGCCGCCCCACAGGGTTCACGAAGACGTAGTCGTTGTCGAGGTCGCCGTACTCGTTGAACATGTACGCGCTGTGGAGTTCGATGAGCTCGGGAGTCAACTCTATCCAGTGCTCGGTGCGGGTCTTGGCGCGGGCGGCGTTGGCATTGTCGTCGCGGGGGCGGATGCTCAGGCGGTCTTCCCAGGTGTGGAGGTCGCAATGTCGCAGTCCCAGGGCCTGACCCCGGTCCCAACTGAAAGTCGAACTCCGCTTCGCTGTGCAGCGCGGTCGCCGGATCGCCGAGGACGTGGTGGTTGGTCATGAGCAGTCCAGGAGCCACAAGGAACCCGGTACCGAAGCCGTCCACAAGCTCAGGACCGGAGCGGATCACGATGCGGGCAACGCTGCGTGCGGCTGACGCGCCTCTGGCCAGGAACCCGGCGCCCACCAGATCGTTCGTCCCCATCAGCCGTTCCAGCACGACAAGTATGGCGCACACCTGGGACATTGCCGCAGCCACCAGCGGCCCCAGACCGGGTTGCTGGCACGGATCCCACCGCGACCAGGTCTCGACCAGGAGGGTCTCTGCCTCGTCCTGGCGGCCACAGAACAGGGCCAGATGGCCCAAGAAGTAACTGCCACGGGCGGAATCGGCGGCGGCGGGCAGTTCGTTGGCGACCATGGCGGCCCGGGCCACCTCGCCGGCGGCGACGAGCGCCTCGAGGGCGTCGAACACCAGCGTCGACCGGAGCGAAGGATCGGGGGTGAGGCGGGCCGCGGCCAACAAGGCATCGGCGCCCGCCGTCATCGCCCCGCGGGCCAGCTCGTGGCGAGCATGGGCCTCGACGTCGAGGGCCAGGGCCGCATCCTCCACGAGCGCGCCCTCCACCCGGTGGAACAGCGCGGCCGAACCATCCAGAGCAGCGGCAGCTCTGGCGTGCAGGTCGACGCGCCGCGAGGGGCCCAGGTCGCCGTAGACCGCGGCCCGCACCAGCGGGTGGACGAACATCACGTGGCACGGCGGACAGAAATCCAACAGATGGGCGGCGACGGCGTCGTCGAGGGCTTCGGCCGGATCGGGGACGCGGCCGACGGCTGCGGCCGTGCCCAGCGAGCATCGCTGGCCGAGCACCGCCGCGGCCTGCACCAGGTTCACCGTCTCGGGCGTGCAGCTCGCCAGCCGGGCGGCGACGACCATGGCGAACGACCTCGGCGCGGGAAGGTCTGCTGCGTCGTCTTCCAGGGCGCTGTCGGCCAACTCCTCCAGTAGGGCTCGGGCATGGAGCGGGTTGCCCCCGGTGTGGGTGCACAATCGCTGGGCGGCCCGCCGCGACAAAGGATGGCCGGTGGCGGAGCCGAGGTCGGCCAACTCGGTCGGGCCCAACCCCTCCAGACGTAGGGTCACGCCAAGTGCTCGCCCTCGGCCAACCGACGGAGCACCTCGGGCAGACCGGGCGGCTCGTCGCGGGCGATGAAGACGGCCAGGACGTGGTCGCGCTGGAGGCGGCGCACGGCGAAGGCGACGGCGTGCACGGACACCGTGTCGGCCCACTGGGCGTCGTCGACCACGATGGCCACCGACCCGTTCCGCTGGAGCTGGCCCAGTAGCTCGAGCAACTCGACGCCGGTGGCGAAGGGGTCGCCCGGGGCCTGTGGAGCACGGAGTTTCCCCGGTTCCACGATGTCGTCGGTCCCGGCCAGGAGGCGGCCCGCGATCCCGCCGTCGAGGCGCGACTCCCACTCGTCGCCCGTGGCCATCAACACCTGGAAGTCATCGGCGACGCACAGGGCGTGGCGGACCAGTGCCGTCTTGCCTATCCCCGCGGGACCCTCGACCACGACCACTGCGGGGGCACCGGCGCGTGCCCGGGTGAGCTGGGTCTCGAAGGACGCCAGCTCGGGTGCCCGTCCCACGAAGAGCGTCCCGGCGTGGGCCGCGTCGTGCAATCCCCCCGGCACACCACCGCTACGGCTCACGCGTGACCCAGCCTCCGTCGTTCCCGCGATGCGCGTAATCCTACGTTCGACCACAGCTCACCCTCCATCCGGGCCTCGCCCGGGACAAATGTCCCGGGTGAACTCGGGACACTGGTCCCTTCCCCTCGGGACGCGATCCGTGAGATAACCGTCCAGGACACATGTCGACCCAGGGGGGAGTGTCATGGACAGCCACCGACGAATGGGTGCATCATCGGTCGTCGCGGTGGTGGCCACCCTGGTGGCCGTCCTGGGCACGTGGCGGCCGGCGGTCGCCGAGGCGACGCTGCCCACCCTGGCTATCGACAACGTCTACATCACCGAGGGCAACTCAGGGTCCGCGCCCGCCACCTTCACCGTCACCCGCGCCGGCGACACCACCGGGACGTCCTCGGTCACGTGGAACACCGCCGACAACACGGCCACGGCCGCTGATGGCGACTACGTCGCAGTGGCCGCCACGTCGGTGACCTTCGCCGCCGGCGAGACCACCAAGCAGGTCTCGGTGACGGTCAACGGCGACACCAAGATCGAGTCCAACGAGAACATGCTGGTGCGGCTCTCGGCGCCATCGGGTGCCACCATCGCCGACGGTACCGGCTTCGGAACGATCCGCACCGACGATGTGCCGGCGCTCTCGGTCAACAACGTGTCTGTTACGGAGGGCAATTCCGGCACCACCCCGGCCACCTTCACCATCTCTCGGTCCTCGGGCGTAGGGACCTCCTCGGTCAAGTGGTACACCGCCGACAACACGGCCACGGCCGCGGATGGCGACTATGCCGCATTGGCCGCCACGGCGGTGACCTTCGCCGCCGGCGAGACCACCAAGCAGGTCTCGGTGACGGTCAACGGCGACACCAAGATCGAGTCCAACGAGAACATGCTGGTGCGGCTCTCGGCGCCATCGGGCGCCACCATCGCCGACGGTGCCGGCGTGGGAACGATCCGCACCGACGATTTTCCGGCGCTCTCGATCAACGACGTGTCCATTACGGAGGGCAATGCCGGCACCACCCAGGCCACCTTCACCATCACCCGGTCCCCGGGCGTAGGGACCTCCTCGGTCAGGTGGTACACCGCCGACAACACGGCCACGGCCGCTGATGGCGACTACGCCGCAGTGGCCTCCACGGTGGTGACCTTCGCCGCCGGCGAGACCACCAAGCAGGTCTCGGTGACGGTCAACGGCGACACCAAGATCGAGTCCAACGAGAACATGCTGGTGCGGCTCTCGGCGCCATCGGGCGCCACCATCGCCGACGGTGCCGGCGTGGGAACGATCCGCACCGACGATTTTCCGGCGCTCTCGATCAACGACGTGTCCGTCACGGAGGGCAATTCCGGCACCACCCAGGCCACCTTCACCATCATCCGCCCCGAAGGCGGGGGAGCCTCGTCGGTTCGGTGGGAGACTGTCGACGGGACGGCCACCGCCTCGGGCGGCGACTACGTGGCAGTGGCGCCGACGATCGAGCGCTTCGCGCCCGGGGAGAGAGCCAAGACGGTCTCGGTGACGGTCATCGGCGACGTCTCACCGGAGCCCACGGAGAGCTTCTCGGTCAGGCTCTCGGCGCCGACGGGTGCCACCATCGCCGACGGCATGGGCGCGGCCGCCATCTTGAACGACGACACGTCGGGCTTCGCGGCCTCTGCGTGGGGTGACAACCTCTCCGGCCAGCTGGGCGGCGTCAGGTTCTTCATGTCCCTGCCCAACCCGGTCGGCGCCGCCACCAACTGGGCCACCGTGTCCGCCGGCGGCGAGCACACGGTGGCGGTCAGGACCGACGGCACCCTGTGGGCCTGGGGCTTGAACGACTCCGGCCAG
>CAYTTL010000210.1:0-5203 GCA_964440725.1 uncultured Acidimicrobiales bacterium | reverse complement strand
ATGGGCCATCAATGCAGTCCTCCTGTGAGTCGGGTTGCCGACTCCACGCTGGGATTCCTGCTCAGCCGAGTGGGGGACCCTGTCGGAGGTGTATCAGCTGGCTGCGGCGACGTCCTGCTCGCGATGAACCTGGATGACACGTGCGCCCGGCACGGCTGACTCAACCGCCTTGATCGCACTCGCAACCGCCTCCGCGAAGTCGACCGCCTCGCGATCGAATCCGGCGGTCTGCGCATCATTCGCGGTCACGAAGGTGGCGTCGTCGCAACCGGCTCCGAACAGTGCTTCCTGCGCCGCGTCCGTCTGGATGTCGGCGCCTTCGATGGTGAGCGTGAAGCTGAAACTGGTCATCGGATCGAGCCACCTTCTGGCGCGCGTGCGTGGGGACAGTTTCGCACGGCCTGGCGCAGGCGGCTTGCGTGGTTGTTCGGGTTCTTCGGCGTCGACCAGATTGAGACACGGCAGCCGCCGGCACCCCGGTGGGTGCAGAACATCACACCCCACCGATGGCCGGGCACAGTTGGCGTCACGGTCCAACCCACGTCCTCGGCAAACCGCAGGGCGCGCTCGACGTCCTTCTTCGGGTGACGGGCACGAGTCGGCGTAGGGCCATTCTGACTGCGAGGGAGTCAGCGGACGTGGCCCGGCACGCGAGGTCGCCGGTCGCGCGTTGTCAGGCCGACCTCGCTCCCGCTTGCTTCAGTTGTGACCAAGTTGTGACCACGGCGGTCACTTCAATGCATTCCACGCACGGTCAAAACGCTCTGACCAGCATGTTTACGCCGGCAAGCCCGTGCCCGGAGCGGGATTCGAACCCGCACGCCCTTTCGGACAAAGGATTTTGAGTCCTCCGCGTCTACCGTTCCGCCATCCGGGCTTGGCTTGGAACGAACGCTACCGCGGGGCGGCCGGTCGGGCCGGGACGCGAGTGAGCCCCAAGGAAGTTTCCTCGGGCGTCCCCTTCGGGCCGCTCCTCGGTCTTCCCCCTCGGGGCTCGCCGATAAAGATACGACGACCGCGCAGGCGCGTCAAGAGGTTTCAGACGCCCCAGCCACTGGCCTGGGTGAGCACGTAGCGGCTCACCGCCAGGCAACGATCGAGCACGTCGCAGAGCAGCTCCTCGCCGGCCAGCACCCGCGCCAGCGACACCTGCTGGCGGGCCACGACGGTGAGGCTGCGCTCCGGTGCGTCGGTCACCGAGCCGAACGAGTCGATGGCCGACACCTCGAGAGGGAGCTCGGGCCCCCCGACCCCCGCCAGCTCGGTGGCCAGGAGGAGCAGGTCGGGGCCCGTGGGCAGCGGCGGCAGGGCCCAGGTGAAGATCAGGGGGAACTGGAAGGTGTCGGCCGGCTCGTCCTCCTCGGGCAGGTCGGCCACCACGTCCTCGAAGGCGAGGAGCACCCGCGGCTCGACCTCGAGGGCCAGGTGCAGGTCGAGCGGCCCGCCGCAGCCCTCCTCGGGGTGCAGGTCGACCTCCCAGACCTGGCGCAGTGAGTACGTCTCCACGAAGTGACGCTCGTCGTGGACGTGGAAGCCGTGGTCCACGGCGTGGTCCTTGAGCTCGGCGACGTAGCCGGCCACGTCGATGGCGGCCACCTGCAACCTCCTGGAAGGGGAACGGGTGGAGCGTAGGCCAGCGCCGGCGGCAACCCCGCCGTCGGTGCCGTGGCAGGCGCCTGGGAGCGCACCACTAGGGTCGCCTGGGTATGGACGGGGCGCAGGTGCTCGAGGTGCTGGACACCGCTGCCGTGGCCGTGCGCCGGGCGCTGGACGGCCTCGACGACTGGGGCCCGGCGGGGACCCGCCCCGGCCAGTACGCCAGCGACCTGGTGGCCGACGCTGCTGCCCTCGAGGTCCTCCTGGGGGCCGGCATGGGGGTGCTCAGTGAGGAGAGCGGGCTGACCCACGACGACCGGGCGCTGCTCGTGGTCGTCGATCCCGTCGACGGCTCGACCAACGCCTCCCGCGGCCTCCCGTGGTTCGCCACCAGCCTGTGCGCCCTCGACGCCGACGGTCCGCTGGCCGCCGTCGTGGTCAATCAGGCGACGGGCGAGCACTTCTCCGCCGAGCGGGGGAGGGGAGCGATGCGCAACGGCGCCCCCATGGGCCCGACCACATGCGTCGAGCTGTCGGAGGCCCTGGTGGCCATCACCAGCTCGCCGCGCCAGCCACTGGGCTGGCGACAGGTGCGTGCGTTGGGCGCCGTGGCCCTCGACCTGTGCTCGGTCGCCTGCGGCCATCTCGACGCCTACGTCGACTGCGGGGCCGGCAACCACGGCCCGTGGGACTACCTCGGCGCCATGCTGGTGTGCGTCGAGGCGGGAGCATCGGTGGTCGATGCCCATGGGCTCGACCTGGTCGCACGGGGGCCCGACGACCGCCGGGCGCCGGTGGCCGCGGCCACGCCCGAGCTGCTGGCTCAGGCCCTCGACGCCCGGGCGCGATACGCGTGAGCTCTCCGTTCCGGCGTGCACATCGCAGGGGTTCTCCGGGTGTTCCCCACGCCGGAACGGCGAGTGGGGGTGGTCGGTCATGAGCCTGCGCTCCCAACTGTTGGGGATCTTCGGACGGCTGCCTATCCGGGTCCGCATCGCCGCGGTCCGGTTGGGGACGCCGTCGTTCCGGGTCGGGGCCATGTGCGTGGTGAGGCGGACCGATGGCGCCCTGCTCCTGGTCCGCCACTCCTACCGCCCGGGCTGGGGCTTTCCCGGAGGGTTGCTCAAGCGGGGCGAGCGCCCCGCCGACGCCGCGGCGCGGGAGATGAACGAGGAGATCGGCCTGACCCTCGATCTCGACGTCGTCCCGAAGGTGGTCGTGGATCCCCGCTACCGGCGGGTCGACGTCATCTACACCGCCCGGATGCCCGAAAGCGGCGGGGTCGCCGAACTCGAGCCCCGATCGGCCGAGATCGTCGAGGTGGCCTGGTTCCCGCCGGGGGAGCTGCCCCCGCTGGGCACCGAAGCCAGAAGCGCCCTGGCCGAGCTCGGTCGGGTCGAGGATCCCGACGTGGCCTGACACGTCGACCGCCGCCGGGACGACCGGTAGCCTCGTGGGGTCGGGCGCTTAGCTCAGCTGGCAAGAGCACCGCCCTTACAAGGCGGCGGTCGGGGGTTCGAGTCCCTCAGCGCCCACCACGTCTACCTGCGGTTTCGCCTCCTACCGGGGAAGGGCGACGACCTTCGGGCCGCGCACAGGCCGCGGGGAGGCCGCGAGAGCATCCCGGTAGGTGCTCTCGAGGCCGTCGGCGATGCGCTCGTCGAGGCCCTCGAACAGGTGGCCGTAGCGGTCGAGCGTGATGCCGACGCTCGCATGGCCCATGCGGGACTGGATCGCCTTCGGGTGGGCGCCCTGGGCGATCGCCATGGCCACCGCGGTGTGTCTCAGGTCGTGAAAGCGCAAGCCATCGACGGCGGCCCGGAGCGTGGCCGGCAGCCAAGCCCGGGCCCGGAAGTTCGACCGCCGCATCGGGCCGCCGACCGGAGCCGGGAACACGAGCCCGTCCGTGCCGGGCTCGGCACGTCCGCCCATCTGCTCGCCCAACGCCTCAGCGAGGAAGGGGGGCAAGCTCACGGCGCGGCGCCCAGCGGCGGTCTTCGGCGGGCCGAACCGAAGGTGCCCGTTGACCTCGGTGAGCTGCTCGAGAACCGCCACAGTGCGCCGTAGGGGGTCGACGCGTCCCACCTTCAAGCCCGCCAGCTCTCCCCACCGAAGGCCGCCGTACGCTGCCGTGAGGACGAGCACGCGGTAGTGCTCGTCGATGGCGTCGACGAGGTCGACAACCTCGGCGGGGGAGAGGAACCGCATCTCCCGGGTTCCCTCCGCGGGAAGGCGGATGCCGTGGCACGGTGACCGGGCGATCAAGCCGGCGTCTACGGCCGCCCCCATGATTCTGCTGAGCACCTGGGCCCCTTTGCGCACCGAGGCCGGCGAGAGCCGCCCAGCGGCCATCTGAGCTGCGATCCAGCCCGACACGTCGACATTGGTCAGCTTCGCCAGTGGCACCGGGCCGAAGGCCGGCACGAGGTGATTACGTACGAGGCCGAGGTCGCGCGCCAAGGTGGACTCCCGTAGGTCCACGATCGTCGCCGCCCAGCGGTCGCACCATTCGGCGAACGTTGTACGGCCGAGGGCAGGGTCGACCCACTCGCCCCGAGCCTTCGACACCTGGACGCCAGCAAGCCAGCGTTCAGCGTCGACGCGGCGGTCGAATGTCTGCGACCGCTCCCGCCCGTCTGGGCCGCGGTACCGGGCCCGCCACCGCTTGTCCCCGCGCTTCTCAACGTGTGCCATCTCAGTCGTCTCCCTTCGGCAGTAGGCCCCGCTCACGGGCCATTCGGACGTACCTGAAAGCCTGGGCCTGGGAGACGTGGAACCTGTCCCGGACGGCCTCCGCGTTGCTGCCCGCCTCGAGGTACACGGTCGCCACATCCCGATAGACCGGGGAGTCCGCAGTGCCCACCTCCCGGTTTCCAGGCCCGTCGGGGGGCCGAACGTGACCGCTAACGCCTCCCCGAAGCCTCGCCCGTCTGCCGGACTCGGTCCTGCCGGCCGCGGATTGTGGCGCACGCTGACGGCCGGGTACGTGTTCGGCACCGCGGAACTACCGATCCTGGCCGCCGCCGCCCGCCAGCTCGACGCCGTCGCCGCGCTCGAGGCCGCCGCCGGCTCCGACGTGCTGGTCGAGGGCAGCCGCGGGCAGACGATCGTCCACCCGGCCATCGTTGAGGCCCGGCTCGGACGCGTGGCCGCGGCCCGGCTCCTGGGTTCGCTGGCCATCCCCGACGACGCCGGCCGGCCGAGGACCGCCGCCTCCCTCCGGGGCCAGAAGGCCGCCGACAGCCGTTGGAACCGCGATCGCCGCAAGCGTGACCATAAGGCGACAGAGCGCCGGGTCCTGTACGGGGAGGGCCGCTAGTGGCTGTCCGCCGATACGATGCCCGCACGGCCGGCACCGTCTCCATCCGCGTCGCCCTGGCCGCCGAGTACCGCAGGATGGCCAGAAGGGTCGCTGAGACGACCGCCCATGACTCGCCGTGGCCCGACCCCGGCTACGACCGGGTCGCCGACTCCCTCGACGCTGGCGAGCCGGTCGTCGTGCCCGGCTGGAAGCTCCGCAAGTACCTCGAGCCCTTGCCCGACGAGAGCCCGCGCTCATTCCGAGTCGCGCCTGACGGCTCCGTCACCGCCATGCGAGCCGTGCACT
>CAYTTL010000209.1:0-5240 GCA_964440725.1 uncultured Acidimicrobiales bacterium | reverse complement strand
GTGGCCGAACACCGCCGTACCCGCCACCAGCACGTTGGCACCGGCCTCCACGCAGGCCCGGGCGTTGCCGGCATCCACCCCGCCGTCCACCTCGATCTCGGTGGCCAGGCCCTGACGGTCGATCTCCGAGCGCACGTGCGCCACCTTCGACAGGGTCCGGGGGATGAGCTTCTGGCCGCCGAAGCCGGGGTTGATGGTCATGACCAACGCCAGGTCGCAGACCTCGAGGACGTCGTCGAGCACCGACGCGGGCGTGCTGGGGTTGATCGCCGCTCCCGAGCGGCAGTCGAGCTCGCGGATGGCGGTGAGGCTGCGGTGGAGATGGGGCGACACCTCGTAGTGCACGGTGATGGCGTCGGCCCCCGCCTTGGCGAAGGTCTCCAGATGGCGTTCGGGCTCGACGATCATCAGGTGGAGCTCGAGGGGCAGGTCGGTCACCTTCTTCAGGGCCCGCACCGTGTCGGTGCCGAACGTGTAGTTCGGGACGAACACGCCGTCCATCACGTCGACGTGGAGGCGCTCCACTCCCCCGCCCTCGAGGGCGTTGACGGCATCGGCCAGATGGCCGAAGTCGGCGGCCAGCAGACTGGGGGCCAGGTGGATGGCGCCCTCACATGGGGTCCAGCTCGATCGAGGCATTGCCGCATCATGCCAACTGCGGCGTACCTCCGGCACACCGGAGGTTGCGGACGAGGAACTTGCGGCCCGAGCTTTCTGTTGCGAGGGGACCTAGAGTCGCGCCATGACCGACTACAACCCTCCCCCGCCGCCGCCGCCACCGCCACCGCAGCAGCCCGGGGGGTATCCGGGTCAACCGGGCCCCGGGGCATCCGGAGGCCCGAGTGGGCCGCGAGCCGGCTTCTGGATCCGGTTCGCCGCCGCGTTCATCGACGGCATCATCCTCAGCGTCGTGACCGCTCCGATCAGCCTCTTCGTGAACCAGATCGCGGGCAGCGGCGTCAGCATCCTTCTCGGGCTCGTGTACTTCGGGTACCTCGAGGGCGGCCCCGCCGGCCAGACCGTCGGCAAGAAGGTGGTCGACATCCGGGTCGTGCGCGCCGCCGACGGCGCGGCCCTGGGCTGGGCCACCGCTCTCCTCCGTCACGTGTGCAGTTGGCTCTCCACCATCGCCTGTGGCCTGGGGTACCTCTGGATGCTCTGGGACAAGGAGAAGCAGACCTGGCACGACAAGCTCTCGGCCACCGTCGTGGTCCCGGGCTCGGCATGGCCGGCCCCGCCCGGTTCGTTCGGTAAGGCGCCGGCGAGCTGACGGCATCGCCGCCCCGTGCCCGGCGGCGGCTCCCGGTCTCGCGCGTCGATGCCCGGGAGCTCACCCAGGTCGGTGCGTTCATGCTCGCCGCCGCAGTCGTGCTACCGGCCCTGCCCGGCCATCCGGGCATCTCGTGCCCGCTACGAGCTCTGACCGGCCTGCCCTGCCCGCTCTGCGGCATGACCACGAGCGTCGAGGCCACTGTGCACCTCCGCCTCGGCGACGCCCTGGCGGCCAACCCGGCCGGGGTGGTGGCGGTCGTGGTCGCCATCGCCCTGCTCGTCAGGCGCCCGACGACGGTGCCGGTGTCGCTGCCCGTCGTCGTGGCTGCCCTGGGCGTGATGTGGGCGTTCGAACTGCACCGCTTCGGCCTGATCCTCTAGCCGGGGCGGTGGGTCACCCGCAGGCGCAGGCGGCACCCGCCGCCGGCTCAGCACCCGACAGGCCGCAGCAGTCGGCCGGTACCTCGCTGTCGGCCAGCACCGTGTAGACCTCCCACGGCGCGCCGTCCGGGTCGTTCACCCACACCTTGTCCTGCAGGGCGTAGCAGCAGTCGGTCCCGGCCTCCTCCCTGGTGGTCAGGCCCTCGCCGGTGAGTCGCTGCTGGGCGTCGGCCACTTCGTCGGCCCGGCCGACCTCCACCCCCAGATGGTTGAGCGTGGCGCCGGGACCACCACCCTGGATCAGCACGAGCTTGAGCGGCGGGTCGGCGACGGCGAAGTTGGCGTAGCCGTCGCGCACCTTGGCCGGCGCGGTGCCGAAGAGCTTGGCGTAGAAGTCGACGGCGGCGTCGAGGTCGGAGACGTTGAGGGCAAGCTGGACACGCGACATACGGAACCTCCTGGTAAGATCGACAACGGTCGATGCCTTCACTCAGAGTATCCGTTCCGTATCGACCTTTGTCAATGGATTGATTCGCCACCAGACGCCCGGGGTGACCCACATGGCACGGACACAGCCGATCGACATCGTCGGGAACGACGCCCTCTGCTGCACCTCGGTCGTCGACGCTCCTCTGGGCGAAGCCGAGGCGGCCGAACTGGCCGGGGTGCTGGGCGCCCTGGGCGATCCCGTCCGGCTCCGCCTGTTCTCGCTCGTCGCGGCGCGGGGCGAGGTCTGCTCCTGCGAGCTGGAGGAACCACTCGCCCGGTCGCAGCCGACCATCAGCCACCACACCCGGGTGCTGGCCGAGGCCGGGCTCATCTGCGGCGAGAAGCGGGGTCGGTGGATGTGGTGGAGCATCGCCCCCGGACGCCTGGCCGACCTTCGCCGGGCGCTGGGCGGCTAGGACTGTGTGCGTCCGAACCAACGAGGAGACACCATGACCGACCACTCCCACGCCGAGCTCGACGACCACCGTGGCCGCCTGGAGGAGCTCGAGGCCCGCATCCAGCGCCTGGAGAAGGCCCTGGCCGACAGCGAGGCGGGACCCCGCGAGCGGTACTACGAAAGTGGTTCGGTGGCCCCGGGCATGGACGATCAGGGCATCACCCCCTGAGGTTCGACACCACCGAACGGGAACCAGGGCAGGCGCTCGGCCACGGAGGCCGCGGGTGGCATCCGTTGGCCCTCGCGGGAGTCATCGGTCCCCTGGGGTTCGTCGCGGCGTGGTTGATCGCCGGTGCGCTGACGCCGGGGTACTCGCCGGTCGGCCAGGCCATCAGTCGGCTGGCTGCCGCCGGCGCTCCCCGGCGGGGACTCATGACCGCCGGTCTCGCCTGCTTCGGAGTCGGCGTCGGCATCTACGCCGTCGAGCTGCGACGCCGCCTCGCCGGCAGGGCGTGGATCGCCGCGGCGACGAGTGCGGTGGCCACCCTGGGCGTCGCCCTGTTCCCCCTCGGGTTCTCCGATGTGGTCGACGGTGTCCACACCACCCTCGCCGCGGTGGGGTACCTGGCCCTGGCGGCGACGCCGGTGCTGGCGGCGCCGGCCCTGGCGGGCTCGGGTCGCCGGCGTGCGGCGGGCGCCTCGGTGGCGATCGGGTGCCTGGCCGCCGTCTGCCTGGCCGCCACGGTGGCCGGCCCGGCCCACGGCCTGGCCCAGCGCGCCGGACTCGGCCTGGTCGACGCGTGGCTGATAGCCGGCGCGGCCTGGTTCGTCCGTGCCAGGGCGGTGCCGGCGGAGAGCGGACCGGGAGTCTGGTAGGACTGCGGTGATGAGCACCGGCCATGTCATCCCCGGATGGGAGCCCGACGCCGACGGGGCCGCCGACGACGATGCCGCGACGGCTGCTCCCGAGCCGAGCCACGCCGAGCGGGCCCGCACCCTGGTGGCCGGGGGCTCGAGGGGGGCGCTGTCCACCATCGCCGTCGAGCCTCCGGGATCGCCGTTCGGGTCCGTCGTCACCTACGGCCTCGACCCCTCGGGGCGCCCCGCCTTCTTCGTGAGCACGCTCGCCGAGCACACCCGTAACCTCGACGCCGATCCTCGGGCCAGCCTGCTCGTCGTCGAGGACACGCCTGCCGGTGCCGACCCCCTGGCCTCGGGGCGGGTGACGCTGGTCGGCACGGTGAGCGAGATCACCGATGCCACCGAACGGGCCCTCGCCCGATCCGGCTATCTGGCCGCCAACCCGGCGGCGTTCTACGTCGACTACGGCGACTTCCGGTGCCTGCGCCTGGAGGTCACCGGCGTCCGCTACGTCGGCGGGTTCGGGCGGATGAGCTGGGTCGACCCGCCGTCGTACGCCGCCGCCGAGCCCGACCCCCTCGTATCGGCGGCAGCCGCAATCGTCGGCCACATGAACACCGATCACGCCGACGCCCTCGTGACCCTGTGCCGCCATCAGGGCAGGCGGCCCGACGTGGAGCGGGCCTCGATGACGGCGGTCGACCGCTACGGATTCGAGGTGGTGGCGGGGGCGGCCGAGGGCAGGCTCGAGGCGCTGCGCATCGGCTTCCGCTCCGAGCAGCCAACCGCCGACGGTGTGCGCGCCGAGTTGATCGCCATGCTCGCCGAGGCTCGAGGGTGACCGTCGCTCACGCCCAGAGGTCGGCGAGCAGGCGGTCGACCCCGGCGAGGCCGGCCGCATCGTGGCGCGTGCCGTCGCCGCTTCGGACCGCGTCGGCGACAGCGGAGCGGCCTTCCACATGGGCCTCGTCCATGAGATCCCGAACGGCGGGCGACAGGAAGCGGCTGAGCCGGGCATAGCCGTGGGCGTCGCCCCGGGGGTGGCGGTCGAAGTGGTACCGGACCGGAGCGTTGATCTCGAGCACCCCTCGGGCGCGCGTGACGGCGACGTAGAGCAGGCGCCGCTCCTCCTCGATGCCCTCGGGATCGCCGGTGGCCAGGTCGGACGGGAACATGCCGTCGCTGGCGTGCAGGACGTGCACCACCTCCCACTCGCCACCCTTGGCCGAGTGGATGGTGGACAGCACCAGCCAGTCCTCGTCGAGGCCCGGCGGCCCCGCCAGGTCGGACGTGGAGGCCGGGGGGTCGAGCGTGAGGTCGCTCACGAACCGGGTGCGCGTGGGCGCGGCAGCGGCGATGTGCTCCAGATGGGACAGGTCGGCGACGCGCGCGGGGCCGGCGTCGTAGACGCGCTCCACCACCGGGTCCAACCACTGCCGCAGGCGGCCCACCTGCGCGCCCGGGGCGGGGACGGCCGGCTCGTCGCCGGCACAGTCGTCGAGCGCCGACCGGAGGCCGGCGAGCTCGGCGCGGGCGGCGGCGGGCACACGGGGCGGGGCGGCCAGGAGACGGCTCAGCGGCGTGACCGCGGGGTCGCTGACCGCCGGCTTGATTTGCGGGGTCGAGGCCGCCGGGACGGCGCCGGCGAGGGCAGGGCCGAGACCGATGTCGACCATGACCCGGCGGGCGGTGACCGCGCCCACTCCCTCGATGAGTCGCAGGACACGGAACCACGCCAGCTCGTCGCTGGGGTTGTCGAGGACCCGCAGCAGGGCGAGAAGGTCCTTCACGTGGGCGGCCTCCAGGAAGCGGAGGCCGCCGTACTTCACGTAGGGGATGT
>CAYTTL010000208.1:0-5245 GCA_964440725.1 uncultured Acidimicrobiales bacterium | reverse complement strand
CCGGCGTGAGCATCATCGGCGGGTTCGGCAACACGGTGTCCGGGATGGTGGTGCATGACAACTTCGGCGGCGAGGACCCGAGTACCAGCGTGTACGGCGACGGCATCGCCGTGTTCTTCTCGTCGAACAACCGCATCCTGCGCAACCGGGTCACCCGCAACGGCATCTTCGACGGGATCGGGATACTCGGCCTGAAGTCCAACAACAACCTCATCAGGGGCAACCTCGTCGAACAGTCTGTCGCCGAGGGCATTCTCGTCAACCCGGTGCTCGGTGAGGACCTCCCCCGGATGCTGTCCATCAGCGGCAACGACATCATCGCCAACCGAGTCAGGGACAACGGCAACTCGGGGATCGCCAACATCAGCAACCGCGACGCGGTCATCTCCGACAACGTGGTCACCGGCAACGGGTTGCACGGTATCCCCGGGAACGGGATCGGGATTCAGCACCTGCTGTTCGCCGAGCCCGAGACCCGCGACCTCGTGCAGAACAACCGGGTCCACGGGAACGGGGGCAACGGGATAGACGTGCCCAACGGCCAGGGCAACCGGATCCTCGACAACGACGCGTCGAACAACGCCCTGAACAGCGTCAACCGGTTCCCGCCGGTCTACGACCTCCGTGACGGCAACCGTGATTCCGCCGGGAACCCCAGCTGCGACGCAAACATCTGGTCGGGCAACATCTGGGGAAGTGGGGGGTTCTTCCCGGAGTGCACAGCCACCGGTGGGCACCCTGCGCCGGGAAGCGTGGCGAGGGCCGCCGGTGCCCCCGGTTCGGAGGCCGTGAAGGATCCGCCCTTCCGGCGCCACCCCCCGATGCCGTGAGGGCACCCGCAACGCCCTACCCTGCCTGGGTGTGATCGTCGGAGTCCCGCGGGAGACCAAAGAGGGTGAGCACCGGGTGGCGCTCACGCCCGACGGTGCCCAGGAGCTGGTGGCCCACGGCCACCGGGTGCTCGTCGAGCGAGGAGCCGGGGTCGACTCGTCCATCGCCGACGACGAGTACGTCGCCGCCGGCGCCGACCTGGTGGGGGCCGCCGACGCCTGGGGCGCCGGCCTGGTGGTCCAGGTGAAGGAGCCGCAGGTGGGGGAGTTCGCCCTCCTCCGACCGGACTCGGTGCTGTTCACCTTCCTGCACCTGGCGGCCTACCCGACGGTGGCCGACGCCCTCCTCGCCTCCGGCGTCACCGCCCTGGCCTACGAGACCGTGCAGCACGCCGACGGCGGGCTACCGCTGCTGGCGCCGATGAGCGAGGTCGCCGGGCGGATGGCTCCCCAGATCGGGGCCCATCATCTCGAGCGCGACGCGGGCGGGCGCGGGGTGCTGCTCGGCGGGGCACCCGGAGTGCGCCCTGCGCGCGTGGTCGTGCTGGGCGCAGGCAGCGTGGGGTGGAACGCGGCGTGGATCGCCCAGGGCATGGAGGCCGAGGTCCTCCTGCTCGACAGGAACCTCGAGCGCCTGCGCTGGGTCGACCAGATCCACCGCGGCCGGATCATGACGCTGGCCTCCAACCGTGGTGTCGTCGAGCGATCGGTGGCCGAAGCCGACCTGGTCATCGGCGCAGTGCTGGTTCCCGGCGGGCGGGCACCCGTGCTGGTCACCGACGACATGGTTGCTTCCATGAAGCCCGGTGCGGTGATCGTCGACGTCGCCGTCGACCAGGGGGGCTGCTTCGAGACCACCCACGAGACGAGCCATGCCCACCCCACCTATGTGGTCCACGACGTCATCCACTACGCGGTCGGCAACGTCCCCGGAGCCGTGCCCCACACGTCGACCCACGCCCTGACGGCGGCCACCCTGCCCTACCTGGTCGAGGTCGCCGGCTTGGGCGTACACCAGGCGGTCGTACGCGACCCGGCTCTGCGGCGCGGTGTGACCACCGTCGCCGGGCGACTCACCAACGGCGCCGTGGCCGAGGCCCTCGGACGGGAAGCCGCAGATCCCCTCGTTTGCCTGGCCGGCTGAGGCGCCTGCGTGGCGGCGGTGCAACCCCTCCCCGGGGGGATCGAGGACCTGTTGTCGTGGTTGGGGAAGGAGAAGGGCCGCTCCCCGAACACACTGGCGGCCTACCGGCACGACCTGAACGCATACGCCGGCTTCCTCGCGGCGCGGGGTCTGACGCCGGTCGACGTCACCGGCGACGTCGTGCAGGACTATCTGGGCTACCTGCGCGACGCCGGGCGGGCACCGTCGTCGGTGGCCCGAGCCCTGGTGTCGGTACGGGCCCTGCACCGCTTCCTCGCCGAGAGGGGCCAGGTCGCAGGGAACCCCGCGGGCGGCGTCGGACCGCCTCGCGTCCCGGCGGGTGCACCGCGGGTCCTTTCCGAGCATGAGGTCGCGGCGCTGCTCGCTGCGGTTGTGGGCGACGACTGCATGGCCCGCCGGGACCGGGCCATCCTGGAAGTGCTCTACGCCTGCGGGCTGCGGGTGTCGGAGCTAGTGGGTCTGTCGCTGGGCGACGTCGATCTCGACGGGGCCCGGCTGCGCGGCATCGGCCCGGGCGCCCGACGACGCACCGTGCCGATCGGACGGGCGGCCGCCGACGCCCTCGCCTCCTGGCTGGCGCCTCCGGGGCGGGGTGCGCTCGTTCCCGTTCGCTGGGCCCGCCACGGTGACGCCGAGGCCGTGTTCCTGAACGCCAGGGGCGGTCGTCTCTCACGTCAGGGCGCGTGGCGGGTCGTCCATCAGTACGGCGAGCGGGTGGGCATGGCGGGCGCCCTCACGCCCAATGTGCTGCGCCACTCCTGCGCCGCTCACATGCTCGACCACGGTGCCGACGTGCGGGTCGTGCAGGAGATGCTCGGCCATGCACCGGCCGGCACGCCGGTGTCCGCCCGACTGCCGGCCGACCGGCTCCAACGGGTCTACGAGGCGACTCATCCGCGCGCCATCGGGCGAAAGCCCAGCTAGGGTGGGGTGGTGCCCCACGACGCAGCTCTCGCCGGCCCGCGGGCAAAGCTCGAGGAGGAGAAGGCCCTCCTCGCCCAGCAGCTCACCGACCTCGGCTACGGCGTCGACGGCCGCCTGTCGTTCGACCAGAACTTCGCCGATTCCAGCCAGGTGACGGCCGAGAGGGGCGAGGCCGAGGCGCTGGCCACATCGCTCCAGGAGTCGCTCGACGAGGTCACCGAGGCCCTCGGCAAGCTCGACGCCGGCACCTACGGCATCTGCGAGACGTGCGGGAAACCCATTGCCCCGGCCCGCCTCGAGGCCAAGCCCGCCGCCCGCAACTGCATCGAGTGCGCCTCCCGCCGCTGACGTTCTGACCTGGCGCCGGAGGGCGCAGGGATCGGTACATCAGAGCGATACCGTCACAACACGGGGCGGAAACCTGACGGAAACCACGCCCTCCTAGGGTCCGGGCATGACCCCCGACTCGCCATACCAGGGCTGCCGGTGACGACGGCCACCGATCAGGCCATCGCCGTCGACACCCCCGACCGCGCCCCCGAGCCGGCGGTGCGGAGTCCGCGCAAGGGACGGTGGATCGACCGGTGGGAGCCGGAGGACCCCGCGTTCTGGGAGACCACGGGGAAGGCCATCGCCAGGAAGAACCTCGCCCTGTCGATCCTGGCCGAGCACATCGGGTTCAGCATCTGGGTGCTGTGGACGATCGTGGTCATCAACCTGGCCAACATCGGCATCGCGTTCTCGGTGCCGGAGCTGTTCTGGCTCACCGCCGTTCCCAACCTGGTGGGATCCATCCTGCGGATCCCCTACACCTTCGCCGTTCCCCGCTTCGGTGGACGGGCCTGGACCGCCATCAGCGCGGCCCTGCTCTTCATCCCTGCGCTGCTGCTGGCCGTGGTCGTGCCGAGCGGCTGGTTGGCGGACCTGAGCCACGGCACCCAGTTCTGGGTGCTGATGGCCTGTGCGGCCACGGCGGGCTTCGGTGGTGGCAACTTCTCGTCGTCGATGGCCAACATCTCCTTCTTCTATCCCGAGGGGAAGAAGGGCTTCGCCCTCGGGCTCAACGCCGCGGGCGGCAACCTCGGCGTGGCCTCCGCCCAGCTCCTGGTCCCGCTGGTGATCATCATCGGCGTGCCCTCGGCGGCGGTGAAGCTGGCCACCCACGAGGTGCACATGGCCTATGCCGGCCTGATGTGGCTCCCGCTGATCGCCGTGGCCGCCATCGCTGCCTGGTTCTGGATGGACAGCCTGACCCAGGCGCGGGCCGACACCTCGTCGTACGTGACGGCGTTGCGGTGCCGCCACACCTGGATCATGTCGTTCCTCTACATCGGCACCTTCGGGTCGTTCATCGGGTTCTCCTTCGCCCTGCCCCTGGTGATCAAGTCCACGTTCCCCGAGTTCCTCGCCGGGCACCCCTTCATCGCGACCTACCTGGCCGGGCTGGGCTTCGTCGGTGCGCTCATCGGCTCGGTGGCGCGGCCCCTCGGGGGCTGGCTGTCCGACAGGGTCGGCGGCGCCAAGGTGACCATCGCCATGTTCCTGGGAATGGCCGTGTTCACGGCCATCGCGATCGTGGGCGTGCAGGAGCGCAGCTTCGCCGTGTTCTTCGCCTCCTTCATGGTGATCTTCCTGCTGGCGGGCATGGGCAACGGGTCGACCTACAAGATGATCCCCTCGATCTTCTCCACCCTCGGGCGCGCCGAGGCGGCGCGGTCGGGGGCCGACCCCAAGGCGACGGCCGTGGAGTTCAAACGGCGAGCGGCCGCGGTCATCGGCATCGCCGGGGCCATCGGCGCGTTCGGTGGCTTCATGATCCAGGTCATCCTCCGCCAGGCCAACCTCGGGGTCTCGGCTCTCATCAAGGCGGCCAAGACGCCGGCCGAGAAGGTGGCGGTGGCGGCGGCGAACTCCGACTGGTCGATCCCGGCCCTGTGGGTCTTCCTCGCCTCCTACGTGGTGTTCGCCGTCGTCACCTGGTTCGTGTACCTGCGCAGGTCCGCCGCCGAGGTGGCGGTGTAGCAGCTTCTGTGGCGCGTTCACCTACCTCAGCGGGAGGGGAACGCGCCACAGAACCCGAGGCACGACCGCCCCAGAAGAAGGCAGCGGGCCGCAAGGCTGCGGCCAAGAGCTGCGGCCAAGAGCTGAGCAGAGCGTTAGGCGCCGACCTCAGCCTGAGTGGGCAAGCGGCCAGCGGTCGCTGACGTAGCTGTCCACCTCTGTGGCGGGCATCGCCCGCGTCGAGTTGTTCATCCGGACGAAGAAGACGTTGTCCTGCTTACTCGTCCTGGCCCGGACCGGACGGGACGAGCGGGCGACGTCGAGG
>CAYTTL010000207.1:0-5267 GCA_964440725.1 uncultured Acidimicrobiales bacterium | reverse complement strand
CGTCAGCCGGGGCCGCGTCGTCGGCCCAGATGTCATCCCGGATCTCGCCGGCGCGGGCCTCATCAGCCCGGAATCCGTACGACCGCGCCCCGGCGGGCGCCGGCACGGGGGCGGGAGGGTCCGCAGCAGGGACCACGTTCTCCGGCGCGTCAGACGCCCGGCCCTCGGCGGGCGGCGGGTCGGTTTCCGGGACCTCGGGAGCGGGCTCCTCGATCGTCCCCACGGGGGCGGCCGCCACGTCGGTGGCTCGGACGTCGTCACCCGGGACGTCCCCGGCCGGAGTCTCCTCATCCCCGAGCTCGGCAGGCCGCATCTCCTCCGCCCGGGCCTCCTCATCCCCGAGTTCGGCAGGCCCTACCTCCCCGGCCCGGGACTCGTCAGCCCGGATCGCCGCGACCCGGACCTGGTAGGGCGGGAGCATGGCCGACGGGAACTCGGCGGCCGGCACGTCGTGGATCGACGTCGGCTCCGCCGGCGCCGCGGCCGGCTTCTCGCCTGCCGGGTCGTCGTCTCCCGCCGCGTCGCCTGCCGGGGCGTCGCCCCCGGCGGCCTCGGCAGCCCGCGCCTCGGAGACAAGCTCCTCCGAGGCCGGCCCCGTTGCGAAGGGTGGCTCTCCCGCCGCCACGTCGTCGGCCCCGACCCTGTCCGGCGGGACGTCGGCGATCCGTACCTCGTAGGGCGGCAGCATGGCTGCCGGGAACTCGGCCGGAGCGGGCTCGGCCGCTGAACGGGGGGCGACGAGGGTCTCGACGCTCGCCCCGTCGATGTCGGGACTGTGGTCGACCGGGGCGGCGGCAGGCCGGGGCTGCGTTCGCCGGTCGGGCTCGCCAGAGGGCTGAGCATCGGGCGGCACCCCGTGATCCTGGGCGGACTCGGCCCACGGGTCGGAATGGGGAGCGGGGTCGTCCCACGGCTCGCGGCGACGGGGGTCGGGATCGGCCCACGGGTCGCGGCGGTTCGCCGCGGCAACGCGCGGTTCGCGGCCCGCCCCCGCGTCACCCGCGGCGGCCGGTGACGCGAAGTCCGAGGGAGCGTCGGCCGGCGCCCAGTCCTCGGGCATGGGCTCGACGCGGTCGCTGTAGACCCGGACCCACCGGATCCGGCTGTCCTCCACCCCCACGATGAAGATCCCGGCCGCATCGGCGCGGTCACCGACGCCGCGGACCTCGAGCCACACCGTGTTGCCGGTCGTCGACGCCCGGAGCACGGTGAGACGGAAGTCGGGCTCGGCATCGAAGATGGCCCGCCAGTTGCTGATCAGTTGGTCGGCACCCCGGAAGTTGCGACCCGGGTGGAGTGGCTGGAGGCTTTCGAACTGGGGGTGAACCGTGGCGGACATGGTGTCGGCGTCGTGCTCGTTGGCGGCGTCGACGAACCGCGCGACCACCGCCAAGGGATCATCCGGGTGCACCCTTCTCCGCTTCGCCAGGCGCATGGGCACCTCCTGTCGGCAGCACGTCTGCTGAGGTCGAACCTAGTCCTCGCTCGGCAGTGGACCCGTGACACGCCACGGCGGTCGCCGGGGCGTGTCGAAGACCACGTCGAGAGGCTCGCCCCGGATGGCCCGGAACGCCTGGGGTTCCCATCGGCCGGCGCCGGCGCGCGGGGAGGGTAGGGCGTCCTCGGCGAACCAGCCCACGTCGCGGCATTCGAGGGGATGCCCGGCGAGGGACCCACCGAGCAGCTGGCAGTGGAACACCAGCGAGTAGAGCGGGATCTGGGTGAACCCCAGGCGGAGCCCGTCGAGCACGGCGACCAGGCGGAGAGGTTCCACCTCCATCCCCGTCTCTTCCAGCACCTCCTTCACCGCCACCTCGGAAGCCGAGTACCCCACGTCGGCCCAGCCCGTCGGATAGAGCCAGGCGCCCGAGTCGGCACGCTGCACGAGCAGGATCTCCTGGCGCTCGTTGCCCACCACCGCGCCCACGGCCACCTTGGGCGTCACGTAGCCGGCCACGCCCTCGCCCACTCGCCCCAGCCACTCCTGCACCAGCGTCTCGGGCTCGGGCGCCAGGCCGGCCGCCACCTGCATGTCGGCGGCCACCCGCAGGACCTCCTCGAAGCGCTCCCGCTCGTAGAGGTTGTCGGTGAAGCCGAGACCGGTCCGGGCGATCCCGGCCAGGGCCTCGCTCCAGCGCAGGAGGTCGGAGGCGCCGGCGGAGTTGGGGCCGCGTTCGCTCATCGCTGTCGCGACGGTAGCGGGCCGACGTCGGATCGTCGTGGGCCGCCGGCGCACCGGCCGGTCGCGGCTGCGACAATGGACCGATGCCCGCTCGCGTCGACTGCCGCCACTACAGCAGCCGCAGCCTGCCGACCGGTGACCGCATCGAGCGGTGCCGGCTCGACGTCGCCGAGTCGATGCCGTTCGGCTGCCCCGACGACTGCGTGTTCTACGAGCAGCGGCCAATCAGCGACACCGGTTGGCAGCGTCCCGACGGCGACCGGCGCTGAGCCGTCGTCAGCTGGGGAGCAGCTCACCCAGGCGGGAGAAGAATGCCGACCGGGCCAGCACGACAGCACAGCCGGCGGCCTTGGCGGAGTCCATGAGCTCGCGCTCGGTGTGGTTGGCGAAGCCGATCACCCGGTTCCCCAGCGAGGGAACGACCTCGAGGACCCCCGGGCGGGTGAGGTCGACCACCACGGTGTCGGCCCCCGCCGCGGCCGCGGCCAGACCCGTCAGGTCGTTCACGAACGTGATGTCGGCGGGGGCCGCCGCCACGCGCGAGCGGTCCATGAGGTCGGGGACGTAGGCCACCACCCGACCCACTAGCGGGCCACCTGGTGGCGTTGGCGGTGGGTCCATGCCTTGGCCGCGCCCCAGGCCAGGCCCAGGTCGGCCAGCGCAGGGTCGACATCGGCGAAGGTTGCGGGGTTGAGGTCGTAGATGTCGTCGGGGAACAGGCGCTGCTGAGCCTGGTCGCGGGGCACGGCCGGCCGGCCGGCGGCCACGAGCACGGCGGTGGGGTAGCTGACCGCGCTGCGGAGCAGCGCCAACGGCGTCGTGCGCTGGTCGTCGATATCGGCGTCGAGCAGGGCCCGGATCCGGGGGCCGACCTCGAGTCGCGCCCGTTCCCCGGCCTCGGCCGCAGCAGCCGTGACCCACGCCGTCGAGGGACCGTCGATCTCCGGAGGTGCCGCCATGCGCGCCGCCACCGAGCGGCACACCCAACCGGGCAGGGCGGCCTCGATGGCGTCGGCCAGGGCCCTAGCATGATCCTCCACGCCGCCATTTTGCCTCACCCGACCCGCTGCCCAGGGAGAACCTGACGATGAGACCCGAGCCCGTCGCCGCCGGACCGGGCCAGGAGTCGGTGTGGGACTACCCTCGTCCTCCTCGACTCGAGCCCGTCCGCCGCCAGGTCGAGGTCATCCTCGGTGGCGAGACCATCGCCCTCACCCTCGAGCCGCTTCGCGTCCTCGAGACCAGCCATCCCCCGGGGTACTACCTGCCGCGCGACAGCATCGTCCCGGGCGTGCTCACGCCCACGGGGCGCACCTCGTTCTGCGAGTTCAAGGGTGTGGCCACCTACTTCAGCGCCAGCATGAAGGGCCACACCGCCGTCGACGGCGCGTGGTCCTACGAGCGGCCGGCGGCGGGCTTCGAGGCCATGGCCGGCTACGTGTCGTTCTATCCGGGGTTGATGGAGGTGTGCCTGGTCGACGGCGAGTACGTCGAGGCCCAGCCCGGGGGCTTCTACGGGGGCTGGATCACGGGCGGCGTCGTGGGCCCGTTCAAGGGGGGCCCGGGCACCGAGGGTTGGTAGGCGGTCCAGGCTGCCCGTGTCCTGGCATGCCGTCGGGGCAGGGGGCCCCCGACGGCCAGCGGCGGGCGTGTTCCGAAGGAACCGGGTGCCCGCCGCCGAAAACTCAGCTCTCGACGACGTCTCCCAGCCGGTCGACCTGGACGCCCTTGTCCTCGAGCCAGACGATGGCCTCCTCCACGGCGTGGGGCTGGCCCGCCAGCTCGCACACGATCCACCCCACCTTCTCCTCGATGTTGGCCCGCCGGATGTTGGGCAGGACGTCGAACTGGCGGTCGAGGCGACCGAGGAGGGGCTGCTTGATCAGCTGTTCGGGAAAGGTCAACTTGACTCGGACGGTTGCCATCAGACCCGAAGCATGGCCATCCCGGCGGGCCGCGTCCAGTGGCTTCGGGTTCTACCCGCCGGCAACCGGGCCGACGGGCCGCTCCAGGTCCAGGGCCCCATTGAGGTTGCCCGAGCGGAACCCCTCGAGATCGAGGGTGACGTAGCGGTAGCCGGCACCCCGCACTCCCTCGACAACGGCGTGCCGGCGGTCCACGACGGCAGCCAGATCGCCCGCCTCGACCTCGACGCGGGCCAGGTCGCCGTAGTGGCGCACCCGTACCTGGGCGAAGCCGAGGGCCCGCAGTGCCGCCTCTGCCCGCCCCACCCGGTCGAGGGTGGTGACGGTCACCGGCGTGCCGTAGGGGACGCGCGACGCCAGGCAGGCGGCGGCCGGCTTGTCCCAGGTGCGCAGGCCCAGGGCCCGCGACGCCTCCCGGACATCGGCCTTGGTGAAGGCGGCGTCGACCAAGGGGAAGGCGGCCCCGCGCCCGGCCGCCGCCTGCTGGCCCGGCCGGTGGTCGCCCAGGTCGTCGAGGTTGGTGCCCAGCACCACCGTGGCTCCCTCGGCGTCGGCGAGAGGAGCGAGGGCGTCGAGCAGGGCCGACTTGCAGTGGAAGCACCGGTCGCCGCCGTTGGCCACGTAGTCGGGACGGTCGAGCTCGTCGGTCTCGACGGCCGTCCACCGCAGGCCCCATTCGCCGGCCAGGGCGGCGCAGTCGAGTCGCTCGCCGTCCGCCAGCGACGCCGAGACCGCCGTCACCGCGTGGGCCCCACCGGGGCCGAGGGTGTCGTTGGCCACCCACGCCAGGAAGGCGGAGTCGGCGCCACCGCTGAAGGCGACGGTGACCGGCCCCAACTCAGCCAGGCGGTGCCGGAGGAGCCGAAGATCACCCATCGGTCTCAGGGTAGGCGGGATAGCGGGTATCCACCGCCGACCTTGGCCGGGCGGGGGCGTCAGCGCAAGCCTTGGCGACGCGCCAGCTCGGCGACGAGCTGTCGCAGCGTGCCGTCGACTGTTCCGTCGCTGCTTGCCGCCGCGGACTTGCACACGAGGTCAGCCTGCTGCGGGTCCATGCCGTTCAGCTGCTCGGCCGCCCAGCGCTCCACCTGCCGAGAAGCCAGCACCGCGTATCCGCCTCCTCGCACGTAGGTTTCGATGGCAGGCCGCCCCACGGTCCT
>CAYTTL010000206.1:0-5322 GCA_964440725.1 uncultured Acidimicrobiales bacterium | reverse complement strand
AACAACCCGGCCAAGTACGGCGGCCTGGAGGGGTACGGCCTGCAGATCGTCGAACGCCTGGGGCTCCAGTCCCAGCCCAACCCCGAGAACATCGCCTACCTGCGAACCAAGCAGCGCCGGCTCGGTCATCTCCTGGAGGGCCTCGAATGAACGTCTACGAAGGACGACTGCGCGGTGACGGCATGCGCGTGGCGGTGGCCGCCGGCCGCTTCAACGACCTCGTCACCGACCGCCTCGTCGCCGGCGCCCGCGATGCACTGGCGCGCCACGGAGTCGACGAGTCGTCGACCACCCTGGCCTGGGCCCCGGGCGCCTTCGAGCTTCCGCTCGTCGCCCAGCGCCTGGCCCAGTCGGGCGACTACGACGCGGTGGTGTGCCTGGGGGCGGTCATCCGCGGCTCCACCGACCACTACGAGCACGTGGCCACCCAGTGCGCGGCGGGGATCCAGCGGGTCACCCTCGACACCGGCGTGCCCGTGGTGTTCGGCGTCCTCACCACCGAGACCACCGAGGCCGCCCTCGACCGGGCCGGGGGCAAGGTCGGGAACAAGGGCTTCGAGGCGGCGGTGACCGCCATCGAGATGGTCGACCTCATCCGCCAGCTTCCCAAGAGCGCCGGTCGGGTCTAGGCGTTGCTCCGCCTCGTCCTGCCCAAGGGCTCGCTGGAGCGGGCGACCATGTCGCTGTTCGACGATGCCGACCTGGGCGTGACGCGTGGATCCGACGTCGACTACCGGGGGTCCATCGACGATCCCCGCGTCGACGAGGTGCGCATCCTGCGCCCCCAGGAGATCCCCCACTATGTCGCCGAGGGCCTGTTCGACCTGGGCATCACCGGGCGCGACTGGATCGAGGAGACCGGACGCGAGGTTGTCTCCCTCGGCCAGTTGCACTACTCCAAGGCCACCGCCCGGCCGGTGCGGGTGGTGCTGGCGGTGAGTGGGGCGTCGACGGTCGAGCGCGTCGAGGATCTTCCGCCCGGCCTGCGGGTCTCCACCGAGTACCCCGAGCTGACCCGGCGCTACTTCGAGAAGCACGGCGTGAGCGCCGACGTCCGCCTGTCGTACGGAGCCACCGAGGCCAAGGTGCCCGAGATCGCCGATGCCGTCGTCGAGATCACCGAGACGGGGCGGGCCCTGCGGGCCGCCGGGCTGCGCATCCTCGACACCATGCTGGTCAGCTTCACCGAGCTCATCGCCAACCCTGCGGCCTACGACGATCCGCCCAAGCGGCACGCCATGGCCCAACTCCACACCCTCCTCCAGGGCACGCTCGAGGCCCGGGGCAAGGTGCTGGTCAAGCTGAACGTGGCCGAGGACGACCTGGCCGCGGTGATCGCCCTGCTGCCCGCGCTCAAGGCCCCGACGGTGTCGAAGCTGTTCGGCACCGATGGCTTCGCCCTGGAGACGGTGGTGCCCAAGTCCGACATCAACGTCCTCATCCCCGCCCTCAAGGACGCCGGTGCCACCGACATCGTCGAGGTGGCCCTGGCCAAGATCGTGCACTGATGCCGGCGACCGGCACGGTGGTGGAGTTCGACGAGCAGCGGGGCCTGGGCAGGGTCCGAAGCGACGACGGCCGCGAGCTGGTGTTCCACTGCACCCAGCTGGCCGACGGTTCGCGCACGGTGGCGGTCGACACGCCGGTGGCCTTCACCGTCGTGGCCGCCCACCACGGACGGTGGGAGGCCGCCGAGCTCGTCCCCATCGCCCCCGGCCTGACGCGGGCTGCCCCTTGACACGGCCCCGCCGGTTCGCTCCAATGCGAGAAGGCGGCGGTCGGGAGGGAGGGCAATGAGCGGGGTCTTTGTCGGCATGGGTCCGTGGATCCTCTACTGGGTCCTCGTGTCCAACAACACCTTCGAGGAGGCGGCGGTGGCGGGCCTCGTCGCCAGTGGCATCGTGACGGCGTGGGGCCTCACCCACGGGAGCCTCAAGATCCTGGAGGTCGGGACGGTGGTCTGGTTCGCGGTGCTCACCGTCGCGTCGTTCACCGCCGACGAGGAGTTCTTCGCCGACTGGTGCTTCGTCATGTCGAACGCCGCCCTGGCGACCATCGTCCTCGTGTCGATCGTGACCGGTCATCCCTTCACCCGACAGTACGCCCGCGACACCGTCCCCGAGCAGTTCTGGGCCAGCCCCGTCTTCCTGCAGTCGACGCTGGTCATCTCCTGGGCCTGGTTCGCCGCCTTCGTGGTGATGACGGCCTCGTCGGCCGTCACCCGTACCTATCCCGACGAGGAGCTGTGGTTCAACTGGGTCATCCCCATCGGGGCGATGGTGGCCGCCTTCAAGTTCACCGGTTGGTACCCGGCGTACCTGAAGAAGGCCCAGCAGCACCCGGCGGTGGCCGGCCTGTAGGCGCCGCCGCCGGTCCGCCCCGCCGCTCTCGTGTCAACCGCCCGACGCCGGGCGCGAGTGCTCGATGACGGCGCAGTAGCACGCTTCGTCGTTCGGCAGGCGGTCGGCCTGCTCCTTGAGGGCGATGAGCTCCGAGCGCAGGCGGGCCATCTCCGCCAGGCGGAGGTCGAGGTCGGCGACCTGGCGGTCGATGACGCCGAGCACGTAGTCGCAGGGCCGCTCGGCCCGCTCGCGGAAGCCCAGGATCTCGCCGATCTCCGACAGGGACAGGCCGAGGCGCTGGGCGGTTCTCACGAACACCAGGCGGCCGACGTCGTCCTCGCCGTAGTCGCGGTAGCCCGAGGCCCGGCGGTCGGGCTCGGGCAGGAGCCCGATGCTCTCGTAGTAGCGCACCGTCTTCGGGTTGACGCCGACCCGGTCGCCCAGCTCACCGATCTTCACGGAAGGGGCTCGTAACCGGCGGCTCCGAGCTGCGACCGCAGCTGCTCCTCGGTCACCTTGGTGTCGTCGAATCCCACCCGCACGTCGTTGCGCTCCGCCGAGGGCACGACCAGGGCCACACCCGGCAGTTGGGAGAGCACAGTCCTGATGGTGTTCTCGCAGCTCGCGCAATGGATCTCGCCGACCTGAAACGTCGTGGTGATCACCAGGGACTCCTCCTCGCCTCTCGTCAACCTGAACACTGTAGACCTTCCTGTCAGGTGGAAGGTCAAGAACGACGGGGGTACTTGACTCTCCAGCGGCGGGAAGGTGTGGGATACGGCCATGACCTCCGCTCCCGCCGCCCCCGACGATCGCCTCGCCGGTCCCACCTGGCTCGACGAGTCCGTCGGCCCCGACGGCCTGGCCCGGTTCCGCGCCCGCATCGGGGGCCTGCACTGCTCGCTGTGCACGGGCACCCTCGAAAAGGCCCTCGGCCGGAAGGCGGGGGTGGCAAAGGTCGCCGTCAGCCTCACCCACGAACAGGCCCTGGTCACCTACGACCCGGGCAGGGTCCGTCCGCAGGAGCTCGTCGACACGCTGCGCGACATCGGCTACAGCGCCCGTGATCCGGCGAAGGTGCGCCCCTACGAGGAGGAGGAGGCCGAGCTCGTCGGCGAGGGCCGGCGGCTGCTGTGGGGCATCGCCTTCAGCCTGGAGACCATCTCGGTGCTGATGTCGGTCGCCGGCCTCTGGTACATGTGCGCGGCCGTGGGACTCAGCTTCCTGGCCATCGCCTACCTCCTGCTGCGCCCCCGGGGCGTGGCCACGGCGGTAGGTGGTACCGCGGCATTGGCGGTCATGACCGCGGGCACGCTGGCACTCGAGATCAGCGGGGTGATCGACCCGGCGGTGCCGTGGATCGTCGCCGCCTTCGCCCTGTGCATGGTGTTCGGCCTGTCCCGCCACATCCTGGCGATGTCGCTCCAGTCCATCCGCCGGGGCATCCTCAACCAGCACGTCATGCTCGAGGCCGCCGCCTTCGCCGGCCTGGTCGGCGGGGCGATCGGCCTGGTGTTCCGCCCCGACGACTACCCGACGGGGCCGTTCTTCGGGGTGGCGGTGCTGGTGACCACCTACCACCTGTTCTCCGAGTGGCTGTCACTGCTGGTCAAGACCCGCAGCTCCCAAGCCATCAAGCGGCTGCTCGACCTGCAGCCCGACGTGGCCCGGGTGCTGCGCGACGGCGCCGAGGCGGAGATCCCCATCGCCGACGTCGTGGTCGGTGACCTGGTGCGCATCCGTCCCGGCGAGCGCGTCCCCGTCGACGGCGACGTGGTGGACGGCCACTCCGCGGTGGACCAGTCCTTCGTCACCGGCGAGCCCGTGCCGGTCGAACGTTCAGTGGGAGACGCGGTGATGGGGGGCTCCATCAACGGCAGCGGGACGCTGCTCGTGGCCGTGTCGGCCGTCGGCGAAGAGAGCTTCCTGGCCCAGGTCGTGCGCCACGTCGAGGACGCGCGGGCGCTCAAGCCGGGGATCCTGCACCTCGTCGACCGCATCCTGCGCGTCTACGCGCCGGCGGTGCTGCTGCTGTCCCTCGGTGCCTTCGTGGGCTGGATCGTCGGATCCTGGGCGGTGAACGGCGACATCGACATCCAGCGGGCGGCGTTCGCCTCGCTCAGCGTGCTGGTGATGGGCTATCCCTGCGCCGTGGGCATTGCCGCTCCGCTGTCGATCGTCCGCGGCGCGGGCGAGGCCGCCGACGAGGGCATCATCATGCGCACCGGGGAGGCCTTTCAGGCCTTTCGCATCGTGCGCACCATCGTGTTGGACAAGACCGGCACCCTCACCGAGGGGCATCCCACGGTGCGTGAGATCGAGGCGGTCTCGAATCCTGGGCCCGAGCGGCCCCCTGAGCGGGATGTCGACGAGCTGCTGGCCCTGGTCGCCGCCGCGGAGGCGTCGTCGGAGCACCCACTGGCCCAGGCGGTGCTCACCGCCGCGGTGGAGCGGGGCCTCGACGTCCCGGCGGTGGAGGACTTCGACTCGCTGGCCGGTCGTGGGGTGCTGGCCCGCATCGGCGGCCATCAGGTCCTGGTGGGGCGTCCGAGCTTCGTCGAGGGCGAGGGCGTCGACCTGTCCGCCCTGGCAGGCCGCATCACCGAGCTGGAGGAGGCGGGGCGCACCGTCGTGGTCGCCAGCCGTGACGGCCAAGCCCTGGGAGCGATCGCCTTCGACGACCGGCTGCGCCCCGACGCCGCCGAAGCGGTCGCCGCCATGAAGGCGGCAGGCATCCGCCCCGTGCTCGTCACCGGCGACAACATCCGGGCCGCCGTCCGGGTGGCCGCCGAGCTGGGCATCGAGGAGGTCCACGGCGGGGCGCTTCCCGACGAGAAGGCGGAGATCGTCCGCACCTTGCAGCGCCAGGGCCCGAGCGGCCCTCTGAGCGGGGGGCAGGGCCCGAGCGGCCCTCTGAGCGGGGGGCAGGGCCCGAGCGGCCCTCTGAGCGGGGGGCAGGGCCCGAGCGGCCCTCTGAGCG
>CAYTTL010000205.1:3574-5431 GCA_964440725.1 uncultured Acidimicrobiales bacterium | reverse complement strand
GCTCGCGCACGACCCGCTCCATGCGGGACAGGCCGATGCGCACCTGGTTCTGGATGAGCTCGCCCACCGACCGGATACGACGGTTGGCGAAGTGGTCCTGGTCGTCGAGGCGGTAGCCGGCCTCGCCGGCGGCCAGATGGAGCAGGTAGGTGGTGGCGGCCAGGATCTCGGTGGGCGACAGCACGCCCTGGCTCTGACTCGGGCGCTCGAGGTCGGTGGCGAACAGGTCGGCGATCTTCTCGATCTCCGGGCCCAGCTTGCGGTTGAGCTTGTAGCGGCCCACCCGGGTGAGGTCGTAGCGCTTGGGGTTGAAGAAGGCGTTCTCGAAGTAGGCCCGGGCCGCCTCGACCTGCGGCGGCTCGCCGGGACGGGCCCGCTTGTAGATCTCGACCAGGGCCTCGTCGCGGGTGGGGGCGAGCTCACGCTCTTTCTCCCACTGGCCTTCGAGGAAGTCGAAGTGACGCACGAAGCGGTCGAGGAAGCCGGGCTGCAGCTCCTCGTCGTAGCCCAGGGCCCGCAGCAGCACGAACAGGCTCAAGCGGCGCTTGCGGGCCACCCGGGTGCCGGCGGTGACGTCCTTGCCGGGCTTCTGCTCGATGTCGAACTCGATCCACTCACCGCGGTAGGGGTGGATGGTGCCGGTGGCGATGGTCTTGGCGTCGCGCCCGGGCTGGAAGATCACGCCGGGGGACCGCACCAGCTGGGAGACGACCACGCGCTCGGTGCCGTTGATGATGAAGGTGCCCTTGTCGGTCATCACGGGGAAATCGCCCATGAAGACCGTCTGCTCTTTGATCTCGCCGGTGTTGGCGTTGAGGAACTGGGCGCGCACGAAGATGGGCGCCGAGTACGTCATGTCCTTTTCCTTGCACTCGTCCACCGTGAACTTCGGCGGCGGGCGCAGGTCGGGGTCGGCGGCGTCGAACTCCAGCAGCAGCTTCAGCTGGCCGGTGAAGTCCTCGATGGGACTGATGTCGCGAAACGTTTCCGCCAGGCCCGTGTCGAGGAACCAGCGGAACGAGTCACGCTGGACGGCGATCAGGTCCGGCAGGGGCAGGACCTCGCCCAGGCTGGAGAAGGAGAAGCGTTCCCGGGTGGCGGGACGGGACGGCACGGGGCGGCTCCCTTTACGAGGATGCGAGCGGTGATGCGGAGGGTGCCGGGGCGCGTCTCATCCACCGACTTACGGAGGGGAGCGACACGCGGGCGGGCACGGCAGAGAACAGCTTACTCATGCCGACGCGTTACGGCAAGGCCGTAAGGTGCCTGGGGGGAGGCTAAGGCATACGACGGGCCCGGTCAAGGCCCTTCGCGCTCCCGGGCTCCCGGGTCCTGTCACCCACGGACCCTTCCCCATAGGGCCCCTGCCCCATGGGGACCCCTTCCGTGGGCGCCACCCGGGACCCCTCCCCGGGTGTGCCGCTCCCGCCCGGTGTGAGGGGGGAGGGGGGTTACTTGACCTCGATGGTGGCGCCGGCGGCTTCCAGTTGGGTCTTGGCCTTCTCGGCGTCTTCCTTCGATGCCTTCTCGAGGACAGGCTTGGGGGCGTTGTCCACCAGGTCCTTGGCCTCCTTCAGGCCCAGGTTGGTGAGCGACCGCACCTCCTTGATGACCTGGATCTTCTTGTCGCCGACCGCGGCCAGGACGACGTCGAACTCGTCCTGCTCCTCGGCGGGTGGAGCGGCGTCGCCCCCGCCGCCCGCAGGCGCGGCGGCTGCGGCGACCGGGGCGGCCGCGGTGACGCCGAACTTGTCCTCGAACTCCTTCAGGAGCTCGCTGAGCTCGAGCACGGTCATGTTGGCGATGCTGTCGAGGATGTCTTCTTTGGTGGCCATCACTGCTCCTTGTCGGCAGACT
>CAYTTL010000205.1:0-3564 GCA_964440725.1 uncultured Acidimicrobiales bacterium | reverse complement strand
GGGGATGGGGGGGGGGGGGCGCCCGCCCCCCGGGGGGCGGGGGGGGGGGGGGGGGGGGCGGGGGCCTCGGGGCTCTCGGCGGCCTGGACGGGCACCACCGCTTCAGGGGCGTCGCCGGCAGCGGCCGCTTCGACGGCTTCGGGGGCGGCGGCTGCCTCGTCCGGCGCTACCGCTTCGGGGGCGGGGGCCTCCGGCTCGGGAGCCTCCGGTGCGGGGGGCTCGGGTGCGGGGGGCTCGGGTGTGGACGGCTCGGATGCCGGGGCTTCGGGCTCCGACGTCGAAGCCTCCGCAGTCCCAGCGGCCGGGGTCTCGGCCTCCGCGGTCTCGGCCTCGGCGGCCGGGGTCTCGGCCTCCGCGGCCGGGGCCTCGGGTCCCCCCCGCTTGTCGATCAGGGCGGACAGACCGTACGCCATGTTGCGGGGCAGGGCGCCGAGCAGGCCGGCGAACTGGCGGAGCGGAGCGGCCAGAGCACCGGCCAGCTGGGCCAGCACCACCTCGCGGGGCGCCACGTCGGCCAGCGCTCCGGCGTCGGCCGCGCTCAGCGCCGTGCGCCCGAGCACACCGCCCTTGACCACCAGGTTGGGCGCCGTCTTGGAGAACTCCTTGAGCGCCTTGGCCACGAGCACGGCATCGCCGTCGACGAAGGCGACGGCGGTGGGCCCGACGAGAAGTTCGTCGAGGCCCTCGATCCCGAGGTCGGCCACGGCGAGGCGCACGAGCGTGTTCTTGTAGATCTTGTAGTCGCCGCCCGCCGCCCGCACCGACTGGCGCAGCTCGGCGAGCTCGTCGACCTTCAGGCCCCGGTACTCGGTGAGCAGGGTGGCGTTGGCCGACGAGATGCGCTCGCGCACCTCGGTGACGACGGCGACTTTTTCAGGTCTGGGGTTCTCGATGGCCATCTGGCCAACCTCCTCGCCCGGGCGACGGCACGGCAGACGAGAAGGCCCCTCGGAGCTGGGACTTCACGCCTGGTTGGGTGGATCCGAAAGCAGACCCTTATGCGCCGATGCGCACCGAACGTCTGTGGCGTTGGTGAGTAGGGAATGAACTCTAGTCGCGCCGTCAGGGCGCCTCGCCCAGCTCCTCGTCGATGCTCTTGATGCGACTCGGATCGACCTTGATGCCGGGGCCCATGGTCGACGACAGCGTGATCCCGATCATGTACCGGCCCTTAGCGGCCGCCGGCTTGGCCCGGGCCAGCTCGTCGACGGCGGCCCGGAGGTTCGCCAGCAGATCGCGGCGGCCGAAGCTCACCTTGCCGATGGGGACGTGGATGTTGCCGTAGCGGTCCGTGCGGTACTCGACGCGGCCGCCCTTGAACTCCCGGACGGCCTTGCCGACCTCCTCGGTGACCGTGCCCGTCTTGGGGTTCGGCATGAGGCCGCGCGGACCGAGAACCCGCCCCAGCTTGCCGACCTGGGAACGCATGAGGTCGGGCGTGGAGACGGCCACGTCGAAGTCGAGGAACCCCTTCGCCACCCGTTCGGCCAGATCGTCGCCCCCGACCACCTCGGCGCCGGCCTCCCGGGCCTCGGCGGCGGCGGCACCCTCGGCGAAGACGGCGACGCGCACGGTCTTGCCCGTGCCTGCCGGCAGGGCGACCGTTCCCCGCACGATCTGGTCGGCCTTGCGGGGATCGACACCGAGCCGTACGGCCATCTCGACGGTCTCGTCGAAGCGGGCCGACGCCAGGCTCTTCACCAGGTCGACGGCCTCGCCCGGGCCGTGCTGCTGCTGGCGGTCGAAGCGACGGACGGCTTCGACGTACTTCTTGCCGCCGCGGACCTGTGTCGTCGTCATCGGACCACGATTCCCATGGAGCGGGCGGTGCCGGCGACCTGGCGCTTGGCGGCGTCGATGTCGTTGGCGTTGAGGTCGGGCATCTTGGTCGTGGCGATCTCGGTGAGCTGGGCGTCGGTGACGGTGCCCGCGCCGTCACGGCCGGGGAGCATGGAGCCCTTCTCGATGCCGGCCGCGGCCCGTAGAAGGACGGGCGTCGGGGGCGTCTTGGTGATGAAGGTGAACGAGCGGTCCTCGAACACGGTGATCTCGGCGGGGATGACCGTGCCCCGCTGGCTTTCGGTCGCGGAGTTGTACTGCCGGCAGAACTCCATGATGTTCACTCCGTGGGGGCCGAGCGCCGTACCCACGGGCGGGGCCGGGGTGGCCGCCCCGGCCGGAATCTGAATTCTCACCACCGCGGCGACGCGTCTCTTCGCCATGTCCGTTCCTCTCCTGTTCTGTCGCCAGCGCTACAGCTTGGCGACCTGGCTGAACTCCAGCTCGACCGGGGTCTCCCGCCCGAAGATGTTGACGAGAACCTTGACCTTGAGCTGGTCCTCGTTGATCTCGGCGATCGAGCCCGAGAAATCGGCGAAGGGCCCTTCCTTCACCCGCACGCTCTCGCCCACCTCGTACATGGGCCGGTGGGGACGGGTCTTCTTGGTGCCCTCGGTGCCACCAGGCTGCACCTGGAGGATGCTCTCCACCTCTTTGCGGGACAGAGGCGTCGGCTTGGCTCCGAGGCCCACGAAACCGGTGACACCGGGCGTGTTGCGAACCACCCGCCACGAATCGTCGTCGAGCTCACACCGCACGAGCAGGTAACCGGGGAACACCTTCTTCTGGACGGTGACCTTCTTGCCGCCCTTGAACTCGATCACGTCTTCCATGGGGATGACGCATTCGAAGATGCGGTCTTCCATGTTCATGGAGGCGATGCGACTCTGCAGGTTGGACTTCACCTTGTTCTCGTACCCGGCGTAGGTGTGCACGACGTACCACGAGCCGGGACGGTCGTAGGGGCTCTCGACGACGATCTCCTCGAGATCCTCGTCGTCGTCGAAGCCGAGCTCGTCGGGCGAGGCGCCGTCGGCCTGGGGGGCGACGCCGTCGGCCGCACCGGCGGCCAGCAGCTCGTCCTCGGTGAGGGCGACGGGAGCGTCGCTGTCGCCGGTCGGTTCGGTCGTGGTGCCGTCGGTCTCGGACATCATTTGAACAACAGGATCACGAACTTGCCGAACACGTAGTCGAGGCCGAAGATCAGGCCGGTCAGCAGGATCAGCGCCACGAAGACGACGATCGAGTAGTTGACGACCTCGGCCCGGGTGGGCCAGGCGACCTTGCGAAGCTCGGCACGGACCTGGCGGGTGAACTCTGCGGCACCGAGGCGCTCCTTCTTGGGCCTGGGAGCCGGTCGAGCACGAGTCTGGGTCTCCTTGCGCGCCGCCGGAGAGCCGTCGGCGTCGACCTGGCCCTGGCGCTGCATCATGCGCTTCATTTGTCGGTTCGCAGCCAAATTCCAGCACCCTTTCGAGGCCAGCAGGGCAGGAGGGACTCGAACCCCCAACCGCCGGTTTTGGAGACCGGAGCTCTACCAATTGAGCCACTGCCCTCGGTGGGGTGCGGCCGACGAGGATAGCACCGCCAAGCAGGCCCTTCCCTAGTCGGTCGCGCGGCCGCGCCGTATAGTTGGTGAGCCCGCGGACGACTGGGGCTCGTGGGGAGCTAGGGGGGAACAATGCGCAGGGTTCGACATCTTCTCGGGTTTGTCGCCGCGTTTGC
>CAYTTL010000204.1:0-5488 GCA_964440725.1 uncultured Acidimicrobiales bacterium | reverse complement strand
CCCTTGCCCGTCGCTCGCTTCTTGGCCCCGGCGGTCGTAGCCACAGTACGCACAACCGTAACAGGAGCAACACTGGTCACACGGGACGCCGCTGCCATCCCACCCTGGCATCCCCCGCTCGGCGGTGCCCAGGCGCGAGCCTGGACCACCGACGTCCTCGGAGGGCTCGATGTGTTGAACGCGGTCATCGAGATTGCCATCGGCCTCATCGTGCTGTATTCGCTGCTCAGCCTGGTGTGCACGAAGATCAACGAGCTGGTGGCCACGGCGCTGTCCCTGCGGGCCCGGAACCTGCGCAAGGCGATCCGTCACCTCGTGGGCCAGGCCTACGCGGCCAAGGTCTACGAGCACCCGTTCATCACCAGCCTGTACCGGGGCAAGGACGACCCACCCAAGGGGCTCAAGCGGCTGCTCCGGCGCCTTCAGAAGCCGGGCCCGTCGTACCTGCCCGCCGAGAAGTTCGTCGTCGCCCTGCTCGACAGCACCTGCCCCACCGCCGTGACCGCCGACCCTCCCCTGCCCCCGGACCCCGGTGACCGCCTCCGCTTCGCGCTTGCTTCTCAGGCCACCGGGGCCGATCCGTCCCACCCCGATAGCGGCGCCGGGGCCGAACCCCCTCCCCCCACATCGCCGGCGGTCGAGCGCGCCATCGCCGACGAGCTCGCCCAGGTCAGCGACCCCGACCTGAAGGACTCACTGGAGATCCTGTGGCGGGCGGCCAGCCAGAACGTGGTCACGTTCAGAGCCGGCGTCGAGCAGTGGTTC
Source organism: uncultured Acidimicrobiales bacterium (assembly GCA_964440725.1). GTDB lineage: Bacteria > Actinomycetota > Acidimicrobiia > Acidimicrobiales > AC-14 > DATAQC01. The sequence continues at coordinate 4,723 of CAYTTL010000204.1, read as the reverse complement.
AACGACACCATGGACCGCGCATCCGGCTGGTACAAGCGCATGGCCCAGACGATGGCCCTGATCCTCGGTCTGCTCCTCGCCGTCGCCCTGAACGTCGACACAGTCCAGGTCTCTCAGCGCCTGTGGACCGACGGCCCGCTACGCCAGGCCGTTCTCGAGGAGGTGAAGAAGTTGCCGCCGCCCGCCACCACGACCACCATCGCGGGAGCGCCCCCCACGCCGGGGGACCTCGGCGACCAGGTCGGCAGCATCCAGGACGACCTGAGCCAGATCAACGGGCTGCAGCTCCCACTCGGGTGGGGCGAGGGGCAGCGCCCGGACAGCTACGGCGTGGCCATCCTCGGGTGGCTGTTCACGGCGATCGCCCTCTCGCTCGGGGCCCCGTTCTGGTTCGACTTGTTGAACAGGGTCACCGCCCTCCGCGGGGGCGGGACCAAGGAGACAACGCCCACCCAGGCGGCAAAGACCGGGGCGACGCGGTCCCGGTAGCTCGGGCGGGTCGCTTCAGGACGCGGCCAGCGCCCCGGGCAGGTCCTCCGGTCCGAAGGAACCCAGCCCGACGATCTCGATCCCAGGACTCGCGATTGGCTCGTCCTCAGTGGCGGCCACAGCGATCCCGGCAATTTAGGACCAGCAACGCCGCCGACCCCACAAGCAGCTGAATCCGCTTCGGTCCCACGCCGCCGTCTCCCCGGTACTAGGCCTCGACGACGACCGGGACGATCATGGGCTTGCGCTTCGTGCGTTCGTTGACGAAGCGGGCCAGCGACTTGCGTACCCGTCGCTTGAGGGTCTCGAGGTCGACCTGGTGCTCGTCGGCCGCCTGCTCGAGGACGGCCACGACCTGCTGGCGGGCCTCGTCGAGGAGCGCCTCGGCCTCGGGGGCGTACACCCAGCCGTGGGTGATGATCTCGGGGTCGGCCAGCACCTCTCCGGACGTGGCGTCGACGGCCACCACCACCACGATCACGCCCTCGTCGGCCAGCACCCGTCGGTCGCGCAGCACGCCGTGGCTCACGTCGCCGACGATGCCGTCGACGTAGAGGTAGCCCGAGGGCACGCTGTCGACGAAGTCGAGGCCTGCGTCGGTGAGCTCGACCACGTCTCCGTCCTCGGCCAACAGCACGTTGTTCTCGACGACTCCCATCTCCATGGCCAGCCGGGAGTGGTGGGTGAGATGGCGGAACTCGCCGTGCACGGGAATGAAGTGCTCGGGACGGGCCAGGGCCAGCAACGTGCAGAGCTCGCCCTGCATGGCGTGCCCGGTGACGTGCACCGGGGCCAGGCCGGCGTGCACCACCTGGGCACCCCGCCGGTAGAGCCCGTCGATGACCCGGTTCACCGAGTACTCGTTGCCGGGGATGGCGTTGGCGCTGATGACCACGACGTCGCCATCGCTCAGGGTCAGGCGCCGGTTCTCGCCCGCAGCCATCAGGGTGATGGCCGACATGGGCTCGCCCTGGGAGCCGGTGGAGATCACGCACACCTTGCCGGGGTCCATGCCACCGATGGCTTCGATGTCGACCAGGGCGTGTTTGGGAATGCTGAGCAATCCCATGTCGATGGCCAGGGCCACGTTCTTCGCCATGGAACGGCCGAGGGTAGCCACGTTGCGGCCGGTGGCGACGGCGGCATCGGCGATCTGCTGGATGCGGTGGATGTGGCTGGCGAAGCAGGCAGTGATGATGCGGCGGCCGGGGTGGGCGCGGAAGATGTCGCGCAGGACGCGGCCCACCGAGCTCTCGCTGTCGGTGTACCCGGGCTCCTCGGCGTTGGTGGAGTCGGAGAGCAGGAGGCGGATGCCGGGATCGCGCCCGAGGGCCCCGATACGACCCAGGTCGGTGACGCGCCCGTCGACGGGGGTCAGGTCGATCTTGAAGTCACCCGAGTGCAGGATCACACCCTGAGGCGTGTGGAAGGCCGTGGCGAAACCGTGGGGCACCGAGTGGGTGACGGGGATGAACTCGCAGTCGAACGGACCGATGCGTCTACGCTCGCCGTCGGCGACGGGATTGAAGCTGGTGCGCCCGAGCAGGCCCCCCTCCTCGATGCGGCTGCGGGCCAGGCCCAGGGTGAGCTGCGATCCGAACAGCGGGAAGGACAGGTCGCGCAACAGGTAGGACAGGGCGCCCACGTGGTCCTCGTGACCATGCGAGAGGACACACCCCTCGATGCGGTCGGCGTTCTCGCGCAGCCAGGTGAAGTCGGGCAACACCAGGTCGACGCCGAGCATGTCGGCGTCGGGGAACATGAGGCCGCAGTCGAGGAGGAGCAGCCGCCCCTCCTGCTCGAAGACCGCGCAGTTGCGCCCGATCTCGCCCAGGCCACCGAGGAAGGTGATGCGGACGGGATCAGCCACGCGCGAGATCAACCGTGACGCCGGAGCCGGCGAGGGCACCGAGCACCTCGCGCGCCGCGTCGTCGAGACCGGCGGGAGCGGGGCCCATGGGGAGGCGACACTGGCCCACCCGATGACCGAGCACCCGCATCATGGCCTTGGCCGGCACCGGATTGGGAGCGGTGTCGCCCGTCTGGAAGGCGTACGAAGGGAACAGCGTGGCGTTGACCTCCCGGGCGCGGGCGACATCGCCCTTGGTGAACCGGGCCACCATCTCCCCGAAGTGGGGAGCGGCCCAGTGAGTTGCAACTCCAACCACGCCGACCGCACCGATCGACAGGAGCGGGAGGGTGAGGCTGTCGTCGCCGCCGTAGAGCTCGAAGCCGTCGGGGGTGTCGGCCACCAGCCGGGCCGAGCCCGAAGGGTCACCGGCGGCGTCCTTGACGCCCACGATCGTGGGCACCTCGCGGGCCAGGCGCACCAGGGTGTCGTGTTCCACCTTGCGCCCGGTGCGAACGGGGATGTCGTAGATCATCAGGGGCAGGTCGGAGGCGGCGGCCACGGCCCGGAAGTGGGCCTCGATGCCCGACTGGGAGGGCCGGTTGTAGTACGGCGTCACCACCAGGGCACCGGCGACACCGCACCCGGCGGCCCGGCGGGTGAGCTCGACGGAATGCGCCGTGTCGTTGCTGCCGGAGCCGGCCACGACCGGGATGGTCACCGCCTGGGTGACCGCGCGCCACAGGTCGAGCTTCTCGTCGTCGGAGAGAACGGGGCCTTCGCCGGTCGTTCCGGCAACGACGAGGCCGTCGCTGCCGTGGTCGGCCAGCCAACGGGCGACCGCCACCGCGGCGTCGAGATCGAGAGACCCGTCGTCGCCGAAAGGCGTCACCATCGCGGTGACAACCGCGCCGAACCTGGCCATCCCCGCACCATATCAGCGGCCCTGGGACCCCCTCCTCGACTCGCTAGGTTCTGGCCGTAGCCCACGACCCTGCGAAAACCCTGACGACGCGCACGGCCGCGGGCGAGCGACCGCGTGTCGTCGTCGTCGGTGGGGGGTTCGGCGGCGTGGCCGCGGCCAAGGCCCTGCGGGCGCTGCCCGTCGACGTCACGGTCGTCGACCGGCACAACTACCACGGCTTCTGGCCGCTGCTCTACCAGGTGGCGACCGCCGCCCTCGGACCCGGCGACATCGCCCACAACCTCCGAGGGATCTTCTGGGGCCAGACCAACGTCGACGCCCGCATGGCGACGGTGACCGGTGTCGACCTCGACGCCCGCCGCGTCGACCTCGACGCCGGGCCTCCGCTCCCCTACGACTTCCTCATCCTGGCCGCGGGCTCGGTGAACGACACGTTCGGGGTGCCGGGCGTGGCCGACAACGCCTTCCCCCTCAAGTCGCTCCCCGACGCCATGGCTCTGCGCAACCACCTCCTCGAGCACTTCGAGCAGGCCCACACCGACCCCAGTCTCGTCGACGCCGGGTTCCTCACCGTGGTCGTGGCCGGCGGGGGCCCGACGGGCGTCGAGGTGTCGGGTGCCCTGTCCGAGCTGTTCCGCGTGCTGGGGCGCGACTTCCCCGCCCTCGACGTGCGCCGGGCCTCGGTGGTGCTCGTCGAGATGGGCGACCACCTGTTGAACGGCTTCCACCCGTCGTCGCAGGCCGAGGCCCTGCGTACGCTTCTGTCGCGGGGCGTGGAGGTGCGCCTGGGCACCAGGATCGCCGAGGCCACCCCCGACGGCGTGACCTTCGACGACGGCACCGTCGTGCCCACCAGGACCCTCGTGTGGGCGGCGGGCGTGCGGGCCAACCCCGTGGCCGACCTCCTCGGCGTCGAGCAGAGCCGTTCCGGCACTGTGGTCGTCAACGAGGACCTCTCCATCCCCGGCCACCCCGAGGCGTTCGTGATCGGCGACATGGCCGGCTTCAGCGACGCCCGGGGGCCCCTGCCCATGGTCGCCCCCGTGGCCCAGCAGGGGGCCCGCCACGTCGCCGCCGGCATCGGCGCCCGGCTGGGCGGTCGGGCGACCAGGGCCTTCCGGTACCGCGACAAGGGCAAGATGGCCACCGTCGGCCGGCACTCGGCCGTCGCCGACCTGCCCCTGGGCATCCGACTCGGAGGCACGCCCGGGTGGCTCTCGTGGCTCGGCCTTCACCTGGTGCTGCTGGTCGGCGCCCGCAACCGGGCCGCCGTCCTGCTCAACTGGGCGTGGAACTACGTCACCTGGGACCGGGGCAACCGCATCATCCTGCGCCTGAATAGGGACTCGCCCGACGGGGGGTGAGGGGCACCCCCGGTGCTCCCGGACCGAGATCGGCCCGACACTGGGCGCATGGCCGCACCCGTGCGCAGCATCCCGATCCGCGCCGCCGACCTCCTC
>CAYTTL010000203.1:0-5503 GCA_964440725.1 uncultured Acidimicrobiales bacterium | reverse complement strand
GCCGTCGACGCGGCCGACCAGGCAGACGATGCGCCGCTCGCCGTCGTCCCATCGACCCCGGCTGGGTACCAGCACGACCGGCTCGAGCTCGGACTTCGGCGGCACGGTGCCCGTCTCGGGGAACCGGGCCGAGCACTCGTTCTGGGCGTAGATCTGCAGGTTCTGACGGCCGGGGTACTCGGCCGACAGGGGTTCGGGATTGTCGAAGGTGGCGAAGACCTCGCGCTCGTGGCTGCCGGAGCAGCTCTGGGTGCGGAGCAGTGAGAACTGGTCGCCCGGGTCCTTGACGCAGTCGCCGGCCTCGAGGTCCTCGTAGCTCGTCACCTGGGAGACGAAGACGGCGATGCCCACGTCGATGGCGATGCCGACCAGCGCCGCAACGATGCCGATGATCAGGGCGGCGGTGGCCAGGCCGCGGCCCTTCCTGGCCGGGTTCGTCTTGATGCGCTTCCGGGCCACGAGGGCCAGGACGATGGCCACGATGGCGGGGATGACGAGGATGCTGAGGAAGAACAACGACACCAGCGCCAGCACGAAGGCGGCGATGGCCATTCCCTCGGTCTTGGGCGTGGCGGGCGGCCCCCACTGCGGGGCGGCGGCACCCGGCGGTGCCCATCCTCCCGGCGGCGGTTGCGGTGGCGGTGCCCAGTTGCCGCCGGACGGAGGAGGGGACGGGGCGCCCGGGGGCGGCGGGGGCGGACCGGTGGGCGGGCCCGAGGCCGGCGCACCGCCGGGTGGCACCCATGAGGGTCCCGACGACGAGGGAGGCGGCTGGGCGCCCGGCGGCGGAGGTGGGGGAGGCGGGGGTGGCGTGACGGGGTCGTAGTTCGCGGCTGCGTCGAAGGTCTCGCCCGGAGCCGTCGTCAGATCCTCGGTCGGGTCCGCCGGTTGCCGGGCCTCGAAGACGGGCGCCTTCTTGGCCGGGGCCCGTCGCCGGGGGGCGGGGGCCGCCACGTCGGCCGGGGGCACGTTCCTGGTCGCAGCCTTGCGCGTAGCCGTTGCCGCCGCCGCCTTCTTTGCCGGGGGTCGTGGTCGCGCGACCGGTGCCGCCACCTGGGGCGCCTTCCGGGCCGCCACCTTGCGGGGGGCCGCCGCCTTCTTGGCCGGGGACCGCTGGCGCGTGACCGGCGCCGGCCCCTCGCGCGCCGGCGCCTTCTTGGCCGCCGCCTTGCGCGGAGCGGCCTTTCGGACGGGCGGCGCGGCCTTACCCGTCGGGGGCCTACGACCGCCTCTGCCGGTGCTTCCCGTGTCCGCCACGCCTCACTCTGACACGTCTGGGCGCCCGGCTCGAACGGACGTGGCCGCCGGCGGGCGGAACGAGGTCACCAACTCGACCAGCGTCCGCACGCCCCAGCCCGTTCCCCCCTTGCGCACGTAGCCGTCGTCGTCGCTGCTCCGGGCGGGACCGGCGATGTCGAGGTGGGCCCACGGCACGTCGCCGACGAACTCCCGCAGGAACAGGCCGGCGGTGAGGGCCCCGCCGTGGCGATCGGAGCCGATGTTCTTCACGTCGGCGACGTCGGAGTCGATGCTGGGGCGGTACTCCTCGGGAAGGGGAAGGGGCCACACGCTCTCGCCCGCCCGCTCGGCGGCGGCGCGTACCTGCTCGGTCCAGTCGTCGGAGTTGCCCATGAGCCCGGCGATCTTGGGCCCGAGCGCCACCATGCACGCGCCGGTGAGGGTGGCGAGGTCGACGATGGCGTCCACGCCGGCCTCCACCGCCAGGGCCAGGCCGTCGGCCAGCACGAGCCGCCCCTCGGCGTCGGTGTTGAGCACCTCGATCGTCTTGCCGTTCCGGGTCTTGAGCACGTCGCCCGGCTTGGTGGCCCGGCCGCCGGGCATGTTTTCGGTGGCGGGCACGATGGCGAGCACGGCGACATCGGGCGCCAGGTCGGGGATGACGGCCATGGTGGCCAGCACCGCCGCCGCTCCCGACATGTCCGTCTTCATGGTCTCCATGCCGTCGGCGGTCTTGATGGACAGGCCCCCGGAGTCGAACGTGATCCCCTTGCCGACGAGGGCGATGCGTGCCTTGGCACCGGGAGGGTCCCACGACAGGCGGATGAGGCGGGCCGGTTCATCCGAACCCCGTGCCACGCCGGCCAGCCCACCGAGACCCTCGTTGTCGATGGCCACCTCGTCCCAGACGGTCAGCTCCAGGCGACCGTCGGCGGCGGCCGCGGCCGCCCCCTCGGCCCGGCGCGAAGGGGGCATCGCCCCCGCCGGCTCGTTCACCAGGTCGCGCGCCATGGTGACGGCGCCGGCCACCCGGGTGCCCCGTTCCAGGCCCCGGCGAGCCGCGGCCCCGGTGCCCACGACGGTGAAGGTGTCCAGCTGGCACGGGCGGGGGTCGCCCTTGTAGCGGGTGAACCGGTAGGCGGCCAGAGCGGCCCCCTCCACGACGGCCTGGGCGGCCGCCGCGCCATCCAAGTCGGGAGCGGCGGCCACGATGGTGGTGGCGGCCGAGGGGGAGTCCCACGCCGCCCGCACCAGGGCGGCGGCGCCTCGCCGCAGGGTGTCGGCGGTCACCTCGTGACGGTCGCCCATTCCCACGGCCACGACGGTTGTGCCGTCGTCGGCGGGCATGGCCAGGGCATCGCCCGGCTTGGCCTTGAAGTGACGGTCCGAGAGCCACCCGTGGTCGAGCTCGGCGCCGGCACCGGCGGGCACCCCGCCGTCGGCGAACACGGGGACGCCGAGCACGGCGACGTCGGCCGCCACGTCGTCGGCCAGGTTCAGGGTCATCGCCATGTCGTGGTCACTCCCGGTCGTCGTGGTCGATCGTCATGAGGTGGTTCAGGCCTGGGGCGTCCGGGCGGGGAGGGACTCGCCTTCCTGCCAGCGGGCCATGGTCCAGAGCAGGTCGGAGAGCCGGTTGAGATAGGCCACGACCAGCGAGTCGGTGGCCGCCGCAGCCAGGGCGTGGCGCTCGGCCCGGCGCACGATGGTACGGGCCAGGTCGAGGAAGGCGGCGGCCGGTGTCTGGCCGGGGACGACGAACTCGGCGGGCGGGTCGGCTCGGGCCGCCAGGTCGTCGATGAGGGCCTCGAGGCCCTCGACCATCGCCGTGGTCACGAGGGTCTGGCCGGCCCGCAACTTGTGGCGGTTGTCCGGGGCCGTCGACAGCTCGGCCATGAGAACCCACATCTCGCGCTGGAGGGCCACGAGGAAGGCGTCGAGCTCCGAGTTGCGGTCGGCCATGCTGCGAACCAGGCCGAGGGCGGCCTGGGCCTCGTCGACGTCGCCACAGGCCGTGGTGACCGGTGAGTCCTTGGGCACCCGGCCCCCGAAGAGCAGTCCGGTGGTGCCGTCGTCACCGGTTCGGGTGTAGATCCTCACGGACGTCGGAGCCTACCGGCCCTCGTCCGCCCCGGAACCTCAGGTGTGGGCGCGGGCCGGCCAGGCGCCGGCGGGGTAGGGGGCCCCACCGGCAGTGGCGGGCGCCGGCCGGACCCGGGTGCCCGCCACCAACAACGGTGGCGACGGGAGCGGCGTCCGGGCATCGCGCCAGCGAACGAGCTGGGCGACGTAGGCCAGGAAGCAGTCGACGACCCCGAGGAGGACGACCACGCTGAGCTTCCCGGGCGTGACGATGGCGGCGGCGGCCGACACGGCCAGCGACGCCAGGAGCACGACGAAGGCGTTCCTCCGGCGGGACAGGGGCGACGACGGGCGCACGGGAGGGACCGGCGGTTCGAAGTCCGGATGGGGATCGGCCAGGTTGTCGGCGAGGGCGGCGTGGTAGTGGAGGCTGTCGAGGAAGTGCTGGTGGCGCTCGGCCCGGGACTTCAACGCCTGGGGGACGAGTACGCCTATGCACAGCGCGCTGAGCATGGCCATGGTGATCAACGCCTCCATGGCCACACCTCCGATATACCCATACAGGGGTCAATATTCGACTTCGGAGTTGGCAATCCCTCTTTGGCGTACCGCCGCTGCCGGTAACCTCGAACCCGTGAGCAGCTATTTGGACGCGGTGAACGACCGTGTCGTCATCTACGACGGGGCCACCGGCACCAACCTCCAGTTGCGGAACCTGACCGCCGACGACTTCGGCGGACCCGCCCTGGAGGGGTGCAACGAGATCCTGGTCGACACCCGGCCCGACGTGATCGCCGACCTGCACCGTTCCTTCCTCGAGGTCGGCGTCGACGTGGTCGAGACCGACAGCTTCGGCTCGCTTCCCGTCACCCTGGCCGAGTACGGCATCGCCGACCGGGCCCACGAGCTCAATGTCAAGGCCGCCCGTATCGCTCGCGAGGTGGCCGACGGGTACCGGCGCGACGACGGCGGGCCGTGGGTGGCGGGGTCGATCGGGCCCGGCACCAAGTTCCCCTCCCTCGGCCAGATCCGCTTCGCCGAGGTCCGCGACGGCTTCGAGGTCCAGGCCCGTGGCCTCCTCGAGGGCGGGGTCGACCTGATCATCATCGAGACCGTCTTCGACCTGCTCCAGGCCAAGGCGGCCATCATCGGCTCCCGGCGGGCCATGGCCGCCCTCGACCGGCACGTGCCGATCCAGGTGCAGGTCACCGTCGAGCTCACCGGGCGGATGCTGCCGGGAACCGAGATCGCCGCCGCCCTCACCGCCCTCGAGGCGGTGCGGCCCGACGTCATCGGCCTCAACTGCGCCACCGGGCCCGGCGAGATGCACGAGCACCTGCGCCACCTGTCCCGCCACTGCCGGGTGCCGATCTCCTGCCTGCCCAACGCCGGCCTGCCGTCGATCGTCGACGGCGCCACGCACTACGACCTCACGCCCGACCAGCTGGCCGACTACCACGCCCGGTTCGTGTCGGAGCTGGGCGTGCAGGTGATCGGCGGGTGCTGCGGCACCACGCCCGAGCACCTGCGAGCGGTCATCGAGCGCTGCGCCGGCCTCGAGCCCGCACCCCGCCGGCCGGTGCACGAGCCCGGCGCGGCGTCGATCTACTCCCATGTGCCCTTCCGCCAGGACACGTCGTTCCTCGTAGTCGGCGAGAAGACCAACGCCAACGGGTCGAAGAAGTTCCGCGACGCCATGCTGGCCGACGACTGGGACACCTGCGTGTCGATGGCCCAGGACCAGATCAAGGAGGGGGCGCACCTGCTCGACGTGTGCGTCGACTACACCGGCGAGGACGGCGTGGCCGACATGGACGAGGTGACGCGCCGCTACGCCACCCAGGCCAGCGTCGCCCTGGTACTCGACTCCACCGAGCCCGCGGTCATCGAGCAGGGCTTGCAGTGGATCGGCGGCAAGCCGGTGCTCAACTCGGTGAACCTCGAGGACGGCGACGCTCCGGGCACCCGCTTCGATCGCTTCTTCTCCCTGGCGCGCGAGTACGGCGCCGCCGTGGTGTGCACGTGCATCGACACCGACGGCCAGGCCCGCACGGCCGACTGGAAGCTGCGAGCGGCCAAGGCCATCCACGACCTGGCCGTCGACCGCTACGGCATGGAACCGTCCGACCTCCTCTTCGACACCCTGGCCCTGCCGCTGTCGACGGGCATGGAGGAGAGCAGG
>CAYTTL010000202.1:0-5544 GCA_964440725.1 uncultured Acidimicrobiales bacterium | reverse complement strand
GTGCGGCACCGCCCCCGACCCCCCGGAGGCTCACAAAACTCATGGGCGCCGGGGGAACCGGGAGAAGTCCGGCGCCCGCTTCTCCACGTAAGCGTCCCGCCCCTCTTGGGCCTCCTCCGACAGGTAGTAGAGCAGCGTGGCGTCGCCGGCCAGCTGCTGCACCCCGGCCAGGCCGTCGGTGTCGGCGTTGAAGGATGCTTTGAGCATGCGCAGGGCCAGGGGGCTGTGCTGGAGGATGCGCCGGCACCAGGCCACGGTTTCCTCCTCCAGGTCGGCCAGGGGCACGACCCGGTTCACCAGGCCCATGGCCAGGGCGTCGGCGGCGTCGTACTGCTCGCACAGGAACCAGATCTCCTTGGCCTTCTTCTGGCCCACGGTGCGGGCCAGCAGTCCGGCGCCGTACCCGCCGTCGAACGACCCCACGCGGGGCCCGGTCTGGCCGAAGCGGGCGTTGTCGGCGGCCACGGTGAGGTCGCACACCAGGTGCAGGACGTGGCCGCCGCCGATGGCGTAGCCGGCGACCATGGCGATCACCGGCTTGGGCAGGCGGCGGATCTGCACCTGGAGGTCCAGCACGTTGAGGCGACCGACGCCGTGGGCGTCGCGGTACCCGTCGTCGCCGCGCACCTTCTGGTCGCCGCCGGAGCAGAAGGCCAGCGGCCCCTGACCGGTGAGGATCACGACCCCGACCTCAGGGTCGTCACGGGCCTTGCCGAAGGCGTCGACCAGCTCGAACACGGTCTGGGGCCGGAAGGCGTTGCGCACCTCGGGCCGGCAGATCGTCACCCTGGCCATGCCCTCGGCCACGTCGTAGCGGATGTCGCCGTAGTCGCCCCGGCTCTCCCAGGCCGCTCCCGGTCGGATGATGTCGTCGTCCACGGGTGTCATTACTCCTAGAGCGATTACTCCTACGAACCCCGCTACCGTACCCCCATGGCCGAACGCAGCGAAGGCTCCCTCACCGCGGTGGTCGTCGACGGCCCGGACGCGGCCGAGATCATGGTCGAGGAATGGAAGGCGGGGCGGGCGGTGGTTCCCCTCGACCCCCGGGCCCCCAGGCCGGAGCACCGCCGCATCCTGGCCGAGCTGCGCCCGACCCACCTGCTCGGCGAATGGGGCGTGCGAGCCCTCCCCGGGGGCGTACCCGTCCCGCCCGACGTGGCCGTCGTGGTGGCCACCTCGGGCACCGAGGGCGACCCCAAGGGCGTGGAGCTGACCTGGTCGGGACTGGAGGCATCCGCCCGCGCCGTGTCAGCCGGCCTCGGCTCCGCCCGGTGGTTGTGCTGCCTGCCCCTCCACGGCGTCGGTGGTCTCGGGATCGTGGCCCGGGCCTGGTCCACCGGCGACCCCGTCGAGGTGGTCGCCCGGTTCGACACGGCGGCGGTGGCCGAGACCAGGGCCAAGCTGGTCTCCCTCGTGCCCACCGCCTTGCGCCGCTGCCTGGACGACGGCGTCGACCTCGAGCGCTTCTCCCGGGTGCTGCTCGGTGGTGCCGCCTTGGACCCCGCCCTTCGCACCCGGGCCGAGCTGGCCGGCGCCTCCATCGTGTCCAGCTACGGTCTCACCGAGACATGGGGTGGTGTCGTGCACGAGGGTCGTCCACTCGACGGGGTGGAGCTGCGCCTGGGCGAAGACGGCGAGATCATCCTCCGGGCCCCGATGACGATGCGGGGCTACCGGCTGCGGCCCGACGACACGGCCGCGGTCCTGTCCGCCGATGGGTGGCTGCGCACCGGCGACGTCGGATCGATCGACGCCAGCGGCACCCTCACCGTGGTCGACCGCCGGCGCGACATCATCGTGAGCGGCGGCGTCAACGTCAGCCCCACGGAGGTGGAGGGCGTGCTCGTCGACCATCCGGGCGTGGCGGACGTGGGCGTGGCCGGAACCACCGACCCGGAGTGGGGCGAGCGGGTGGTGGCCCACGTGGTGGCCGCCGACCCCGCCACGCCACCGACGCTGGAGGATCTGCGGGCCTTCGCCGGTGAGCGCCTGTCGGCGGCGAAGCTCCCCCGACAGCTGGTGCTGGTCGACGAGATTCCCCGGACCGCGGGCGGAAAGCCGGCCCGGAGGTTGCTCACCGTCGCTGAGTAGCCCTGCCGACGGGGGGAACATCGAGGTCCCGAGTAGAGTTGCCGCAAGCGAAGGGGAGTACTCCCGCGCGGTGCGCTCGTCATCACGGCTTCGGCCCGGACGCATCGGCCTGAGGGCGGAGGAGACCTTCGACTGACCTAGTGACGGATCAGCCGGAGGAGGAGTCCCCGAATGGATGTGCCCATCTGGGCCTGGGTGGCAACTGTGGCCGTGATCCTGGCCATGCTGGCGGTCGACCTGTTCGTCTTCCACCGCCACGCCCACGAAGTCTCGATGAAAGAGGCGGGGCTCACCAGCGCCGTGTGGGTGTCGCTCGGTCTCGCCTTCTGCGGGGTCGTCTGGATGGCCTGGGGGGGCACCGCGGCCGGGGAGTACCTGGCCGGCTACCTGATCGAGAAGAGCCTCTCGGTCGACAACATCTTCGTCTTCGCCCTGCTCCTGTCGTACTTCGCCGTGCCCCCGGAGAACCACCACCGGGTGCTGTTCTGGGGGGTGGTGGGGGCACTGATCTTCCGGGCCATCTTCATCGCCGGCGGGGCCGCCCTCCTCGAGACGTTCCACTGGACGATCTACGTCTTCGGCGCCTTCCTGGTGCTCACGGGCATCAAGATGGCCCGCCACAGCGACAACGAGGTGCATCCGGACCGCAACCCCGTCCTGAAGGCCGTCCGGCGGGTCGTGCCGCTCACGTCGGAGTACCGGGGTCAGCGGTTCTTCGTCAAGGAAGGGGTCAAGCGGTACGCCACGCCGATGCTGGCCGTTCTCGTCGCCATCGAGACCACCGACATCATGTTCGCCGTCGACTCCATCCCCGCCATCTTCGCCGTCACCGACGAGCCCTTCCTCGTGTTCACCTCGAACGCCTTCGCCATCCTCGGCCTTCGTGCCCTGTACTTCTGCCTCGCCGGGATGATGAGCCGCTTCATCTACCTGAAGCTCGGTCTCGCCGGCGTGCTCGTCTTCGTGGGGGCGAAGATGCTGGTCGCCGACGTGTTCCACATTCCCGTGTGGGCGTCGCTGCTCGTCATCGCCTGCGTGATCGCCGTATCCGTCGTCGTGTCGCTCCGTGCGACGCGCGAGACCGAGGAGGATCCACACGATGCAGTGCCCGGTTGACAATGCCACCCTGCTCCTCTCCGAACGCCAAGGCGTCGAGATCGACTACTGCCCGCAGTGCCGGGGCGTCTGGCTGGACCGCGGTGAGCTCGACAAGCTCATCCAGAAGGACGACAACGGCTGGCGCGACGACGACCGCTCCCGGGAGCGCCGGCGCGACTACGACGACGACGACGACGATCGGGGCTTCGGGCGCTTCCCGAAGAAGAAGAAGCGGGGCGGTTTGAGCGAGTTGTTCGACTTCGGGTGAGCGTGACCGGAAGCAGGTCGACGGGGTAGGGGCCCCGTCGGCAGTGGCGGGCGAGGCGCTTGCCGCCCGGGTGCCCGCCACCAACAACTCAGTGGGACTGGAGGATGGCGTCGTCGCGGAAGTCGGCGAACAGGCTGTCGGCGCCGGGATCGGCCAGCACCACCGAGGCACCGCCGGCGTTGCCCACGCTGCCGGGCATCACCACGTTGCGCACGGCGGCCGGATCGAGCGACACGGCGAGGCGACCGAGGCGATAGGCGTCGGCGACACTCAGCCCGTCGAGGCGGACGTGTCGGGCGAGCACCGCCGTCGCCTTGAGCACCCCGGCGGCGTTCATCTGTTCGTTGCGGAGCTTCGTCAGCCCGGCCAGGAGGAGAACCCCCTGGTGCTGCGTGCGCGTGAAGTCGGCGCCCTCGAGATTGCGGTTGCGGGCGAAGGCCAGGGCCTCGGTCCCGTCCATGTGCCGGGGGCCCTTGTCGAACACCGCCCCCGAGAAGGAGTCGTTCATGGCGACGGGGACGTCGACGTCGATGCCGCCCATGGCGTCGACCATGGCAGCGAAGCCTTCGAAGCCGGTGTCGACCACGAACGGGACATCGACGCCGACCAGCGATCCCACCGCCTGGGCCTGGAGCGTCGGGCCCCCGATGGCGTGGGCGGCGTTGATCTTGTCGCGCCCTCGACCGGGTATGGCGACATAGGTGTCGCGGGGGATGTCGAGGATGGTCGCCTTGCCCTGGCCGGGGTTGACGCCGATGAGATGAAGGGCGTCGCCGCGGGTGACGGTCTCACCCGGACGCCCGTCGTTGCCCATGACGAGGATGAACACGGGGGCGTCGGGAGACACCGTGAAGCGCGCCGAATCCACCTTGTGGATGGTGAAGGCCGCCGCCGCCGGCCGCAGGCCCACCAGGACGACCAGCATCACCAGGGCCGCCGCCAGAGCCACAGGAGCGCCCCGGACTCTCACTTGCGGGCCGCCGTGGTGGTCGGGCCCGCCCCGCTGTCGCGGGTCGTGCTCATGTCGTAGCCGTCGATCTTCCAGGCATCTCCGTCGGGGACGAGCACCAGATCACCGGTCCGGACGATGGTCAGGGGATCGTCGCCGGTCGCCTCCAGGCGGACATCGATGGTGGCCGTCACCACGACGACGTCGTTGTCGGCTCCGGCGAGGGCACCCAGTCCGACGGTGGAGACGAGACCTCTCACGTCCGACGCCTGGGGAAGGCCCTCGTCGACCATGGCGGCCCGGGCCGGGCCGGCGAGCCGGGCCGCCGCCGCCCCGGTGAACAACGAGCCGAGGTCGCCCACCGGCTCCCCCGAGCGCAGGGGGCTCACCATCGCCCTCAGGAGATACTCGTCGAGGGTGGCCAGCACCTCGGCGCGCACGGTGTCGGGCAGCGGCGGCGCCGGCTCGGCCACCGACTGCACCTCCACGCCGGACACGGTGAACGCCGGGGGCGGGAGCGGCTCGTCGGGGGCCGAGCCCGTCCCGCCCGAGGTGCAGGCGGCGGCCACGACGACGGCCGCAGCCAGCAGGGCGAGCCGTGACGGGCGGGGCACGGCCGGAGTGTAGGCAGCCCGGGGCGACCGTAGGTTCGTTCCGGGCTCGACGCTGTCTACTCGTAGCGCTCGGCGAGGACGTCGACGAGGCGCAGGCCGGCTTCGGTCGGGCTGGTGTCGCTGCGTTCCAGGCTGACGCCGACGGCGAGCAGGACCAGTCCCGCCGTCCCCAGCCAGGCCCAGGTGGGCACACCGGCCAGGGCGCCGAGCGACTCGCTGACGGTCACGACGACGAGCAGTGCCGTGCCCGTCATGAGGGGGCCCAGGAGTCGGCGCCAGCCCCCGACGGCCACGGCCGCAACTCCCACAGCACCGGCCGCCAGGGCGTGACCGCCCCCACCGCCGGCCAGCCGTTCGGCGAGGGCGACGCCGCCCACGACGACGATCGCCGGCCCGTAGGCAACCCAGGAGGACACCACCCGGCGGCGGCGGCGCAACTGCCAGCCGAGCAGCACCGACTGGGCGGCGAAGGGCACCAGGTAGGGCTCCGGCGCGGTCACTCCGAGCTGCTGCATGTGGAC
>CAYTTL010000201.1:0-5545 GCA_964440725.1 uncultured Acidimicrobiales bacterium | reverse complement strand
TCGACAGTCCCTATCTGTACGACAACGACGACCCGGCGAAGCTGCTGGTGGGTCACAACACCGACACCGACTTCGAGCCCACCGACCTGCCTCGCAACCAGCAGGGCCGGGCCCTCATCGGCGACCCCCGAAACGACGTCCACTTCATCGTCAGCCAGCTCCATCTCGGCTTCATCCGCTTCCACAACGCCTGTGTCGACCACCTGCGGAACCGGTTCTTCCCGGTCGACGAGCTGTTCGACGAGGCCCGCCGCCTCACCCGCTGGCACTACCAGTGGGTGGTGGTGCACGACTTCCTCCGGCGCCTGGTGGGCGACGACCTGCTCGCCCGCCTCCTGGTGGCCGACCCCGCCGTCGGAGGCTCCAGGTCGGCCCTGCGCCTGTTCAAGTGGAAGTCGCAGCCGTTCATGCCCGTCGAGTTCAGCGCCGCCGCCTACCGCTTCGGCCACTCGATGGTGCGGGCCGACTACATCCTGAACGCCACGCTCGAACCGTTGCCGATCCTCACGCCCAACCGTGACCCGCACCCCCTCCAGCATCTCGGTGGCTTCCGTCACCTCCCCGCCACCTGGACCGTCGAGTGGCCGCGGTTCTTCGTGGTCGACGGTTCCACTCCCCAGCCGGCCCGCCGGATCGACACCCGCCTCACCGCACCACTCCGCCACCTTCCCGACAACGTCGATCCCGAGCGGCGGTCCCTCGGGATGCTCAACATGATGCGGGGGAGAGCTCTCGGCCTGCCCTCGGGTCAGGCGGTCGCCGCCACCATGGGAACGACCGTGGCCGGCGACAGCCTCGGCCTCGACGGTGAGACGCCCCTGTGGTTCTACCTGCTCCGCGAGTCCGAGGTGGTCGCCCAGGGGCGGCGCCTGGGGCCCACCGCCGGCCGCATCGTGGGTGAGGTCATCCTGGGTCTGCTGGCCGGCGACTCGTCGTCGTTCCTGCGCATGGCGCCGGGGTGGAAGCCGGAGCTGCCGTCGGAGCACCCCGGACATTTCACTGTTGTCGACCTGCTTCGCTTCGCCGGGGTGGCCTGAGCCTCCCGGAGCGCGTGGGCCCGGATTCAGCGCCCGGGCAGGCCGGGCAGACCGGGCAGGCCGTCGAGGCTCGTGGCGTTCTTGGTCGCCCGGTACTCCGCCAGCCCCTCGGGGCCGCGGTTCTCAGCCCACTCGTCGAGGCGGGTGCGCTCGCCGGCGAAGGACATCAGAGGCACGGCATACCCACACGAATCGGCGATGCGTGTCACCTCGACGTGGATCACCGAGCGGATGCCCGGGCGAGGGGTGAACCTCCCGGCCAGATCGGCGAACGGCGGGTCGTCGGGGACCACCACCGTGCCGCGCCCGTGGAGGCGGACGATCCGCGGCGGTCCGTCGAAGGCGCAGAACATGATGACGATGCGTCCGTTCTCGCCGAGGTGGGCGATGGTCTCCACGCCGCTGCCGGTGAGGTCCAGGTAGGCCACCCGGCGGGGACCGAGAACCTCGAAGGTGTCGAGCCCCTTGGGGGAGAGGTTGACGAGCCCGTCGCCGGCGAGCGGTGCGGTGGCGACGAAGAACACGCGCTGGCGGCGCAGGAAGGCGGCGAGGCGCTCGTCGATCGCTTCGTAGACGCGGCTCATCCCCGGATTCTGCCGTCTACCGCCGCCGCAGCCGGCGCAGGATCCTCGGCGACCGCAGGCCGTGGACCGTGAGACCCCGTTCGCGGGAGAGCACCTCGATCTCCCGCTCGGCGGCCTGGCGCTCGGAGTCGGGCAGGTCCTCCTCGAGCCGTTCCCGGAGGAACCGCAGCCGTTCGGCGATCCAACGTTCCCCGTCGGCGACCCGGCTGGTCACGGCGTAAGCCTACGGCGACCATGTCCGGTGGGCGAGACTCGGGCCCCTGACCACCGTGCGCTGGGCCCTGCTGGGGTCGCCGTTGGACTCCTCGGCCACGAGTCGCGGCGAGGAACAGGGACCGTCGGCCCTGCGGTCGGCGGGTCTCGCCGACATCCCGGGAGTCGAGGATCGGGGGGATGCCCACGCCGTGCTCACCGACGGGCGCCGCGACCCGGCGACGGGGATCATCGCCTTCGACCAGGTCCGGCGGGCGGGTGAACGACTCCGGGACCAGGTCGACCAGGCGCTTGCCGACGGCCGGCGGCCCGTGGTGGCCGGCGGCGACTGCACCTGCCTGGTGGGCGCCCTTGCCGGTGCGCGCCTCCGCGGGCGCCGAGTTGGGCTGGCGTTCCTCGACGGGCATCTCGACTGTCTCGACGGTGCCACATCGCCGACGGGGGAATGCGCCGACATGGACCTCGCCATCAGCTACGGCCACGGTGCCACGGGACTCGTGGACCTGGCCGGCCCCCCGCCAATGGTGAGCCCGGGTGACGTCGCCGCCGTGGGCTACCGGTCGGGCGACGGCGTGGAAGAGCGCGCCGTCGACGCGCGGGTCACGCGGATCGGGGCCGTGGAGCTCAGCCGTCGGGGCGGAGCCGCGGTCGGGGCCGATGTCGCCGGCCGCCTCGGAGGTGTCGGTCACTACTGGGTGCACCTCGACGTCGACATCCTCGACGCCACCGTTCTGCCGGCGGTGACCTATCCACAGGCCGGGGGGATCGACTGGGACGAGCTCGACGGGCTCCTCCGGCCGCTGCTCGACGGGCCCGGGCTGGTCGGGTTCAGCGTCGCCGACCTCCTGCCGCCCCTCGATCCGGGCGGCGCCTACGCCCGGCGACTGGTCGAGCTCCTCGCCGACGTGTTCCCATCCTGAACTGTTTCCTGCCCTGGTGGCGGCGAGCGACGCAGGAGGTCAGGCGCGCGAGCTGTCGAGGTGCTGGAGGAGCTCATGGGCGGCGAGCTCGATGGCCTTGTGCTCCCACTCGGCGGCGCGGAACCGACAGGCGATCAGGGCCATGCGATGGACACGACGGAAGTCGCCGTACACGAACCCGTACCTGGCCTTGGTGTGGTCGGTGGCACCGTCGGTGAGGCCCAGATGCCACTCGGCATAGTCGTCCCAGGAGTGAGACTCCAGGTAGGAGTTCTCGTCGTCGGTGCTGGGCTGCACCTCGCCCCAGGTGCTCACCAGCACGTACTGGTGGGCGTCGATGAGCCGGCGGGCCCGGGCCACCGCCTTCTCGTTCAGCGAGTACGAAGCCATGGCGCCATTTTGCCCGAACCGGGGTTGGGAGACCCGGGCCGCGGTCGGTATCAGGCCAGGTCTTCGGCCACCGCCGACGGGGCCAGGCCGGCCTCGGTGCCGCCCACCAGGGCGTAGATCACCGATCCCACACTGGCAACGGCCAGCCCGTGGCGGGGCACGCCGAGGGGGGGGAGGTCCGACCAAGCGCCGGTGGCCAGGTCGAAGGCCTCGACCTGGGGGAAGACCTCCGTCGCGCTCTCGCCGCCGACGGCGACGAGGCGTCCGCCGGCGAGGGCCATGCCGTGGCCGCCCCGGGGCGTCGGCATTTCGGGGATCGGCGTCCAGGCATTGGTGCCGGGGTCGTAGCGCTCGGCGGCTCCCGTCGTCTGGGATGCGGCCAGGGTGCGACCCCCCACGGCGTAGAGGGCCTGGCCGTCGGCCGCAGCCGTCAGATGGTCGCGGGGCTCGGGGATGGGCGCCTTGTCGGCCCACGCCGTTCCGTCGAACGCCTCGGAGGGGGCGATGAGGGCGCCGGTGTCGCGCCCGCCGACGACCAACAGCGTCTCGCCCACGGCAGCCGCGGCGGCTGCGCCGCGCGGACGGCGCAGTCGGGGGAGATCGACCCATGCCCCGTCTCGCAGGGCGAGGACCCGGTCCGTGGGTTGGCTGTAGAGGTCGCCCGACGAGGTGAAGCCGCCGACCACGACGAGCTCACCGCGGTACACGGTGGCGGCGGCGTGGTGGAGGCCGTAGGGCAGGGCGGTCTGCGACAACCAGGAGTCGGTGGCCGGGTTGTAGGTCTCGACCAGGGTGCTGGCCTCGCCGCCGACCAGGCCCCCGATGACCCAGACCCTGTCGCCGAAGGCGGCGGCGGCGACCTCCTGGCGAGCGACCGGTGCCGGCGCCAGAGGCCGCCACGACGGGGGGACGAGGCGAGCGGCCGTCGACGAGACGGTGCCGGAGGCGGACGTGGTGGGGGCCGGCGCCGACGTGTCCCCGCCGCTGCACGCGCCCAGGACGAGCGCGAGGGCCACGGTGGCCGGTCGCATCCCGCGTGCTTTCACAGCGGGCACACTACGGGCGGACGCGCGCCCTCATCGCCCGGTTGCCCCCGAGCCGGGCTGTGCCACGCCGTCACCACCGGCCTGGTCCGACTTCTCGGTGGCGATGACGGAGATGAAGGCGTCGACGTCGCGTTGGATGATCGCCTCGGTCCGCGTCGTGAACGACGGGAACGCCGTCCGGTGGTCCATTCCCATATAGGGACCGGCGAGCTCGAAGAACTGCCAGCCCTCGATCTTCAGCAGCTCGGCCGTCCGGCGGTAGTGCCTCCACCGCTCGCCGAACCGGAAGAACCCCTCCAGGGACACGGCCATGGCGACGAGCAGGCCGAGCGCGAACGCCACCCAGCGACCGACGTCGGCGGCCGAGCCACCGACGTCGAGGCTCACCAGGGCAGGGACCAGGACGCCTCCGGCGATCGCCGTCACACGCAGGGCGTGGTAGCGACGCTGCTCCCGAGGCGCTTTGCGCTCCGTCCACACCACCTGGTCGAGCCAGCGCGAGCGGAGGAAGCGCCGCTGGAGGTCGGTGACGTCGAGGAGGTCGATCAGCTCGCCGAAGTCCTGCTTCAGCCACTCGCCATAGCTGTCCCTTGCCATCCGTGGACCTCCGACCCGGTGACCCGCTCTCGGTGGCATGCTCCGGTTCGGCCAGACGCTACGGTCGGAGCGCGACTGCGGCAATCGCGATCTGTCGGTCACACGTGTGGACGGTTGGGCATGGAGCTTGGAAACCGAGCGGTTCCCTTCCCCGCCGGAGCCAGGGCACGCGTCGTGGCCGTCGCACCCGACCTCGATGGCGAGGAGCTGTTGAGGCGCCTCGAGGTGCCCAGCCCCCGGGGCACGGTCATCCTCAACGGCAGCACCACCGACCTTCGGCCCGACCTGGTCACCCCGATGGGGAACGTGATCACCGGCGTGGCCGGCCTGGCCGTGACCACCGGCCTCACCGTCCTGACGGGCGCAACCGACGCCGGCATCTTCTCGATTCTCGGAGCGGCCATGAACGGTCGCTCGGCGCCCCTCGTGGGCGTCGCTCCCGCCGGGCTGGTCAGCCCGCCGGGCGTGGAGGCGAATCCGGACGACGGGCAGGGGAAGCAGAGCCTGGAGCCCCACCACTCGCATTTCGTGCTCGTCGACGGGGACAGGTGGGGCGACGAGACCGAGGCCCTGCTGGCCCTGGCCGACGCTCTCGGGTCGCGAGCGCCTACGGCGGCGGTGCTCTGCGGCGGGGGGGAGGGGGCGCGCCTCGAGACCCTCGGACACTGCCGGACCGGCCGCCCGATCATCGTGATCGCCGGCTCCGGTCGGTTCGCCGACGAGCTGGCGGCGGCCGCGGGCGGACACGACGAGAGCGG
>CAYTTL010000200.1:0-5548 GCA_964440725.1 uncultured Acidimicrobiales bacterium | reverse complement strand
CCGGGACGCGGCAACGACATCGGCACCGTCGTCGTGGTCGAGGACGACCCCCACATCGCCGACCTGGTCGAGCTGTACCTCCGCCAGGACGGCTTCCGCGTGGTGCAGGCCGCCGACGGCGAGACCGGTATGGCGGCGGTGCGCAACCACTCCCCCCGCCTGGTGATCCTCGACGTCGGTCTGCCCGGCGGCATCGACGGCCTCGAGGTGTGCCGTCGCCTGCGCGCCGCAGGCGACATCCCCATCATCATGCTCACCGCCCGCGACGGCGAGATCGACCGCGTGCTCGGGCTCGAGCTCGGTGCCGACGACTACGTGACCAAGCCGTTCGCGCCGCGCGAGCTGGCCGCCCGGGTGAAGGCCATCCTGCGTCGCACCGGCGGCGGGTCGCGGGACAGCCACGACGTGATCGCCGTCGGAGCCGTGGAAGTCGACACCCGGCGGCGGGAGGCCCGGGTAGGTGCCGACGTCATCCCCCTCGCGGCGCGCGAGTTCGACCTGCTCCGCTTCCTGGCCGACAACGCCGGGCGGGCCCTGTCGCGCCAGCAGCTCCTCGACGGGGTGTGGGGGCCGGGCTGGTACGGCGACGAGCGCACCGTCGACGTGCACGTGGGCCAGCTGCGCAAGAAGCTCGGCGACGCCCTGCCGCTGGCCACCGTCTGGGGTGTCGGTTATCGGCTGGGATAGGTGACCCGCCGGATCACCGTCACCATGGTCGCGGTGGTGGCCGGGGCGCTGCTGGTGGCCAGCCTGGTCATCGTCGTACTGTCCGACCGCGCCGACTGGCAGCGCACCCGCGACGACATCGTCCGCCAGGCCCAGCGCCTGGCCGCCTCCATCGAGGACGTGGAGCGGCCGAACGTGCTCCGGATCGTTGGGGCGGCCCTCCGCTTCCAGGACCAGGCGATCGTCACTGTGACCCCGGAGGCGGTCCGCCCCAGCGATCTGCCCGCCGGGGTGAGCCAGGACGACTTCGACTACGAGCGCCTCGCCCGGGGCGAGACGCTGTCGGGTTCCCATGGCGGGCTCGCCTTCGCCGCCGCCGCCGCGGGGCCGGCCCCGGTGTCCGACGGCCTGCTGGTCGTCGTGGTGTCCCGCCGTCTGGGCGGGAGCGGGGGCATCGGGCCGGCCATCCTCCTCGTCGGCGTCGTCACCCTGGCCGTCGCCGCCGCCATCGCCGCCAGCCTGGGCCGGCGCCTCACCCGTCCCCTGCGCGAGGCCGAACAGGCCACCCGTCGCATCGCCGCCGGTGACCTCGCCGCCCGGGTGCCGGTGAATCCCTCCGACGGCGACGAGCTGGCCACACTGGCCCGGTCGATCAACAGCATGGCGGCGGGCCTGGAGCGCTCCCGGGGGCTGGAACGCCAGTTCCTGCTCTCGGTGTCGCATGACCTGCGCACGCCGCTGACATCGATCCGCGGCTATGCCGAGGCGCTGGCCGACGGACGTGTTCCCGACCCCCCTCAGGCGGCCTCGGTCATCCTGGCCGAGTCCCGGCGCCTGGAGCGACTGGTGGCCGACCTCCTCGAGCTGGCCAAGCTGGGCGCCCGGCGGTACTCGCTCGACGTTCGCCGCACCGACGTCGGCGAGGTGGTGGGTGCCACCGTCGACGGCTTTGCCCCCGCCGCGGAAGGGGCGGGCGTGGCCCTCGGGATGGGCACACCCGTCCGGGGGGAGTTCGAGGCGGCCGCCGACCCGGATCGTCTGGCCCAGGTCGTGGCCAACCTGGTGGAGAACGCCCTGAAGTTCGCCAGGACGAGGATCGACGTGGGTGTCGATCACCTCGGCGGCGCGGGACGCAGCGTCCACCCCGACGCGCTCTTCCGGCGGGGCGCAGCGGCCGTCGAGCAGGTCGGGCCCCCGGAGGACCCGACGAACCCCGGCTCCGACCGTACTGACGGCCAGGGATTCCTCGAAGGGTCGGTGCAGCTGTGGGTCGACGACGACGGCCCCGGCATCGGCGACGACGACCTGGCTCACGTGTTCGAGCCCTTTTACCAGTCGAGTCGTGCGCCGAGCCGACAGGTGGGGACGGGGCTCGGCCTGGCCATCGTCCGTCAGTTGGTCGACGACATGGGCGGTTCCGTGCGAGCCGAGAGGGGGACGGCGGGAGGGACCAGGATGGTCGTCACCCTCCGCCCGTGGCAGTAGTCGTCCCCTGCCCGACGACCGGCTCCGTCAGGCCGGCGTGCAGGCCGGCAGCGCCAGCGACTGCGGCGCGGTGTCGACGGTGGCCATGGCGACGATCGGCCCGGGCTGAACGCACGTGATCCTGAAGGGGGCGTTGCCTTCGAGATCGGTGACGGCGTTGGGCGGCGGGGCGAGGGCCACGTTGGGCGACACCCCGAGTGTCACGGATACGCCCTGGCGGGGCTGGGCGTGGAGGATCCCTTCGTTGTCGACGCCTCCGTCGGAGACGGAGACCACCACGGTGGCCGGTTGACCGACGACCGGTGGGCTCGGCGTCACCTGGGCCACCGCGTTCCCGTCGCCGGCGTAGCGCAACATGGCCAGGTCGACGGGTGGAAACTCGCCGATGGCGACGAACACCACGACAGGCTCGATCTGGGCCATGTCGGGCGCCCGCCACGCCCGCAGGCGGTACCGGCCACCGTTGACCGACTCGACGGCCCAGCCGCCGTCGGGGCCGCTCGTCACCGTGGTGGCGGCGGCGGCGTCGTCACCGACCAGCCGCTCGACCCGAACCGTGGCCTCCGGCACCGGCCCCTCCGGGCCCGTCACCGTCCCCCCGATCCGGGCTTCGCCCGGCCCCAGCTCCGGCGAGATGGTGACCACGGTGCGGGGGCTGGCGGCGATGGTGGTCGTCGGCGCGGCGGGCACGACGGTGGTCGGTGCGACCGTGGCGCGTGTGCCGGTCAGGCCCTCGTCGGAATCCGAGCCCGTGCACGACGCGGCCAGCAGGGCCATGCCCAGCAACCCGGCGAACGCCAGCCCCCGCCCCCGCCTGCCTCGACGTGCACGCACCGGTGTCAGTGCACCAGGGGCAGGGTCTCGACCCGTGCCCGCGCCGAGCCGGCGTCCCAGACGACGTCGACGTCGGCCGGCGGCTCCACCGCCCGGCCCACGTAGGCCAACGCCACCGGAGCCCCGAGTCGGAAGGAACGGCCCACGCTGGTGAGCGTCCCCACCTGCTTCTCCCCGTCGCGCACGACCGCCCCGACAGGGGGGACGATGTCGTCGGCGAAGACCAGGCCGCGGAGACGCCGAGGCACGTTGCCGCCCCGCGAGTCGATACGGGCGACCAGCTCCTGGCCCGTGTAACACCCCTTGGTGAAGCTCACCGTCACGTCGACGACACCCGCTTCGGCCGGGATGGTGCGCTCGTCGAGCTCGCGACCCATGACGGGGATGCCGCACTCGATGCGCACCGCCTCGTAGGCCTCGAACGGGCACGGGACGACGCCGGGAGGGGCCGTCGGTGCCTCGCCGATGAGGTCGACGCCCCGGAGGCCGGGCCAGTCGGCGCCGACCGCCAGGCCCGTCCCCCCGCCGGCCACCTCGGCGGCACGGGGCCCGCGCACCGCCACACACCGCCACGCCAAGGGCTCGATGTCGCACTTCACCCGCAGCTTGAAGCGCTGCAGACGTTCGACGACGGTGTCGCCCCACCCGCCATCGGTGTCGACCAGCACGCTCTCGCCCGACTCACGGGTCACCCGCAGCAGCGCCACCACCTTGCCCTGGGGCGCCAGGAGCAGTGACCAGGCCGACTCGCCGTCGGCGATGACGGCGACGTCCTGGGTGAGCTGGCCCTGCAGGAACGACAGCGTGTCGGGACCGGCCACCCGCAGCACGTCGCGGGGAAGGTCGACGACGGCCGCCTCGTCGCGCAGGGCGGTGTACCCCGCGGCCACCGCCTGATCGTCAGTCACTGAGCACCACCTCGTCATCTTCGTCGACCGCAGTGGCCGCGGCGGCGACGGTTGCGACCCGCATGCGGCGTGCCGCGGGGACGGCCGCCAGCAGGGCCGCTGCCTTGTTGTGGCACTCGTCGTCCTCGGCCTCGGGGTCGCTGTCGGCCACGATGCCGGCACCGGCCTGTACGGAGGCCCGTCCGTCGGGACCCACCAGCATGGTGCGGATGGTGATGGCCGTGTCGAGGTTGCCGGAGAAGTCGAAATAGCCCACGACGCCGGCGTACGGACCGCGCTTGGTGGGTTCGAGGTCGTCGATGATCTGCATGGCCGCCACCTTGGGGGCGCCCGACACGGTGCCGGCCGGCAGCGTGGCCCGCAGGACGTCGATCGGGCCCCGGTTCGGCCGCAGGTGGCCGGACACCTGTGAAGTCAGGTGCATCACGTGGCTGTACCGCTCGAGGGTCATCAGCTCGTCGACCACCTCGGTGCCGAACTCGACCACCCGGCCCACGTCGTTGCGGGCCAGGTCGACGAGCATCACGTGCTCGGCCACCTCCTTGGGATGCTCGGCCAGTTCCCCGGCCAACCGGCGGTCCTCCTCGTCGGTCTGGCCGCGGGGACGGGTGCCGGCGATCGGCCGCGAGATCACCCGCCCGTCGCGAAGGGACACCATGGGCTCCGGCGACGAACCCACCATCGACACCTCGGGGTGGCGGAGGAAGTACATGTACGGGCTGGGATTGACCTGGCGGAGCACGCGGTAGACGTCGAAGGCGTCGGCGCCGAGGTCGAGGTCGAAGCGCTGGGAGAGGACGACCTGGAAGATGTCACCGGCCAGGATCCGCTCCTTGGCCGCCTCGACGGCGTCGCAGTAGGCGCCCCGCCCAAGCCGGGAGCGGACCTCGGGAAGGGGGTCGTCGGGCGCGGGCGGGTCGGCGGGGACATAGGGAAGGGGCCGTCCCAGGTCGGCGGCCAGCCGGTCCACCCGCGACCCCGCCCGTCGGTAGGCGGCGTCGAGGTCGGCGCGGGTCGCTCCACCGGGCACGACCACGTTGTCGATGAGGTAGACCCGCTGGCGCCAATGGTCGAAGGCCGCCAACTGGCCGATGACCGAGAGCACGGCGTCGGGGTGGCCGAGATCGTCGGGCGGGACGTCGGGGAGGCGTTCGACCTCCCGCACCACGTCGTAGCCGAGGTAGCCGACGACCCCGCCGTGGAGGGGTGGGAGCTCGGCCAGCACCGGGGAGCGGTAGGCGCCCAACAGACCTTCGACGGCGGCGAGCACGCCACGGTCGACGGGCACCTCGGAAGGGAGGTGACCCTCGACCTCGATGCGCCCGTCGGTGGCGACGAGCACCGCCGAGGGGTCTCGGCCGGCGAAGGAGAACCGGCCCCAGCGGTCGCCGTGGTCGACCGACTCGAGCAGGAAGCCCGGACCGGCCCCCGCCAGCTTCAGGTAGGCCGAGACCGGCGTCTCCAGGTCGGCGGCCAGCTCCCGCCACACGGGCACCACGGTGTGCTCCGCCGCCAGCCGACCGAATTCCTCCCTAGTGGGCCGCAGCACTGCGCTCACCGGGAGCTGCGGGCCTCCGCTCCGCTTCGGTTCTCGCTCCGTGCTCACCGGGAGCTGCGGGCCTCCGCTCCGCTTCGGTTCTCGCTCCGTGCTCACC
>CAYTTL010000199.1:0-5578 GCA_964440725.1 uncultured Acidimicrobiales bacterium | reverse complement strand
GGGCCGGCCGGCCGTCACTGCCTCTCGGGCGCTCCGCCGCCCGGGCCGGCCGGCCCTACCATCGGATCATGGGCTTCGAACCGGGGACGGGTGCGACCGACATCATCCTCGCCCTCGGGGCCCTCATGGCTCTGGTCACCCTCGTCCGGTCGTGGCGCAGCTTCTGGGACCTCGACTTCACGACGGCCGACAGGCGGGTGGCGATGCAGGTGTCGGTCTTCCTCGTCCCCCCGGTGGTCGTGCTCCTCCACGAGCTGGGCCACGTCGTCACGGTGGCGGCCGTCGGCGGCGACGTGATCGACTTCCACTACGGGCTGTTCGAGGGCTCGGTGACCTACGCGGGCGTCATCACCCCCGCCCAGGCCTGGTTCATCGCCCTGGCCGGGAACCTGGTCAGCATCGGTGCCGGCCTGGCCATGGTGGTGGCCGGCGCCACCCTCGTGGGCGTGCGGCGGTCGCTGCGCTACCTCCTCGTGCTCGGGGGGCTCATCGAGGCCTTGTTCGCCCTGATCGGCTACCCCCTGCTGTCGGCGTCGGCCAGGTTCGGCGACTGGCTCAGGATCTACGACTTCCAAGCCACGCCGGTCCTGAGCTGGACGACGCTGGCCGTGCACGTCGCCCTCGTGCTCGGCCTGTGGCACTGGTGGAGGACGGGCCTGCGTCGCACCCTGTTCGGGATCACCTACGGCGAGGAGACACGCCTGGCCGAGCTGACCGCCGCGGTCCGGGCCGACCCCGCCGCGCTCGAGCCCCGGCTCGCCCTCGCCAACCTGTTCGCCGGCTACGGCGACCTCAAGCTGGCATCCCAGACCCTCGATGCCGGGGTGACCGGAGCATCGCAGCCCGCCCGGCTCCACCTGGCGAGGGCCAGGCTGGCGATACACCAGAGCCAGTGGACCCAGGCCCTCCTGGCCACCGAGGCGGGCCTGGCGAGCCTGGCGGGCGATGCCGTGGGCAGCTACGAGACGGCGCAGCAGCTGTGGGCCAACCAAGGGGTGGCGCTGGCCCAGCTGGGCCGGTCGGGCCTGGCCCTGGCCGCGTTCGACCACCTCGACGAGACGCGCCTCGCCGACCCGCGGGTCCGCTACTGCCGGGGGCTGGCCCGCCTTGGCGACGGCGACGAGGCCGGTGGCCGTTCCGACCTGGCGACGGTGGCACGAGCCGAGCCCACGTCCGACCTGTTGCGCCTCTGGGCCACCGCCCGCCTGGCCGGCCGCGACCCCGACCCGCCCGACGACGCCGACCGACCCGTATGGGCCCGCCGGGGGCAGTCACCGCCGGCCCCGATCAGCGGCGTGTAGGCATCCCCCGGCCGTCCACCTCACCAGCCCTCGCCCACCCGGCGCAGGACCCTGAGGGATCCCTTCCCCAGTCCGCGCTCCTCGGTGAACGCGCCTGAGGCCTGCGCCCGGCAGAAGATCTCGTAGGGGGGACGGCCGCCGGCGGCGGGGTCGGCGAACACGTCATGGATGGCCAGCAGGCCGTCGAGGGCCACGTGGCGCGCCCATCCGTCGTAGTCGGCATGCGCCGGGCCGGCGCCGTGGCCCCCGTCGACGAACACCATCCCGAGCGGCGTGGCCCAGTGGGCGGCCACCACCGCGGAGTCACCGACCACGATCACCACCGTGGCCTCCAGCCCCGCCTCCTCGATGGTGCGGCGGAGGAACGGGAGCGTGTCGATGCGTCCGGTACGGGGATCGACCACCGCGGGGTCGTGGTCGTCCCATCCGGGCTGCAGCTCCTCAGAGCCTCGATGGTGATCGACGGTGAAGCAGACGGTCGACGCCTGCCTGGCGGCGGCGCCCAGCCACACCGTCGACCGGCCGCAGTACGACCCCACCTCCAGGACGGGTCCGACGACCGCACCGCCGAGGGCAGCGCGGTGCAGGGCCGCGGCCTCCTCGTCGGGCATGAACCCCCGGGTGGCCGCGGCCAGGGCCACGAGGTGCTCGTCCACGACTCAGCCTTTGTGGCTGACCCCTGCCGCGTCGAAGGTGGCCATGTCCCGCAGCACCCGGGCAGAGGCCTGGAGCAGCGGGAGGGCCAGGCACGCCCCCGTCCCCTCGCCCAGGCGCATGCCGAGGTCGAGCAGGGGCTCGAGGCCCAGGTGGGCCAGCACGACCGTGGCTCCGGGCTCGGTGGAGCGGTGCCCGGCGACGCAGTAGGCCACGGCCGCCGGCGCGAGGGCGGCCGCCACCGCGACCCCGGCCAGGGCGATGACCCCGTCGACCAGCACCGGCACGCGGGCTGCGGCCGAGCCGACGACGAAGCCGGCAATGGCGGCGATCTCCAGCCCGCCGAGTGACGCCAGCACGGCGAGGGGGCCGCCGGAGAGGGTGCCGTCGGCCTCGGCCCGGGCCAGCCCCATATCCACGACCGCCACCTTGTGGGCCCAGGTGGCGTCGTCGATGCCCGTCCCCCGGCCCGTGACCTCGGTCGCCGGCCGGCCGAGAAGGGCGGCGATGAGGGCGGCGGAGGGCGTGGTGTTGGCGATGCCCATGTCGCCGGTGATCAGGCAGCGGGCGCCGTCGGCGACCAGCTCGGCGGCGGTGACCGCCCCGACGTCGAGAGCCCGTCGGGCCTCGGCCACCGACATGGCCGGTTCCCGGGCCAGGTTGGCCGTCCCCGGTCGCACCTTGCAGTCGAGCAGGGCCGGTGCCGGGGCGAGCGATGCGGCGACGCCCACGTCGACCACGACCACCCGGGCCCCGGCCTGGCCGGCGACGACGTTGATGGCCGCTCCGCCGGCGCAGAAGTTGGCCACCATCTGAGCGGTGACCTCCTGGGGCCACGGTGACACGCCCTCGGCCAGCACGCCGTGATCGGCGGCGAACACGGCCACGGTCGCCGGCTCCGGGACCGGAGGCGGCGACTCGCCGGCGATCGCCGCCAGCCGTACACCGGCATCCTCCAGCCGACCGAGGGAGCCCCGGGGCTTGGTGAGCCGCGCGTGGTGGGCGGTGGCCTCGGCGGCGGCCGCCTCGTCGAGGGGTGCGATGGCGGCCGTCGCCCGGTCGAAGGCGGTCGCCCCCACGGCCGGGTGGTTCAGGTGGGAAGGCCGGTCCGGCCGTCGAGGGCCGGGGGCAGGGCCTCGGGCTTGTGGGCGAACAGCACCTTGTTGAGGATCACGAACTTGGCGATCCACAGCAGGCCGAACGCCGCCAGCCCCGCCATCATCACGATGAACGTCTGCAGGAGATGGATCGTGGTGACGTCGGCGGCCGTCGATTCGGCGAAGCCGGTGGCCCACGTGGAGAACACGAGCCCCAGCATGGCCATGGCCCAGAACGGGACGACCTCCTTCATGAAGTGCGACCGGCCCGACTTGCCCCACACCCAGGCGCGGTTGAGGTAGTAGGACGGGATGGCCGACACCCCGACAGCGAGGATGTTGGCGCTGCGGGCCGTCTCCCAGTGGAGCAGGCCGAGGGTGATGAACAGGAGGATCTCGTAGGTGATGACCGAGACGACCGAGACCATGCTGTAGCGGACGAGCTTCTTGCCCTCGGGCGCCCGCGCCCAAGCCCGCAAGCCCGAAGGCGTGAGATCCATTTCACGATGGTAACCGCCCCGGCGACGGGGTCTCGGGGCGCCTTGCGGGTACGGTCGGGGCATGAGCCAGGGGACGACGGTCGAGGCGCTGACCCTCGCAGTGGCGGCCCAGGTGCCGGTGCTGCTGTGGGGGGCACCGGGTACAGGCAAGACATCGGCCATCACGGCCATGGCCGACGCCATGGACTGGCCGTGCGAGACGGTGATCGCGGCCATCCGCGAGCCCTCCGACTTCGCCGGGCTGCCCATCGTGCGCGACGCCGAGGTGGAGATGGCCCCGCCCCGGTGGGCCCAACGCCTGGCCGCGGCCGGCAACGGCCTGCTGTTCCTCGACGAGATCTCCACCGCTCCGCCCGCGGTGCAGGCCGCCCTGCTGCGGGTCGTCCTCGAACGGGTGGTGGGTGACCTTCCCCTGCCCGACGGCGTGGTGGTCGTGGCCGCCGCCAACCCGCCCGAGCAGGCCGCCGACGGATGGGACCTGGCCGCGCCCCTGGCGAACCGCTTCTGCCACCTCGACTGGACGGTCGAGCCTGCGGCCCTCGCCCAGGGTCTGGCCGGAGGCTGGGACGCCCCCCAGGTTCCCAGCCTGCCGGCGGGCTGGCAGGCCGGGATCCCCGCAACCAGGGGGGTCATCTCCGCCTTCATCACCGTGCGCCCCGGCCTGGCCCTGGACCTGCCCACCGACGCCGCCCGCGCCGGACGGGGGTGGCCCAGCCCCCGCACCTGGGACATGGCCGCCCGCCTGTGGACCGCGGCCCAGGTCGCCGGCGCCTCCACCGAGGCGGAGACGGCCCTGCTCACCGGGGCGGTCGGCGACGGCGCGGGCATCGAGCTGCTGATGTGGGAGATGGAGATGGACCTTCCCGACCCCGAGGAGGTCCTGGCCGACCCCGACTCGTTCGAGATCCCGGAGAGAGGCGACCGGGTGTACGCGATCCTGTCGTCGGTGGCCGCCGCCGTCGCCGCCGACGCGACCGTCGACCGCTGGCTGGCCGGCTGGCGCGTGCTCGGCCGGGCGGGCGAGCAGGCGCCGGACGTGGCCGCCGTGCCCGCCCGGGTGCTGGCCCAGTGCCGGCCCAAGGGCGCCCCCGCGCCACCCGAGGCCAAGCTCTTCGCCCCCCTGTTCAAAGGCGCCGGCTGGGTCTGATGTCCGGGCCATCCCGTCGTTCTGGCGTGCGAAACGCGGGGGTTTTCCGAGTGGTTCGCACGCCAGATCGCCGGCGGGCATGATGGCCGCCGAGCTCGACACCCAGAAGCTGGTGCTGGCCCGGCTGTGGGCGGTGGGCCGCCATCCCTACATGGCTGCGGCCATCTTCGCCTCACCGGTCATCGCCGCGCCGGGTCTGGGCAAGGTGACCGTCGACGAGTCGTGGCGCCTCTACGTCGACCCGGATCTGGTTGCCGAGTGGAGCGTCGACGTCCTGGGCAGCCTGCTGGTCCACCACGCCGGCCACCTGGTGCGCGACCACGCCGGGCGGGCCCGAAACCTGGGCGTCGAGCGCCACAGCTCCAAGGGTTGGGCCCTGGCGGCCGACGCCGAGATCAACGACGACCTCATCGGCACCGGCCTGCGCCTGCCCGACAGCCGGGTCGTGCCCCAGGAGCTGGGGTGGGCCCCGGGGCGACTGGCCGAGGAGTACTTCCACACCAAGCATCTGGAGACCGACAACGAGCCCGACTGCGGCAGCGGATCCGACAGCCAGGTCCGCGACTGGGAGATGGGTGGCGACCAGGGCAGCGGGATGCCGCCCGGCGAGCGGCACCTGCTGCGCAGTCAGGTGGCCAACGACGTGCTGCGCTACATGCGCGAGGGCCGGGGCCGCCTGTCGGCGGGATGGAAGCGCTGGGCCGAGAACCAACTCGACCCCAAAGTCGACTGGCGGCGGGTGCTGGCCGCCGAGATCCGCAAGGGCGTCAGCACGGTGAGCGGACGGGTGGACTACACCTACCGGCGTCCGTCGCGCCGGGCCCATGCCACGCCCGGCATCATCCTGCCCGCCCTCGAGCGGCCCGTGCCCGAGGTGGC
>CAYTTL010000198.1:1806-5613 GCA_964440725.1 uncultured Acidimicrobiales bacterium | reverse complement strand
GCGGCCCGGGAGGCCGCGGCGACAGACACCGCGGCCCGGGAGGCCGCGGCCGGCGTGAGCGGGGCCGGGGGAGTGGCTATCGAGGCCGGCGACCTCCGGGAAGCGGTTCGCGAGCAGCGGGCGGGGAACCTAATCGTCCTGGCCGTGGACGCGTCCGGCTCGATGGGGGCGCCACAGCGGATGGAGGCCGCCAAGGGCGCGGTGCTGAGCCTGCTCCTCGACGCCTACCAGCGGCGCGACCGGGTCGCCATGGTGACCTTCCGGGGTGAGGGCGCCGAGGTGGCCCTGCGGCCGACCGGCAGCATGGAGGTGGCCCGGGCCCGCCTGGCCGACCTCCCGACGGGCGGCCGGACCCCCCTCGCGGCCGGCATCACCGCCGCCGTCGACCTGGCCGTGGCCGCCGGCCGGCGGGACGAGGCCCACCGCCCGCTCCTCGTCCTGGTGTCCGACGGCCGTGCCACCGCCGGCCCCCCGTCGGTCGACGCCCTCGAGGCTGCCCGCCGGGCGGCGGCGTCGGTCCGCCGAAGGGGTGTCGCCGCCGTCGTCATCGACGTCGAGGAGGGCAGCACCCGGCTGGGGCTGGCCGCCGAGCTCGCCGAGACCATGGGCGCCCGACACGTCACCCTGCGCGAGTTGTCGGCGGGCGCCATCACCCTCGCCGTGCGTTCGGCGCTGACCGACGCCTTCACGGGCGACGGCGCGGCCACGCCCGTGTCCCGGACATGAGGCCGCTCTTGCCATCTAGCCTGAGCCCGCGTGCGCCCCGACGTTCCCACCTCCGATCAGGACCCCGGCCCCGAGCCGATCCCGGTCGCTGACGGCCCGGGTGAAGGCGGTGGCAGCGCCGACGACGTCGCCGACGGTGACGCCGGAGAGAGCAGCGACGACGACGCCAACGGCGGGTGGGTCCTCCAGAGCGACGCCGCCATCATCGCCGGGTGCTCGCTCAGCGCCGTCCGCAAGTGGCGCCGCGAGGGGTTGGTGAACCACCGGCGCACGACGACCAGCGGCGGGCTCGAGCGGGTGGAGGTGCGCCTCCAGGACGTGATCGACCGCTGCAGCCGCCGCGCCGACTCCGGGCCCCACCTGCCTCCGGGCGTCGAGGATGCTCCTGAGGCCGGCGCCGGGACGGTGTACCTGCCCCTGGCCGACCTGCAGGCCCTGATCCTCAACCTCGGAGAGGCGGAGCGGCGGGCGCTGGAGGCGACCCACCGGGCGACGTCGAACGATGCCGAGGTCCGGCGTCTCACCGATGCCCTGGCCCGCGCCGAAGCCGGTGTGGGGGCGGCCCGATCGGAGGTCGACCGCCAGCGCCGTCGCGTCCGGGAGCTGGAAGCCGGCTGGGCCGGCGGCCCGGCGCCGACGACGAGGACGGCGAAGGACGAGGAGCGCATTCGGGAGCACGTGGCGAGACTCGAAGCGAGGATCGCCGAGGCGAGGACCGAGGTCGAGGGCCAGCGCCGTCGCATCCGGGAGCTGGAGAGCCGCCTCTCCAAGCCGTCGGAGGCCACCGTGGCCGCCGAGCTGGAGGCTGGCCGCCTTCGGGAGCGACTGACGAAGCTCGAGCGCCGGCTCGGCGCGGCGCGCAAGGAGTTCGACGGCCAGCAGCGGCGGATCCGCGAGCTGGAGGCCCACCTGGCCAAGCCGTCGGAGCGCACCCTGGCGACCGAGGCCGAGAACGAGCGCCTGCTCGAGCGCGTGGCCCAGCTCGAGGCTCGCGCCGCGACGGCGACCGAGGAACGAGATGACCGTCAGCGACGAGTCGGCGAACTGGAGGCGAGCCTGGCCGCGATGGCCGAAGAGGTGAGCTCCAGGCCCGTCTACCCGCCTGTCTCCTACGAGCCTGCACCCTACGAGCCCTCTCCCTACGAGCCCGCCGCCGTCGAGCCGGTCGCCGTGGCCGAGGCGGTCGACGTGGCGGCGGCGCCACCGATGGAGCCGTCCCCGGCGCCGGCGCCCGAACATGGCGCGCCGCCCGGCGGCGAGCCCACCCAGGCTCATCCCGGGCCCTCGGTCGCCCATGTCGACTCGACGGCCGCCCAACTGCGCCGCCTGTACCACCGCCTGCAGGAGCGTCGCCGCAGCGAGGCCACCAGCCCGGAAGAGAACCGTCAGTGGACCGACGACCTGGCCGCCTACGACGAGGCGCTCGTGCTGGCCTGCGTGAAGCTCGGCGTGCCGACCGACTTCCCGCCCGGTGCCCAGCTTTCGGCCGAGGACCGGGTGCGCCTCACGCGCGACCTCGGAGCGGCGGGCCTCGACGTCCGCCAACCGGCCGCCGGCTGACCGAGCAACGATCGGTGCGCCTACGGTGTGACGTCCGCACCCGACCGACCTGGAGATCCCGTGGCGCGCCGAGCAGCTCCGAACCGAACCCACCCCGACGCCGTGCACCGCCGCCGGTGGGCGATTCTCGGCGTGCTGTCGTTGAGCGTGTTCCTGGCTGTCGTCGACAACACCATCGTCAACGTGGCCCTCCCCAGCATGAGCGAGCAGCTGCGGGCGTCGACCAGCCAGCTCCAGTGGATCGTCGACGCCTACTCGCTGGTCTTCGCCGGACTGCTCCTGGTCGGCGGCAGCCTGGGCGACCGCTACGGGCGGAAAGGGGCCCTGCAGCTGGGACTGTCGGCGTTCGCCGGCTTCTCGTTGTTCGCCGGCCTGTCCGGTTCCACCGACATGCTCATCGCCGCACGTGCGCTCATGGGCCTGGCCGCCGCCTTCATCTTCCCCGCAACGCTGGCCATCCTCACCAACACCTTCAGCGACGACAGGGAGCGGGCCACCGCCATCGGCGTCTGGACCGGCGTCGTGGGCCTGGCCGTCGCCCTCGGTCCGCTCACCGGCGGGGCCCTGCTCCAGCGGTTCTGGTGGGGCTCGATCTTCTTCGTCAACCTTCCCGTCGCCGCCATCGCCCTCGGGCTCGGGGCGTGGCTGGTGCCCACCACCCGTGACCCCGAGGCCCCCAAGCTCGACCTCATCGGCTTCGTGCTGTCGATCGTCGGGATCGTGTCGGTGGTGTACGTCACCATCGAGGCTCCCGCCCGGGGGTGGACCGACCCCCTGACCCTGGGCGGCTACGCCGCCGTCCTGGTGGTGCTCGTGCTCTTCGCCCTCTGGGAGCGCCGGACCGCCCAACCGATGCTCGACGTAGACCTGTTCCGCAACATCCACTTCAGCGCCGCCAGCTTCTCCATCACCGTCTCGTTCTTCGCCCTCTTCGGCTTCATCTTCCTCATCACCCAGTACTTCCAGCTCGTCCGCGGCTACGACACCCTCTCCGCCGGCCTCCACACCCTGCCCTTCGCCCTGGCCACGGGGGCGGTGGCGCCGGCCGCGCCCGCTCTGGCCGCACGCCTCGGCACCAAGGTGATCGTGCCCGCCGGGCTGATGCTGATGGCCGCGGGGTTCTACGTGGCCTCCATCCTCACCGTCGACTCCAGCTACTACGGGCCGGTGCTGGTCTCCATGGTGCTGATCGCCGCCGGACTGGGGCTGGTGGCCGCCCCCTCGACCAACGCCATCCTCGCCGTCCTTCCCCCGGCCAAGGCCGGCGTGGGGTCGGCGGTCAACGACGTGACCCGCGAGCTCGGCGGCGCCTTCGGCGTGGCCGTGGTGGGCGCGGTGTTCTCGTCGATCTACGGGCCCCAGCTGCTCGAGCGCTTGTCCCGCGTGGGCTTACCCGCGCCGGCGCTGGCCGTAGCCAGGGAGTCGACGGCGGCGGCGCTCGGCGTGGCCGGCCAGGCGCCCCCCCAGGCGCGGGAGGCCATCGTCGACGCCGCCCGCCTGTCGTTCATGGACGGCTTCAGC
>CAYTTL010000198.1:0-1796 GCA_964440725.1 uncultured Acidimicrobiales bacterium | reverse complement strand
GGGGGTCGTGGCCGTCGGAGCGGTGTTCGCCTTCCTGGTACTCCCCACCCGCCTCCCGACGCCAGCCTACTCGCCCCCCGCGGACCCCGAGCCCGCCACCACGTAAGCCCTCAGACGATGGTGCGGCACCCGCCGGTGGAGGGATCGATCGCCCCGGCGGCATCGACCACGTGGGCGCACACCTCGCGGTACAGGAGCCCTGCGCTCAGGGGAAACGACCAGGGCGACGGCCCGCCCCAGACAGAGGGCGACTGGTCCTGGTCGAAGGAGAAGCGCACCGCGTAGGTCCCGGGTTGCCCGCTGGCGTCGGGGGTGAAGCCGGCCACGGTGAACTCGACCTGGAAGGTCCCGTCGAGCCGGGGGACGACGTTGCCGATCGCCACCGAACGGGAATCGGCGGGTGCCGTCGGCGGCTGGGCCTCGACCGGACCGGCCTCGCCCGGCGGCGGGTCCTGGCCGGGGGCGGAGCCCGCAGACAGGTCGCCCGTCGCATCCGGCGGCGGTTCCCCGGCGGATGCCTCGTCGTCGGGGGGCGAGACGTCGGGCAGGACGTCGGCCGACGGGTGGTCGCGCAGGAACTGGACGGCGGCGACATGGGCGGCCACGGCACTGTCCTGGCGGTAGTTGCTGAGCGTCCCCGCCTCGCGCAGCAGCTCGGCGTCGGCCTGCGCCACCGCCACCGGGTCCTGGGTGAGGAGGGCGACTCGGAGGCGGCTCACCGGGTCGGCCCGGGTCCCCTTCGCCGTGGCCGGCGTGCGCCCGTCGTCGGAGCCGACGAGTGCGGAGAGGGCGAGGACGGCGACGATCATGACCGCGGCGGCAACTCCCGCACCGGCGACCAGCCAGCTCCTCCGGCGGTGCCAGGCCGGCGGCGTCAGGACGGGCGGGCTCGGGGCCGGCGGCGTCGGGACCGGCAAGGTCGGGACCGGCGGCGTCAGGACCGGCGGGCTCTGGGCCTCGGCCAGGCGGCGCACCGCCGCCACCCGCTCGGCCGGGGGCTCCACCAGGGTCGGGCGCAGGGCCTCGGCCAGCAGCTCCAGGAGCCGCTCGTCGTCAGCCACCGGCGACCACCTGGTCCAACGCGGTGCGCAGCCGGCCGAGGGCCCGTGACTGGGCCATGCGGACGGCTCCCGCCCGTTTGCCCAGGACGGCACCGACGTCGTCGGCACCCAGGCCACCGACCACGCGGAGCTCCAGGATCTCCCTGTCGTCGGGTTCGAGGGTGGCGAAGGCGGCCCGCACCGCCGCCACCTCCTCGTCGCGGAGCAGGCCGTCGACGCAGTTGTCGTCGACCCGATCGCCGTCCGCGGTCGACAGCGCCGCCCGTCCGTCCTTGCGCCGGGCCTCCAGGACGACGTTGCGCAGGATCCCGAACAACCAGGCGTTGAACCCCCCGCCGGTCCACTCGAAGTCCCGTATGCGGGGGAAGGCCCGGGCGAAGGTCTCGCTCACGGCATCGTCGGCCTCGGTCAGCCCCCAGAGGCGGCGTCGGGCGTAGGCGAACAGCCCGGCGTAGGAAAAGCGGTAGAGCGCTTCCCACGCATCCGGGTCGTCGTTGCGGGCGCGCTCGACGAGCGCCTGGAGCTCGGCGGTCGACGGCGTCGGCGGGTTGGGACCCATGACGCCGATCATTGTGACACCCAGCCTGGCGACGGCCCGGGAGGGCGGCACCGCGGGTGGCCCGCAAGGGTTGATCGAAGGCGTCGGGAGCGGTCGGGGGAGTGTGATCGTCATCGGGTCTCCACCGCTCATGTCCGCAGGACGGCCCTGCGTCACACATGCGGTGGATCGGCCCG
>CAYTTL010000197.1:3880-5620 GCA_964440725.1 uncultured Acidimicrobiales bacterium | reverse complement strand
CGCTCTGAGGGCCGCTCGGGCCCTGTCCCCCGCTCTGAGGGCCGCTCGGGCCCTGGGGTGATTCAGGGGCTCCGGGTACCTGCGGGACCGGTGCCGGGTCGGTGGGCCTAGGAGGTGTGCTCGTGCCCGGTGTCGCGCCGCCGCGGGAGGGGCCCCGGCGGGGTGGGGGGGCCGCCGGTGGCGTGGCGATGGGTTCGGTCATGGAGGTGTTCCCTTCGTCGGGCGCACGCTCGGTGGCGTGCCGGGCGTCCGTCGCTGGCGATGGGGCTCGAGCCCCATCGCGCGCCGTCGCGCTCGATCGGTGACTGCGTGTCGAAATGGTCAGGGAGCGCCGCAGCTGCGCTCTGGAGGAACGACCGGGACGTCGCCCCGGGGGGGCAGCCGTCGATCACCAGGCCTGCCGGCAGCGTCGGACCGCCCTGTTCGGATCGGCCTCCGGGCCTGGGCCGGAGTCGTACCACCAGGGCCAACAACGACCGGATTCGCAGCCAGAGGGATCCCATACGCCGCTTCAACTATAGCCCCGCCGCCCCGGAAGCCGATTCCGGGGCGGTCGGCGCGGGGCCGTCAGGCGAACCGGCGCATGTGCACGTTGAGCACCAGCCCGATACCGATGAACGTGGCCACGGTGGAAGAACCACCGAAGGACATGAGAGGTAGCGGAATTCCGGCGATAGGGGTGATGCCCATGGTCATACCGACGTTCTCGAAGACCTGGAACGCCAGCATGGCCAGGATCCCGACGCAGATGAGGGTCCCGAACCGGTCCCGCGACACCACTGCGGTTCGCCAGGTCCGCCAGACCACGATGGCGAACAGGCCCATCAGGGCCACCGCGCCCACGAAGCCGAGCTCCTCGGCCACCGCGGTGAAGATGAAGTCGGTGTGCTGCTCGGGGACGAACGACAGGTTGGTCTGCGAACCCTGGAACACGCCCGTGCCACCCACCCCCCCGGCGGCGATGGCGATCTGGGACTGACGCAGGTTGTAGGTGGTGCCCTGCGTGTCGGCCTGCGGGTCGAGGAACGCCGACAGCCGGTCCACCTGGTACTGCTTGAGCACGCCGAGCTGGATGATCGCACCGGCGGCCAGCACGCCGACCAGCAGCAGGGCGGCGAGGTGCTTGGGCTGCGCCCCGCCGACCAGCAGCATGGCCAGGAGGATGGCGATGAAGACCATGGCCGTGCCGAAGTCGGGCTGGCGGTAGATGAGCACGAGCGGCGCGGCGACCATGGCCAGCACGGTGGCCATGCGACGACCGTCCAGCTCCGATCGGTGTTGGGCGATGTACGCACTGAGGCATACGATCATCGATGCCTTGGCGAACTCCGAAGGCTCGAGCTGGAAGCTGCCGAACTCGAACCAGGCCTGGGTGCCCCGCCTGGTGGCGCCCAGGGGCGACACCACCAGCAGGAGGGCGATCAGCGTCACCGCGTACAGTGCGGGGGCGAACTCGGGAAGTGATCGGTAGTCGATGAGGGCGACCACCACCATCACCGCCAGCCCGATGCCGAGGTAGGTCGCCTGGCGCTTGAGGTAGTAGCTGCCGCCGAGCGTGGACGCCTGCTCGTTGCGCGTGGCCGAATAGATCATGAGCAGGCTCAGGGCGCTGATGAGCAGGACGGCACCGAGCAGGATGACGTCGAGGTGACGCCAGGGCGCGGCCAGCTCGCGTGAGGTGCCCCGGCTGGCCGGACGCGGGCCGCGGAGGGTGGGAGCGACCACTAGTCGCTGCCGCCG
>CAYTTL010000197.1:0-3780 GCA_964440725.1 uncultured Acidimicrobiales bacterium | reverse complement strand
GGATCCGAACCGGCGAGCTTCTCGAGGACCCGGCGCGCCACCGGAGCGGCGGCGGCGGCGCCGAACCCCGATTGCTCCATCACCACGGTGATCTGGTACTGGGGAGCGTTGGCGGGCGCGAAGGCCGTGAACAGGGCCGTGTCCTGCTTGCCCGCCACCTCGGCGGTACCGGTCTTTCCCGCCACCGGGAAACCGGCCAGCGGAAAGCCCTCGAAGGCGGGGAAGGCGGTGCCGTCGGGGTCGGCGATCGCCCCCTGGAACCCGGCGAGGATGGGGGCACGGACCGCGGCGGGCAGGTCGACGGTCCGAACGGCCTGGGTGTCGATCTTGCGGACCACCTGGCCACTCGAGTCGAGGACGGCGCTGGCAACCCGGGGAGCGTAGATGGTGCCTCCGTTGGCGAAGGTGGCATAGGCGTTGGCCAGCTGGACCGGGCTCACGACCAGCTCACCCTGGCCCACGGAGAGGTTCATGTTGTCGCCGGTGAACCAGTCGCGGGTCGGGAAGACCGACGGGTTGGCGTCGTGGGTCGCCTTCCTGCTGTCGGGGTCGGGTACCCGCCCCAAACCCTCGAAGGGCAGTTCGATCCCCGTCGGCGTTCCCATCCCGAGCTTGCGGGCGACCTCCTGGACGGCGGCGGTCCCGTAGTTGTCCCTCGCCTCCCAGAAGCGCTTGCCGATGTCGTAGAAGAACACGTCGCTC
Organism: uncultured Acidimicrobiales bacterium; assembly: GCA_964440725.1. Taxonomy (GTDB): domain Bacteria; phylum Actinomycetota; class Acidimicrobiia; order Acidimicrobiales; family AC-14; genus DATAQC01. The sequence continues at coordinate 3,078 of CAYTTL010000197.1, read as the reverse complement.
GACACGGTCATGGCCCGGGCCAGGTCGATGCGTCCGTTGGGCTTGCTCAGGGCGTTCCGGAAGATCTGGCCGCCGACGGTGATCGAACCCGTGTCGACCACGGTGTCGCGGGGCTGGATCAGGCCCTTTTCGAGGGCCGCCAGCCCGGACACCAGCTTGAACGTCGACCCCGGCGCGTAGAGACCCTGGAGGGCGCGGTTGTTCAGCGGGAAGTAGCCGGCCGGGTCCTGGAGCTGGGCGAACTTGGCCTGGCTGATGCCGTCGACGAAGTCCTTCGGGTCGAAGATGGGGTTGGAGGCCATGGCGATGACGCCGCCGTTGTTGGGGTCGAGCACCACGACCGAACCGGCGGGGGCCACGAAGCGCTCCCCCGTGAGCCGGTCGTAGGAGAACCTCGCCGCCTCCAGGCCCTGCTGCAACGACTCCTCGGCCAGGGCCTGCACGTCGAGGTCGATACTGAGTTGCAGGTCGTGGCCCTGCACGGCCGGCTGGGCGTCGAGCGTACGCAGCACGTCGCCCTTGGAGTCGACTTCCAGCCGCTCGACGGCGGGCCGGCCCCGCAGGTCGGCCTCGTAGGCCTGCTCCACCCCCGACTTCCCGATGGTGTCCCCCGGCTTGTACCCCTCCTTGTGGGCGGCCAGCTCGGTGTCGTTGATCTGGCCCACGTACCCCAGGAGGTGGGCGGCGACGGTTCCGTTGGGATAGTTCCGCTTGGTCAGCTGCACGGCGTCGACGCCCGGGAACTCGCTGTGGTGCTCCTTGAGGTAGATCAGCTTCGCCTTGGGCACGTCCTCGACCAGGGGCACCGGCTTGAAGGGGCTGAAGCGGTCGTCGCGGACCCGTTTGGTCAGATCGTCGACCGAGACCCCGAGGACGGGCGCCAGCCGGGCCAGGATCTCCGGCTGACGCTCGGCGTCGTCACGACTGAGGGTGACGGCGTTCACCACCCGGTTGTCGACCATGACCTTGCCGTTGCGGTCGAGGATGCGGCCCCGGGGCGCCTCGGTGGCCACCACCCGGAGGCTGTTGTTCTGCGCCTCCACCGACAACGTGGGCGCGGCGAGGACCTGCAGGTACCACAGACGGGCGAGCATGGCTGCGAACAGGGAGACGACGATCACGCCGAGGATCCCCATTCGCAAACGTGTGGAGTCTGCGGTCACCCTCTGCTCATACCACGTACCCACCCCGCGCGGGGGTGCAGTCGAGCGCCCATCCCATCACCCGGACGGCCAGGGGGGCCAGCAGGGCGTTCATGAGGCCGACGATCACGACGACCAGGCCCAGCCGGGCGGTGACGAGACTGGTCTCGCCCACCACCGATGCGGTCAGGGCGAAAGCGAACTCGCCGGCGGCGCAGGCGACGAACGCGGTGAGGATGGGAATCCACCACGCCGACCGCAGGATGCCCGTCTGGGCCGTGCCCACGGCGTAGCCGACGATGCTGAACACCAGGGCGGACAAGCCCAGGGGCGTCTGCAGGAACAGGTCGATGGCCATGCCCGATCCGAACCCGACGACCGCTCCCCGGACGGGGCCGCCGGTGATCCCGGCGGCCACCGCCAGCAGGAGCATGAAGTCGGGCATGACCCCGGCCACCCGCACCCGGCTGAGCACCGACAGGTCGACGATCAGGGCGGTCAGGACCAGGAGGGGCACCCGTAGACGTGGGTCGGACGTCACGACTGCGGGCCCCAGAGAAGGACCTTCACGAACTCGACCCGCTCGAGATCGACCACGGGGTCCACGGTCACGTTCTGCGCCAGGGCACCGGGGTCGACCTCCGCCGATCTCACCCGTCCGACGGGGACGTTGGGGGGGAAGACGCTCCCGTCCAGGCCGCTGGTGACCACCGCCTCGCCCGGAGCGACGGGGGTGCCCAGGTCGACCAGGTCGACCGGCATCGGCTGGCCGGTGCCGGCGCCGCGCGCCGCGGCGAGGCTGCCCGAGGACTGCAGGCGGATGCCCACGTTCGAGGACCGATCGGTGATGAGCATCACCGTGGCCCGCGAGCGCGACGCGTCGACCACCCGGCCGACCAACCCGCTGCCGGTGACGACGGGCATGTCCTTGCCGACCTTGTCGTCGGTGCCCTTGTCGATGGCCACGGTGAGCTGGAAGTTTGAGGGGCTGGTGGACACCACGCGAGCCGACACCGCCGGGATGTCGGCGGCGAAGGTGAGGTCCTGGAGCGCCAGGAGGCTCTGGCGCTGCCTCTCGGCGCCGGCCTGACGGAGGGCCTCGCTCCGGGCCTGGGCCAGGTCACGACGCAGTCGGTCGTTCTCGTCCTCCAGGGCGCCGTAGCGGGTCAGGCCGCCGAAGAAGTCACCGACGGGGTTGAAGACGCTGTCGGCCGCCGACTGCACGGGAGCGAAGGCGTCGCGTGCGCCGTTGCGGACCGAGTCCAGGAGGCCGCCGCTCTCGCCGCGGAAGTCGAGGGTGATCACGGTGATCGACGTGAGGGCGAGCAGCACCAGCAGAAAGCGGTGCCGCCGCGAGCGGCGGTAGACGGCCATGAACCGCTACGCCCTCGGACGGCCGGAGCGCGTCAAAACCCGCCGAAGGGGCTCCGCCTGCCAGGCGACACGATCATCGCTCGCCAGAGTTGGCGAGCACCTGCCGCAGGACATTGAACTCCTCGAGGCACTGGCCCGACCCGATGGCCACCGAGTGCAGGGGATTCTTGGCGATGACGATCGGCATGCCGGTCTCGTGCTGCAGACGGACGTCGAGCCCGTGCAGCAGGGCGCCGCCGCCGGTGAGCACGATCCCCTGTTCCATGATGTCGGCGGCCAGTTCGGGAGGGGTCTTGTCGAGCGTGGTCTTGACGGCGTCGACGATCGAGCTCACCGGCTCGGCGAGGGCCTCGCGCACCTCCTCGGTGCTGGTGACGATCGTCTTGGGGAGGCCGGTGACCAGGTCGCGACCACGGATCTCCGCCCGGATCTCCTCTTCGAGCTGGTATGCGGAGCCGAGGGCGATCTTGATCTCCTCGGCGGTGCTCTCACCGAGGGCCAGCGAGTACTCCTTCTTGATGAAGGCGATGATGGCCTGGTCGAGCTTGTCGCCGCCGATGCG
>CAYTTL010000196.1:3520-5627 GCA_964440725.1 uncultured Acidimicrobiales bacterium | reverse complement strand
CCGACCAGCGCCGCGCCCATCTTCCCGCCCCCGACGACGACCAGCCTCAGCGTCATGCAACGAATGTAGGCGAGGCGTGCCTGCACCCGTCAGGGCAGGTAGGCCGCGGGGTCCTCCGGTGTGCCACCGACGCGTGTCTCGAAGTGGAGGTGGGGCCCGGTGCAGGTGCCCGAGCACCCGACATAGCCGATGACCTGGCCCTGGGCGACGCTCGCACCGCCGGTGACGGTGGACTGGCTCTGGTGGGCGTACAGGGTGCTGAGTCCCCCGCCGTGGTCGATGACGGTGAGGAGCCCGTAGCCGCCCGAGCCGCCCGAGGAGATCACCGTTCCCCCCTTGGCCGCCCGGATAGGGCTTCCCGAGCCGGCGGCGACGTCGATGCCGGTGTGCATGCGCCCCCACCGCTGCCCGAACGGCGAGGTGACGGGGCCACCGGCCGGCCAGATCAGCCCGCGTCGGGAGGCTCCCGGGGCGTTGGCGACGGCGCCGCCGGCGGCGGCGGGCGCCGTCGCCGGGTCGCGTGAGCGGAGCAGGTTCTCGATGTTAGCCTGGTCACGGGCCAGCCCGTCGACCTCGGCCTGATACTCCTGGATACGTCCGTCGAGGGCCACCCGCAGCCGGTCCTGGCTCTCCCGGGCGGCCCGGAGCTCGCTCAGACGGGTGGCAGCCACCTTGCGGCGCTCGTCGGCCTGGTCACGCAACCGGGCCAGATCGGTCTGCTCGCCCTGCTGGTCCTCACGGGTCGCCCGCAGTCGCCCGAGAACGTCGCGGTCGGTGCTGGCGACGTGATTGAGCAGCGTCTCCCGGCGGCTGGTCTCACCCAGGTCGCTGGAGCCCAGGAGCTGCAACATGCCGTCACCACCCGGGTGGACGTAGGCCCGCACGGCGATGGCCGACGCCGCCGACCGCAGATCGGCCATCCTCAACTCGGTGGCCGCCAGACGGGCCTCGGCCGACCCGACGGCCGTCTGCGCCGCCAGTGCCGCCTGGTGGGCGGCCTCGGCGGCCGACGACTGGGCGGTGACGCTGGTGTCGAGGGCTTTCACGGCCGCCTCGAGCTGCGCGTCGTCGGCCCGGGCGGCGTCGAGCTTGGCGGCCGCCGCCGCCCGCTTGGACTCGGCCGACGCCTTACGCTGGTCGACCGACTGGGCGACGCCGGGCGCGGCTGTGCCCATGACCAGAACGAGGCTGGCGACGAGCACGGGGATGGGGGCCCTGTCGGTGAACATGCGGGAAAAGAAGACGTGCGCTCCAGACTGCGGTCCGGCGGATGCGTCCCTCGGGGCGGGTACCGCACATTCCGGACGAGGATCATCCTGCGAGCTGCGAACCGGCGGCCACCGCGGCGCCGCAAGAGAGTGCCCGCACGGTAGCTACCTCGACTCCCCGGTGCAACCACCGTGACGGGCGCCGACCGAGCGATACCGGTCAAGAACGGATGGTGGCCCGAGAAACCTCCCGACTCGGTCGCACTTCCCCGAACGACCGCACCGTTCCGCCTCTCGGGCCGCCCGCACCCTAGCTCACCGCCATCCTCAGGTGCAAGGAGATGTAGTGAAAGATATCAGGACGCGGCAATCGAGAGCCCGGAATGACCAAGGGCCGAGGCCGAGCTGGGGCGTGCGGGTGGGGGGAAGGAGCCTACCGGCACTCGACGAGGTCGCGTGCGGTGAGGTCGGCGTACAACCGCCGGAGACGGGCGGCGGTGATCGACCAGCTGTACCGGCGGGCACCCGTGGCCGCGGCCTGGCCCATCCGGGCCGCCAGCCCCGGATCGGCCAGGAGGCGGCCGACGCAGGATGCGAACCCGGCGACGTCGCCGCCGTCGACCAGGAACCCCGTGGTCCCGTGGTCGACCAGGCTCGGCAGACCACCCACGGCCGCGGCCACGACCGGCGTGCCGCACGCGGCCGCCTCCAGGGCGACGAGGCCGAACGACTCGGAGCGGCTCGGAACCAGGCACACGTCGGCGGCCCGGTACCAGGTGGTGAGCGTGGCGTGGGGCTGCGGCGGGACGAAGAGGATGCGGGGCCCGCCGTCGAGGCCGGCCACCAGATGGTCGAGCCGGCGGCGCTCGGACTCACCATCGGGGCCCGAGGGCCCCCCC
>CAYTTL010000196.1:0-3420 GCA_964440725.1 uncultured Acidimicrobiales bacterium | reverse complement strand
CAGATGGTCGAGCCGGCGGCGCTCGGACTCACCATCGGGGCCCGAGGGCCCCCCCCACGACCACCAGGGTGACCCCCGGGCCCGACATCCCGCTCAGAGGGCCGCTCGGGCCCGACATCCCGCTCAGAGGGCCGCTCGGGCTCGACATCCCGCTCAGAGGGCCGCTCAGGCTCGACATCCCGCTCAGAGGGCCGCTCGAGCCCAGGCGGGCTGCGGCCTCGATGGCGACATCGACACCTTTGAGGGGCTGGATCCGGCCCACGAACAACAGCAGCGGGCCGTCGCCCAGACCGAGGGCGGCGCGTGCCTGGGCGCGGTCGCCGGGCGCGAAGAGCTCGTGGTCGACGCCGGGGGGGACGACCTCGACCCGGCTCGGGGAGGCGTCGTAGAGGCGCTCGAGTTGGGACTGCTCGTCGTCGCAGGACGCGAGGATGGCGTCGGAACAGCCGACCACCTCGGCCTCGGCCCGGCCCCGTATCTCATAGGCCTCGGCGGTGACCTCGCCCTTCACCCGGGCGAGCGTGTGAAAGGTACTCACCAGAGGCAGGCCCAGCTCGTGCTTGATGTCGTGGCCGGCGACGCCGGAAAGCCAGTAGTTGGCGTGGATCAGGTCGGGTTCGCCTCGGGCCCGCATGGCCGCCAGCACGCTGGCCGTGAAGGCGGGCACCAGGTCCGGCATGGACTCCTTGGGGATCCGGGCCAGCGGGCCGGCGCTCACGTGGTGCACACGGAAGCCGGGTTCCACCGCGACGACCGGGGCCAATCCGGGACGCCAGGCCCGGGTGTAGACGTCGCAGTCGATTCCCGCCCTGGCCAGCGCCGAGGACAGGGAGTGGACGTAGACGTTCATGCCTCCGCCGTCACCGACACCGGGCTGGGCCAGCGGAGACGTGTGAAACGAAAGAACGGCCAGCCGGCGCACGGGGTGCAACCCTACCCAGAAGCGCGCCTCTACCTAGAAGCGACCGGTTCCCTAGGCACGCAACGGTCGGGTGCCCGCCGGCAGCAACTCAGCCGCCGAGTTGGTCGGTGATGGCGGCCCGAAGGGCGTCGGCCCGGGCGAACACCTGCTGCCGGAGCGCCGAGTACTCGCTCTCCCTGGCGCCGAGCTGCTCGGCCAGCGCACGCAGCTCGTCGTCGTCGAGATCGGGCAACTTCCAGATGGGAGGCACGGAGGCGCCGAGCTCCTCGGTGAGCTCGTCGAGGTGGGGGGGCTCGACGCCGTCGACCATCTGCTGGTGACCCGGCGCGTGGACGTTCGGCGACAGCACGCCGGACAGGCTCTTCACCAGGTCGTCGGTGGTGGACCGGCCCGCTCCGGACTCCCGCCGCTCGACCTCCCAGCGGACGATGTCGAGGCGGCCCTGCACCTGCCGCCGGAGGTACGAGGCGTCGTCGCCCACGCCCTGGCACTCGGTCGCCATGGTGCGCAACTCGTCGATCGGGCGGTTTCCCAGGTCGCCGGGGTCGCCGAGGTAGTCGGGCGCCAGAATCCGACTGAGATCGTCCCTCCAACCCACGGACGCACGTTACAACGGGTCGTCGACGGGGTCGTCCGCCGGTCGTCCACGGCGGGACGCCGGGTGATAGCGGTAGACCACCCGGCCCCGCACCGAGGCGGGCGCCACCGGCCCGAAGACCCGACTGTCGGTGCTGGCTGCCGGGTTGTCGCCGAGCACGGTGAGGCCGGCGGGCGACACGTCGGCGACGCGTTTGACCACGATGCGCCGTGCCTGGCGGGGATCGTCCACCGCCACCAGGTCGCCCCGACGGATCCGCCGGGTCCGGGCGATCACCAGGCGATCACCGGGCTCGAGGGTGGGGCGCATGCTGTCGCCCACCACCTCGACGCGCCCGATACGGGAACCGGCCCAGCCTGCGGCGGCGACGAGCCCGGCCACCGACCATCGCCGCGTGGCCGTCACGCCGCGGAGGACTGGGTAGTGTGCGGAGGCATCAACAATCGAGGCAGAGGAGCATTCGGCATGCCCATTCTCACCGGCATCACCTCGCTCGTCGACCGGGTCCGCCCACCGGTCCGCGTCCACGCCCACTGCGACCTCCCATGTGGCGTGTACGACCCGGCCCAGGCCCGCATCGAAGCGCAGTCCGTGAAGGGCTGCCAGGAGAAGTACCAGGGCTCCGACGACGACGTGTTCCGCCAGCGGGCCGTTCAGATCAAAGAAGAGCGTGCCGACCTGGTGAAGCACCACCTGTGGGTGCTCTGGACCGACTACTTCAAGCCCGAGCACGTCGAGAAGTACCCGCAGCTCCACCAGCTGTTCTGGGACGCGACCAAGGCCGCAGGCGCCGCCAAGAAGTCCGAGGACCCGGCCAGCGGCCAGCAACTGCTCGACCTCATCGGGCGGATCGACGAGATCTTCTGGGAGACCAAGAAGGCCTGAGAAGCCTGACGGCCGGCGGCGTCGGTCGGTCAGTTCAGGATGGTCGGGATCAGCCAGGCCCAGGCCGGGGCCAGCAGCATGAGCGAGTCGAGGCGACGCAGGCCCGGGGCGTCGGCATCCTGGCGTCCGAGCAGCACCGTGCCCAGTAGGGGACCGAGCGGCGCCAGGACGGCGGCGAGCAGGCCCAGGGCCAACGGCGTGCCCGACGGGAAGGGCGGGACGAGAACGACCGCCGCCAGGATGGTCACAGGGATGAGGGCGACCACGCCGGCGAGCGGTCCCTCCCAGGCCGCCGACGCACCCGTGCCGACCAGGTAGGCCCCGGCGTCGTAGGTACAGGCGCAGGCGAGGAGGAAGAGGGCGGCGGGAGTGCTGACGTCGCGGGTGAGGGCCATCGCCGCCACGGCCGAGCCGGTGGCCAGACCGATCATCAGGGCCAGGGCCAGGTCGTGGGCGCCCGCACGGTGGGTCACGAACGTCCGCACGAGAATGGTTACGGCGCCGAGGGCGGCGACCACGCCCACGACGTACCGGGCGCCGAAGACCGCGGCCACGGGCGGAGCCAACGAGACCAGGCCGGCCAGCCAGGGCGGCGGGTGGTTCTCCATCGCCCGGCGGGTTCCGGCGGCCTGGCACGCGCCGACGAAACCGCTCAACCCGAGCCACCCGGCGATCCACAGTGGGCCGGCGACGGTGGCCACGACCGTGACGATCGCCCACGCCAGACCGATGCGGCCATGGGGTCGGGTGTTGTCGTGGACCACCCCGAGACGGGCCAGTGGCGACCACCACTGCTCGGGCTCCGGAGGACCGGCGGTGGGGGACGGACCTGTCGCCGCCGCTGGCCGCGTAACCGCGGAGGGCCTGGGCCGGGGGACAGGGGACGGCGCCGTCGTGGGCGTGCGGGCCGGGGTCGCGGCCACGGGAGCCGCAGCGGCCGGCGACGGTGCCCGCGGGGGCACCGGTGCTGGTGCCGGCTCGGGCGGGGGCGGTGGGCCGCGCCGTGGCGGCGCAG
>CAYTTL010000195.1:0-5636 GCA_964440725.1 uncultured Acidimicrobiales bacterium | reverse complement strand
GGTCACGGCAACCGGCGCAGTGGCGAACCCGGTCGGCGCGGATGCGGAGGTTGTGACGCCGCTGCCGATCGTGGTCGCCGTCGCCGCCGGCGGCTTCGCGGTGGTCGAGGCGGCCGTCGACGTGGACGTGGTGTCCGAGCCGCAGGCGGCCGACAGGAGGGCTGCGGCGCAGATCACCACCAGTGCCCGCCCGCTGCGCATGACAGCGGACCCTAACGCGACCCTCCCCCGAGGGATTGTCGGCACGCCGTATGATGGGTGCCCGGTCCCGGAGGGGCCGGGGGTCGTCCCTGGGAGGGGCATCGCATGGTCGTAGGCATCATCGTGGGGGTGATCGTCGCCCTGCTGCTGTTGTACGTGATCATCACGTACAACAGCCTGGTCAGCCTGCGCAACCGCATCGACAACGCCTGGGCGCAGATCGACGTGCAGCTCAAGCGCCGCTACGACCTCATCCCCAACCTGGTGAACACGGTGAAGGGCTACGCCACCCACGAGAAGGGCACCTTCGAAGCCGTCACCCAGGCCCGGGCCAACGCCATCAGCGCCGACGGAGTGGCCGGCCAGGCGCAGGCCGAGAACATGATCTCCGACGCCCTGAAGTCGCTGTTCGCCGTCGCCGAGGCCTACCCCGACCTCAAGGCCAACCAGAACTTCCTCGAGCTCCAGGAGGAGCTCTCCGGCACCGAGGGGCGCATCGCCTACGCCCGGCAGTTCTACAACGACTCGGTGTTGAGGCTGAACACCAAGATCCAGAGCTTCCCGTCGAACCTGTTGGCCAATGCCTTCGGGTTCAAAGAGCGCGAGTACTTCGAGGCCGACGACACCTCCCGGGGTCCCGTCTCCGTCCAGTTCTGATGGGCCCGAGTGGCCCTCCGGGCGATCCCGTCCCAGGCGTCGGCTGACAAGACCTCGCCGGTGTACGAACAGATCTCATCCAACAAGCGGCGGTCGTTCCTGCTCGTGTCCGGCTTCGTGGTGGTCGTGGCCCTGGTGACCCTGGCCGTCGACCGCCTCCTCGGACTCGGCCTGGTCTTCCTGCTCGTCGCCCTGGCGGTGGTGGTCGTGGGTTCCTTCGTCGCCTACTGGAAGTCCGACGCCGTGGCCCTGGCCATGAGCCACGCCAAGCCCGCCGACCCGCAGACCTACGCCCGCTTGCACAACCTGATCGAGGGCCTCTGCATCGCCGCCGGCCTCCCCAAGCCCCGGGTCTACGTCATCGACGATGCCGCGCCGAACGCCTTCGCCACCGGCCGAAGCCCGAAGCACGCGGCGGTGGCCGTCACCACCGGGCTGCTCGAGAAGATGAACCGCATCGAGCTGGAGGGCGTGCTGGCCCACGAGCTGAGCCACGTGAAGAACTACGACATCCTGGTGTCCACCCTTGCGGTGACCTTCGTGGGTGTGGTCACCCTCATGGCCGACTTCGCCCTGCGCTTCCTGTGGTGGGGCGGGCCCCGCCAGCGCGACCACGACAGCGGCGGCGGCGGGGGGGCGGGCGCCATCTTCGCCGTGTTCGGATTCGTCCTGCTGGCCCTGGCGCCGCTCGTGGCCCGGGTCATGCAATCGGCGGTCAGCCGCCGCCGGGAGGCCCTGGCCGACTTCAGCGGGGTGCAGCTCACCCGGTACCCTCCCGGCCTGTTGGCCGCCCTCGAGAAGCTCCGCGACGACAGCACCGTTGTCCACTCCGGCTCCCGGGCCACCGCCCACCTCTGGATCGAGTCGCCGCTCGACCGCACCGCCGCCGGGGGACGCATGGCCCGCCTGAACCGACTGTTCGACACCCATCCTCCGCTGGAGGAGCGCATCCAGGCCCTGAAGGAGCTGTGAACGTGCGAATCACCCGTCCCGAACGGCGCCGATCGAGTCGCTCGGTCAGCCGCACCGCCACACTCGCCCTGGTGGCCGCGCTGTCGACCACCGCGGCGGCCTGCTCCGGGTCCGAGTCCGAGGCCGGGGCACCCGACGCCCCTGCGGCCACGACCACGACCGTTCCCCCCACGTACCCCCTCACCGGCCTGCCGGCCGCCGGTGGCACCGCCCTGCGACCCGCCCTGAGCGTCAAGATCGACAACGTGGTCGCCGCCCGACCCCAGGCCGGCGTCGACAAGGCCGACGTCGTCTACGAGGAGGTCGTCGAGGGCGGCCTCACCCGGCTCCTGGCCGTGTACCAGTCCACCGACGCCGAGTCGATCGGCCCGGTGCGGTCGGTCCGTCCCACCGACCCCGACCTGGCCTCCCCCTTCGGCGGGGTCTTCAGCTACTCGGGAGGCTCCGACCGCTTCGACGCCCTCATCCGGGCGACCCCCGGGCTGACCGTGGTCAGCGCCGACGAGGACGGCGCCGCCTACGAATCCCGCGGGCCCCACCGGGGCGACCACATGACCTACACGTCCACCGCCGCCCTCTGGGCCAGGGCCCCGGCCGGCGCCAAACCCCCGCCCGCCTTCTCGCCGTTCCTTCCCGCCGGCCAGGCCTTCGCCCCCCCCGGGGCCACCCCGGCCACCCGCGTCGCCCTCGTCGTGGGAACCCAGCCGGTCTCGTTCACCTTCGACCCCGCCTCAAAGACATGGAAGCGCGCCAACGGCAGCCGGCCCGACGTCCTGCAGGACGGCACCCAGGTGGCTCCCACGAACGTGATCGTCCAGTACGTCGCCTACGACCCCGTCGAAGGGGCGTTCGACTCGGCCGGTGCCCAGGTCGACGTGGCCCGGATGGTCGGCACGGGCGAGGCGCTCATCCTGTCCGACGGGATGCTGGTGCGGGGCCGCTGGTCGAAGCCGGCGCCGTCGGCCATGACCACCTACACCGATGCGGCCGGTGCACCCGTGGCCCTGCCCCCCGGCCGGACCTGGGTCGAGTTGCCCGAGCCCGGGCCCCAGGCGACGATCAGCTGAGCGAACCCCACAGGTTCGACTCCCGGCGGCGGTAGGCTCGATGCCGTGAACGCAGAGCACACCACCGGCACCCAACGGGTGAAGCGGGGCCTGGCGGAGATGCTCAAGGGCGGCGTGATCATGGACGTGGTGTCCCCCGAGCAGGCGGCACTGGCCGAACGCGCCGGTGCGGTGGCCGTCATGGCCCTCGAGCGCGTCCCCGCCGACATCCGCCGCGACGGCGGCGTGGCCCGGATGAGCGACCCGGCGATGATCGACGGCATCAAAGCCGTCGTCACCATCCCGGTGATGGCCAAGGCCCGCATCGGGCACTTCGCCGAGGCCCAGGTGCTCGAGGCGCTCGGCGTCGACTACGTCGACGAGAGCGAGGTGCTCACACCGGCCGACGAAGCCCACCACATCGACAAATGGCGGTTCACCGTGCCGTTCGTCTGCGGGGCGACCAACCTGGGTGAAGCCCTCCGGCGGATCTCCGAGGGCGCGGCCATGGTCCGCTCGAAAGGGGAGGCCGGCACCGGCGACGTCAAGGAGGCCGTGCGCCACCTGCGTTCGATCCTGGGCGACATCCGCCGCCTGACCACCGCCGACTCGGCCGAGGTGTACGGGTGGGCCAAGCAGCTCCAGGCCCCCGTCTCACTCGTGCAGGAGGTGGCCGAGACCGGGCGTCTGCCGGTGCCGTTGTTCTGTGCGGGCGGGCTGGCCACTCCGGCCGATGCCGCCCTCGTGATGCAGTTGGGCGCCGAGGCCGTCTTCGTGGGCTCGGGGATCTTCAAGAGCAGCGACCCCGAGGTCCGGGCCAAGGCCGTGGTGGAGGCGACGGCCCACTTCACCGATCCCCACATCGTCGCCAAGGTCAGCCGGGGTCTGGGCGAAGCCATGCGCGGCCAGGAGTCCGGCGACGTCGACGTGCGGCTCTCCGATCGGGGCTGGTAGCGGTGGCCGACACGGTGCCTCCAGGTGAAGGTCGGCGTCCTCGCCCTTCAGGGAGCATCTGCACTACACGCTGACGCGGTCGGCTCCCTCGGTGCCCACCCGGTGGAGCTGCGACGGCCCGAAGACCTGGCCGGCGTCGACGGGGTGATCCTCCCCGGCGGCGAGTCGACCACCCTGTCGCGGTTGCTGGCCACCTCGGGCCTCGACGAGGCACTGGCGGCGCGCCTGTCGGACGGCCTGCCCGCCTTCGGCACCTGTGCGGGAATGATCCTGCTGGCGGCCGAGATCCTCGACGGCCGCCCCGGCCAACGGTGCTTCGGGGCCATCGACGTGGCCGTGCGCCGCAATGCCTTCGGGTCACAGGTCGAGTCCTTCGAGGCCTCGGTCACCGTCGCCGGCCTGCCCGGTGGCGACTTCCCGGCCACCTTCATCCGGGCGCCGTTCGTCGAGCGGGTGGGCGAGGGTGTCGAGGTGGTGGCCACCGTCGGCGCGCCGGACGGAAGTCGCCGGCCTGTCCTGTGCCGGCAGGGGCCCGTGCTGGTGGCCGCGTTCCATCCCGAACTGTCCGACGACCTGCGCCTGCACCAGTCGTTCCTTTCCAGCCTGTAGAGCGAGGAGAGCCAGATGTCCGGTCACTCGAAGTGGGCCACGATCAAGCACAAGAAGGGCGCGGCCGACAAGGCCCGGGGAAAGCTGTTCGCCAAGCTGATCCGCCAGGTCGAGGTGGCGGCGCGCGAAGGCGGAGGTGACATGGAGTCCAACGCCAGCCTGCGCACCATGTTCCAGAAGGCACGCGACGCGTCCGTGCCCACCGACACCATCGAACGGGCGGTCAAACGGGGCACGGGCGAGCTCGAGGGCGTGCGCTACGAACCCGTCACCTACGAGGGGTACGCCCCGTGTGGCGTGGCCGTGTTCGTGGAGTGCCTCACCGACAACCGCAACCGCACGGGCGCCGAGGTGCGCAGCACCTTCTCGAAGTACGGGGGGTCGAGTGCCGAGCCGGGTTCGGTTGCCTGGCAGTTCCAGCGCAAGGGCGTGATCATGGCCCCCAAGACCGACGACGACGACGAGTTCATGCTGGCCGCCATGGAAGCGGGTGCCGAGGACATGGACGACCAGGGCGACACCTGGCAGCTGACCACGGCGGCGACCGACCTGGCCCGCGTGCGGGCCGCCCTCGAGGCGAGCGGGGTCGCCGTCGAATCGGCCGACCTCACCATGGTGCCCACGACCGTCGTGAACCTGGAGTCCGAGGCCGACGCCCGCAAGGTCCTACGCGTCATCGACCTCCTGGAGGACCACGACGACGTCCAGGCCGTCTACGCCAACTTCGACATCCCCGAGGACATTCTCGCGACGGTCACGGCATAGGATCGGGCTTCCGCAAGGGCGGCTGAGAGGGGACAGGCGAATGAAGCGGATGGCGACTCTGGTGATGGCGGCAGGCACGTTTGTGGTCGCCGCGTGCGGGAGCGACAGCGACAGCACCAGCACGTCCGGAACGGGCCCCCTGTCGAAGGACCAGGCGTGCGCCGAGGCGGGCACCATCCAGGCCGACGGCCAGAAGCTCACCGATGACCTCAAGGCCGGAAAGGCCGACATGGGCCGGATGATGAAGGAGATGGGGAGCAACGCCGATCGTCTGGAGGACATCGCCGGAAGGACGCAACCCGGCGAGGTGCAGGACGCGATCAGGCAGTGGGCCACCACCTCGAAGGCGCAGCTGAACGATCCGACCAAGGAGAACCAGACCGCCACCTTCGACGCCCGGGATCGCGTCGACGACCTGTGCGGCATTCCGCG
>CAYTTL010000194.1:0-5763 GCA_964440725.1 uncultured Acidimicrobiales bacterium | reverse complement strand
GGAGCGGTGGCGGGGCCGTGCACCGCGGCACCGTCGGACAACCGGAAGGTGCTGGCGTGCCAGGGACAGGTCACGCACCCGTCGTCGATCTCGCCCTCGTGGAGAGGTCCTCCGGCGTGGCCGCACACGTCGCCGATGGCGTGGATCGCCGCGCCCTGGCGCACCAGCAGCACCTCGGCCTCGCCGGCGGAGACGGCACGGGGTTCGCCGTCGACCAATGCGTCGTCGTCGACGGTGTCGACCCACCCGTCGGGGCCCTCCTCCCAGGCGTTGCGGTCGACGTTCACCCCCTGGCGATAGGAGAGGTGGCCGCCGAGGTACCCGCCGACGGTGGCCACGGTGGCTCCGACGAAGCTCAGGGCCACGCCGCGGCGGCGGTCCCCCCTGCGCCGGGCCAGCCAGGACAAGCCGTAGAAGCCGACGGCCACCACGTTGGCCCCGGCGTGCACCAGGCCCACCCGTCGCTCCGCCCCCATGAGGTCCGACCAGTCGGCCAACCCCGCCACTGCGGTGGGCAGGGCACTGATGACACCGATGCCGACGAGGGAGTCGGCTGCCGACTCGCCGCCGTCGCGACCGATGGCGTCGATGACGAAGGCGCTCGTCCACGACCCGATGGCCACGTCGGTGAGCATGGGGTGGAGGGGATGGCCCAGCCACGTGCCCGACAACAGGTCCTTGGCCGGGCCGTGGGGAATGGCCCGGGCCACGGCCTTCGACAACGGCCTGGCCACCGTGTCGAGGGCCTCGGCCCCGTGGATCCGCTCGAGCAGGTCCTCGACGAGCTGCAGGGCCATGTTCGTCCTCCCGGGGTGGCGGGCGACGGAGGTGACGCCCGCGACGGTCTCTACCCGCCCGAGGTGCCGCCCTCACCAGGAGGCATCACCGGCAGCGACGACATGTCGGCCAGGGGGTACACGTCGAAGTGGGAGAAGTTGTACACGGGCGCCTGGGCCAGGAGCATCTCCAGCTCGTCGTTCGACCCGACGTCGAAGATCCAGGCCCCGCCGTGGTACCCGACGATGTGGTAGCGGCCGATGACCTTTCCGGACTCCTCGAGGGGGCGGGCGTAGTCGGGCATCCGCAGAACCGTCTTCATCATCTCGGCCGAGAGCCGGGAGATCTCCATCTTCCACACGACCAGGAACTTCATCGAGACCTCCTCGTCC
This sequence comes from uncultured Acidimicrobiales bacterium, assembly GCA_964440725.1. Lineage (GTDB taxonomy): Bacteria > Actinomycetota > Acidimicrobiia > Acidimicrobiales > AC-14 > DATAQC01. Next base: position 4,594 of record CAYTTL010000194.1, on the reverse strand, counting down.
GGTGGCACCGGTTGCCGTCTCTCTCGACGTTACGCCCCGGGCGGGCCGGAGGTAACTCCTGTCGGTGGGAGGCTTAGCACTCGTGGCGACGGGGGAAGCTTGTCCCATGACCGACCCTCGCCTCGAAGACCATGTCGTGGGCCTGGAGCTGCAGCTCGTCGAGCTGGTCGAGGAGCAGCACCGAGCCGAAACCCAGTACCGCCCCGACGACGCCGCCCGTCTGGCGCCGCAGATCGCCGCCGTGCAGGAGGAGTTGGTGACCAGCGCCGAGGCGGTGGCGATCGCCGACGAACCGGCGCCGCCCGAAGATCGCGCCGAGGTCCTGGCTCCCACCGTCGAAGAGGTCGTGCACCACCCCTCCGCGCTGCGCTGAGGCGGCTTACGCGGCGGTCTCGGCCTCGGCCTCCGGAGGATCGAGCAGTTCGATGACCGCCTCCTCCAATGATCCGTGGGTGAGGAGCGTGCCCCGGCCACCACCGCTGGAAGCGGCCAGATCGGTGAGGGCGGCGACGATCGTCTCACCGTCGCGATAGCGGTCGACGACCCGCGGGTCGACGTAGGACGAGCGGCACACGGCGGGGGTGTTGCCCAGGTAGTACGCCACCTCCTTCATCGCCCGGGTGATAGCTCGCTTGCGGGCGGTCGGCGACGTGGCCCCGGCGGACACGGCCAGCGCCATCGCCGCCAGGGTGGTCGCGTTCCAGGTGCGGAAGTCCTTGGCCGTGAAGTCGCCGCCCGTGGCCGCCTTGACGTAGGTGTTGATGTCGGCCGACCGAATGTCGGCCCACCCGCGGCCGCTGCGCCACGCCAGCAGCTCGGGGGTGCCCCCGCGCCGCCGCTTGAGCGCCTCGACCACGTCGTACACCTCGGGGTCGACGACCGACTGGATCCGTCGCTTGCCGCTCTTGGCTGCGTAGTCGAACTCGACGGTGCCGTCACCGATGAGGCGGGCGTGACGCTTGTGGATGGTCGCCAGACCGTAGGTCTGGTTCTCCTCCGCGTACCCCTCGGTGCCGATGCGGAAGAACCCGAGGTCGAGCAGGCGGGCGGCACAGGCCAGGACCCGGTCCTGGGTCATCCCCTCCTGCCCGAGGTCATCCGCCACCCGCCGGCGTAGGTCGGGAAGGGCCCGGGCGAACTCGAGCATGTGATCGAACTTCTCCCGGTCACGCCGTAGTCGCCACAGGTCGTGGTAGCGGTACTGCTTGCGGCCGCGGGCGTCGATACCCGTGGCCTGGATGTGGCCGCGGTGGTCGATACAGATCCACACGTCGTTCCACGCCGGGGGCAGCACCAGGGCGCGCACCCGGTCGAGGATCTCGGGGTCGGTCAGGCGCTGCCCTGCGGGGTCGAGGTAGACGAATCCTCGCCCGGCGCGACGCCGCCGGATACCCGGCGCTGCGCAGTCGACCCGTCGCAGGCGGCCCCCCATCGACTGGCCTGACCGCCCTCAGTCGTCCGCGCCGCTGTCGCCCCCGCCGTCGCCCAGGCGGCGACCGTCGGGGCCGAGCCAATTGATCTGGTCGGCACCCTCCTTCTCGAAGACCTCGGCCGCCTTGTCCACATCGCCCTTCTCGGCGGCGTGGACGGCCACGAGCACGCGCCCGGCCCGGATCGACTCGTTGAAGGTGAGGTCCCAGTCCTCCTCCATGCTGACCCCTGCGACCCCACCCACCATTCCGCCGACGCTGGCGCCGGCCACCGAGCCTCCGATGACAGCGGCCAGCATCCCGGCCCCCAGGACCGGACCGACCCCGGGGATGGCGAAGGCGGCCACCCCGGCCAGTGCCCCGACGGCGGTGCCGGCGGCGGCGCCCGCTCCGGCCCGTTTGGCGATCGTCTGGGTCGCCTCCATGTCGCGGAGCTTGGTATCGGGGTCCTTGCGGGCCTCCTCGACCTGGGTTCCGAGCAGGGAGATGTCCTCCCCTTCGATCCCGGCGTTGTCCAGCGCCTCCACCGCGCTGCGGGCCTGCTCCATGTCGGCGAACGTCGCGACCACGTTGTACTCGGCCAGGTGCTTCACGGAGAACTCCTTCGGAAGGCTTCGGGTGTGATGGCTACCCCTGGGCAGGCTCGGGGAAACGGCACAGATGAGCGCCCGGTATCGGCCGGCGGCGCGTACGCTCGTTCCATCGACGCTGCCGCCGCCACCGAGGGGGCTCCCAACCTGGCCGAGATCATCGGCCTGCTCGAGGCCGACGGCTACACGGGTCAGATGGCGGCCCGGTCCGGTGGACGCCTGCTGTGCTTCACCTGCCGCACCGAGAGCGACGCCTCCGGGGTGGAGGTCGAGGCCTTACGGCGCATGGAGGGGGCGTCGGACCCCGACGACATGCTCGCCGTCGTGGGTCTGGCCTGCCCGCAGTGCCGAACCCGGGCGACCGTCGTCCTCGGGTACGGGCCGGAAGCGGGCGAGGACGACGCCGAGGTCCTCCTGGCCTTGGCGCCACCGCAGCGGAACTGAGCCCTGATCAGAAGGTGACGATGGTGAAGGTACCCAGGGCGAACAGGGCGCCGCTCAACCCGAACACCACGACCTTGGTGGCCAGTCGGGCCCGGGGGTTGCGCACGTAGTCGTCGGTGATCCAGCGCAGGCCGTTGAGGCCGTGGGCCAGCGCCAGGGCCAGGAGCGACCAGTCGAAGAGCCGCCAGAGGGGGTTGTCCCAGCGATCGGCGACGAAGTCGTGGTCGGTGGCGACGACGTCGTTGGCGATGTGGGTGATGGTGAAGTGGGTGAGGGCCAGGAACAGCAGGGCCAGCCCCGACAGGCGCATGAAGAACCACGACCACGTCTCGAAGCTCCGCCGCCGTCGCGGTCGGTCCGCAGCCGGATCCTCGACGACGGTGGCCGGACCCGTCATGAGGGCGCCGCCCGCAGGGCGTCCGCATCCCACACCCGAGACGGGTGGCCCGTGGGGAGGGGCCCGCCGCCCGGAGGGCGGTGGGAGGGGCCGGCCACGGGACAGGACCCGACGAGGCTCAAAGGTGGCCCTCGATGAAGGGGAGCATGATCACGTAGGCACCGGGGACGCTGATGGCCACGGTCATCCAGACCACCGCCGAGAGCAGGCGACGCTCGTTCCGGACCGCCCCCGGAAAGAAGTCGACGGCGACGATGCGCAGGCCATTGAGCGAGTGGAACACCAGGGCGACCATCAGGCCCACCTCGAACAGGCGCAGCACCACGTTGCCGTAGACGGCGTGGACGTCGTCGTAGGTCGCCGGCCAGCGCACCAGGGACACGTCCACGATGTGCAGGAGCAGGAAGAAGAACACCAGGAACCCGCTGACCCGGTGGCCCACGAAGGCCCACTGCCCGGACTTTCCCTTGTAGGGCCGGGTTGGCGCGCCAGCCGTCACTTCCGGGCCCTCCGCCCCTGCGCGGCGCCTCGCGGTCGCCGCGGGCCTCCGCTGCGCTTCGGTCCTCGCTCGTACCAGCGGTTGGCCCACATCGTGGAGCCGGCCACGTACACGGCGAACACGCCGATCAGCACGGCGATGACACTCAGGGCGATGACGAACACCGTCTGGGCCCGGGTCACCTCCGCAACCTACCGCCGGCGCTGGTGGGCGCCCTCACGGGCCGATGACGGTCGCGCCCCGCATGTACGGACGGAGGATCTCGGGGACGTTCACCGATCCGTCGGCCCGGCGATGGGTCTCCACCACCGCGGCCCACACCCGCGGTACGGCGAGGGCCGATCCGTTGAGCGTGTGCACCACCGCGGTCCCGCCGCCGGATCGCCGGTAGCGCACGTTGGCCCGCCGGGCCTGGTAGTCGCTGAACCACGACACCGACGACGCCTCCAACCACAGGTCGCACCCCGGCGAGTACACCTCCAGGTCGAACGTCCGGGCCGCCGATGCCCCCAGGTCGCCGGCACACAGGTCGACGATCCGGTAGGCCAGCCCCAGCCCGGCGAGGGGTGCTGCGGCCCGGCGAAGGAGGTCGGCGTGGGTGTCGGCCGCCTGCTCGGGGGTGACGTAGGCCAGGATCTCGACCTTGTCGAACTCGTGCACCCGCAACAACCCCCGGGTGTCGCGTCCGGCCGAGCCCGCCTCCCGGCGGAAGCACGACGTGTGAGCCATGAGCCGCAGGGGCAGGGCCCCCTCCTCGAGCAGCTCGTCGCGTGCGAGCGACGTCAGCGGCACCTCGGCGGTGGGGATGGCCCACAGATCGTCGCGCTCGAGGTGGTACGCGTCGTCGGCGAACTTGGGGAGGTGGCCGGTGGACACCATGGTCTCGGTGCGGACCAGTGTCGGGGGACGGACCTCCTCGAAGGCGTCGGCGTTGAGATCGAGGGCCAGCTGGCACAGGGCGCGCACGAGAGTGGCCCCCGCTCCCCGGTACATCGGGAACATCGACCCCGAAAGCTTTGCGCCCCTCTCCAGGTCGAGGATCCCCAACGCCGCACCGACGTCCCAGTGGGGGACGCGCTGGTGGGGGCCGTAGGCCTCGGGGTCGAAGCCCACCACGTCGACGACGACGTTGTCGCCGGCGCCGGCGCCGTCGGGACAGTCGTCGGCGGGCAGGTTCGGGGTGCGCAGGAGGATCTCACGGAGCTGGTCGGCAACTGCATCGGCCTCGGCCGCC
>CAYTTL010000193.1:0-5770 GCA_964440725.1 uncultured Acidimicrobiales bacterium | reverse complement strand
CCGCCGTCTCCGCCTCCGGCGTGCGGAACCGGGCGTGTCCCGGGCCCAGGCCCACGATGGCCAGGTGGCCCCGGGGTGACCGGCGGCGGGCGACGGCGACGGTCGCGTGGGGCGAGGCCCGCTTGCCCACGATCAGCTGCGCACCGGGCCCGGCGGCGAGCAGGGCGGCCGCCTCGGCGACGCTCGGGGTGCCCACGGCCGCGGCCACGACCGGGCTGGGGGACGGAACGGGCACGGCGGCCAGGTCGGCCGATGTGAAGTCGCTCACGGGAAGGCCGAGGGCGCGAATGGCGGGGTCCGTCGCCCGCCGGTCGATCGTGGCCACCTCGGCCACCGACGCCCGGGCCAGCCCGGCGCCGGCGAGCACCGAGTCGACGAGGGCACCGACCTCGTCGGGCGGAGCCCCGGTGGAGGCGCCCACGCCAATGACCAGCGACGGCGGGTGCAGCGTCACCAGGCCGGAGACGGACGGCGCGATGCGATCGGTGACGATGATCGTGGCCGGGCCGGCCACGGTGCCGGAGCCGGCAAGGTCGGCAGGGACAGGCCACCGCAACTCGTTGACCACCGTCGGGAGCCGGCCGTCGAGCATGGCGGCGGTGACGCCCGACACGTCGCCGGTGGCGACCATCTCGGGAACCTGGTCGAGTGCGGCAATGCCCACAGCATCGGTCGCGGTGGTGACCACGGCCTGGGCGTCGAGCAGCTCGGCCACCCGGCGGGCGAGGGCGTTGGCCCCGCGGGCGTGGCCTCCGCACAGCGCCACGGCGAACCGGCCGGCCTCGTCGACGCACACGACGGCCGGATCGGTGGCCTTGGACTCCAGCAACGGGGCGATGATCCGCACCGCCGCCCCCGTGGCCAGGAAGAGCACCAGGGCGTCGACCGTGTCCCACCGCTCGGACACGGTGGCCCGGGCATCGCCGTGGACGGCCGGGAAGGGCAGCCGGGCGGCCAGCGCCCGGCCCCGCTCGGTGACCGAGACGGCCAGCACGGTGGTCATTCGCCCGGCCCCCACGTCACGAACACCGGGTTCTCGGCGGCGAGGCGCAGGGTGCCGTCGGGGAGCGGCCGGCCCCGACTCACCTGCACCTGCACGAGGTGGCCCAGGCGGGCGGCGGCGGCGGCCGCCCGGTCGAGGGCGGCATAGGTGGCGACCACCCGCCCGTCCGGTCCCAGCCGGTCGAGCACGGCGTCGAGCACCGCCAGGCCTCCGCCCCCGACGAATACCCGATCGGGCGTGGGAAGGTCGGCGAGGCACCCGGGGGCGGCTCCCTCCACGACCTCGACAGCCACACCGTGGGCGGCAACGTTCGACCGGGCCCGACCGGCGTCGCCGGGGTCGCGTTCCATTGCCCACACCCGAAGCCCGGGAGCGATCCGGGCGCACTCCACGGCCACGCTGGCGCTCCCGGCCCCGATGTCCCAGAGCACGCCGGTCGCCGGCAGCGCCAGCTTTCCCAGGGCCACGGCCCGCACCTCGGCCTTGGTGACCATGCCCTCGCGGTGGGCGAAGCGGTCGTCGGGCAGCCCCCAGGCCAGCGTGGCCCCCCCGGCGACGGCCGAGCCCGGGCTGCCGTCGAGCAGGACCACCACCGAGAGCGGGTCCCACTCGCCTGCGGCCAGGCCGGCGAGGTCGACCTCGGCCACGGTCTCGTCGACGGCACCCAGGCGGCTGCACACGGCCACCCGCCGGTGACGGTCGTCGGTGTCGACCAGCGACCGGCCCAGGGCCTGGGGCGGGTTGTCGGGCGACGTGAGCACGGCGGCCTTCGGCGCGGTCGCCACCCGCCGGGCGGCGTCGGCGAGGGGCCGCCCATGGGCGGACACCACCACGGCGTCGTCCCAGGGCAGGCCCAGGCGGGCGAAGGCCAGGGCCACCGCCGGTGGGGCGGGGTGGATCTCGAGGCGCTCGGGCCCGAAGCGCTCGGCCAGGACGCGCACGATACCGAAGAAACCCGGATCGCCCGACGCCAGCACACACACCCGCCCGGGCTCGGCGGCCACGGCGTCGAGCACCAGCGACAGGTCGCCCGTCACGGCCACCCGCCTGACCCCGGGCGGGGCCAGGGCGTCGAGGTGACGGCCGCCGCCGACGACCAGGTCGGCGTCCTGCAGGGCCCGGGCGGCTTCCTTGCCCAGGTCGGGACCCGACACCCCCACGATCACGATCGGGACTTCGGGGACGATCGGGAGATCAGGCATGGGCCACCACCCGTAGGCCCTCGAAGTCGGCCATCAGCACGTCGATGTCGAGGCCGCCGTGGGTGTGCTCCTCGCAGGCCTGCTTGGCCAGCTCGCAGACCTTTGTCAACGGGGCGATCACGTTGCGGGCCATGCACGTCTCGAAGAAGTGGCGGGCGGTTGCCGTGGCTGTGGCCGCCGCCACCACCTCCTTGGGGGCGCCCACCGACCGGGCGACGGCGGCGAGGAGCTTGCCGTCGACCTTCGACCGGCGGAAGTGGGTCATCATCGTCCCCGACGCCAGCTTGGTGATCTTGCCCGCCATCCCCACCAGGACGGCGTGGCTGAAGCCCATGGCCGCGGCCTTGCGCAGCGCCGTCCCGCTGTAGTCGCCCACCTCGATGAAGCAGATCTCGTCGAGGTCGAGGTACAGCTTCATGGCCAGGCGCTCGGTGCGGCTCCCCGTGGCCAGCACGACGATGTTCTCGCCCTGGGCCGAGGCCACGTCGATCTGCTGCACGATCGAGGCCCGCCAGGCGGCGGTGGAGTAGGGCTTGACGATCCCCGTCGTGCCCAGGATGGAGATGCCCCCGACGATGCCCAGACGGGCGTTGGTGGTGTGCGCCGCCATCTCCTCCCCGTCGGGCACCGACAACGTCACCATCAGAGGCTCCTGGGTGACCTCGAGCAGGGCCTCGCGGATCATGCGCTCGGGCGTCGGCGTGACGGACGGGGCACCGATGGCGAGGCCCAGGCCCGGCTTGGTGACGGTGCCCACGCCGGGGCCGGCGAAGAACCGGGTGGGCTGGTCGGGCCGGCCCATGCCCACCTTTGCCGTGATCCTGGCGCCGTTGGTGCAGTCGGGGTCGTCGCCGGCATCCTTGACCACCACGGCGCGCGTCGCGCCGAAGGCCTCGACCTCGAACCACCGGCGGGATCCATCGGGCAGGGCCACGTCGATGGCCGCAGGCGGGGCTCCCGTGAACAGCCCCGTGGCCGCCGCCTTGGCCGCGGCGCTGGCACAGGTGCCGGTGGTCCACCCCAGACGCATGCCCCGGCTGTCGCGCCGCTCGGCGAACGGTTCGTCGTTCTGGTCGTCGCGTTCGCCCTGGAAGGGGACGGGCAGGTTGGACCGGCCCCCACGGCCGGGGGGAGCGCTCACGTCGGCCGCCCCGCGGTGGTGCCGGGCGTGGAGCGCCGTCGGAAGCGGTGGGCGAAGGCGGGTGAGTAGAGGTGGCTGCGGGTGGTGGGGGACTCGGCCAGGGCCGGGCCCACCAGGACGAGAACGGTGGTGGTGGCGCCCGTGGCCGCCAGGTCGTGGGCCAGGCGGCCGACAGTGGTGGTCACCACCACCTCGTCGGGCCACGACGCCCGCACCACCACCGCCGCCGGCGTATCGGGCCCGTAGCCGCTTCCGGGGGCGAGCAGGTCGGCCTGGAGCTCGACGGGCCGGGCCCCGGAGAGGAACACCGCCAGGGTGGCGCCGTGACCGGCGTAGTCGGCCACCGACTGGCCCGGCGGCATCGAAGCCGCCGTGCGCCCGGCCAGGCGGGTGATGACGACACTCTGGGCCACCCCCGGAAGAGTGAGCTCGCGGCCGAGGGCGGCCGCCGCCGCGCCCAGCGACGACACCCCGGGCACCACCTCGAACGGGTGCCCGTTGGCCGCACACCAGTCGATCTGCTCCTGGATGGCGCCGTAGACGGACGGGTCGCCCGAGTGGAGGCGGACGACGGCGGCGCCGGCGTGGTCGGCGTAGACGGCCAGGACGTCCTCGAGGGTCATCGACGCCGAGTCGTGCACCACCGCCCCGTCACGGGCGTGGACGAGGACCTCGGCCGGCACCAACGACGACGCCCACACGACCACGTCGGCCGCCGCCAGCCTGTCCCGGCCGCGAAGGGTGAGGAGGTCGGCGGCGCCGGGACCGGCTCCGACGAACGAGATCATCGGCCCCGGCCGGCGGGGGGCACGATGACGGTCACCAGGTACGACGCCGGAGTGCCTGCCAGGTCGGCCGCCGGGCCCACGCGCTCGCCGGGTAGACCCAGCAGCTCGCCGGCCACGGCGGCGTCGAGACGGCCGGCGTCGGCGAGGCGCTTGGCCACGGCGGGCAGGTGGCGGCCCCCCTTGTAGACGACCACCGCGGCGTCGGGATCGTCGAGGGCGGCGTCGAGGGCGGCGGGACCGTCGAGGGCGGTCACCAGACGAAGGTGTTCGGTGCCCACCAGCAGGACGGTGCCCGACCGGGCGGCCAGGTCCTGGAAGGCGGTGATGCCCGGCACGGTCTCGACCGGACACTCCGGCCGGTGGGCGCGAACCGCGGCGGCCAGGGTGGGGAAGGTGCTGTAGACGTTGGGGTCGCCGAGGGTGACGAACGCGACCGATTCACCGGCGTCGAGACAGGCCACGACGCGGTCGGCCGCCGCCGCCAGCGCCAGTTCCCGGGCCGCGCCCGCGCTCATCTCGAAGGCCAGCCGTTCGATCCGCGCCCCGGGACAGGCCTGGCGCACGATGGACTCGGCCCGACCGACGGCGTCTACCGCGGTCGACGGGGCGAAGACCCGGTCGACCTCGCCCAGCACGCGCACCGCCCTGGCGGTGACCAGGTCCGGGTCACCCGGCCCGACCCCGACGCCGATCAGCGTGCCCAATGTCGTCCCCCGGGACGGTGTCGTGATGCAGGTTCGCTGGGCCGGGGCCTGGCTCCCGGAAGGTTCCCGGTCACAGTGGCAGGGCCGCACCGGACTCTCACCGGCTTCCCGAGCACACAGCGCCCAGGACTGTACTTCGCCGCCCCGAGCCGGGCCCACCCGTGCACGCGTCAGGCGCCCGGCCCGTGTCCGCTGCGGCCTACCGCGTCGCGTCGAGCCGCGGCGGTGGCGACGAAGCGCTCGGCCTGGCGCGGGGACGAGGCCAGGTGGAGGTGCAGGTAGGAGGCCAGCAGGGTGGGTGAGGCGAACCCGCCCTGCCCAGGGCCCTCCCGTCCCTTCCACGACAGGGCGTCGCCCGGGGGGTCGATCACCGAGTAATGGAACTCGTGGCCCCGCAGGGGGGTGCCCGCCGGTGCCACCGGCGTGTCGACGGCGGGGACGGCGTGGCGGTAGCCGAGGGTGAGGCGATCGGTCATGCGTCCGTCGGCGGCCACCGCTCCGGCCATGGGGTGGCCGTCGAGGGACCGGGCCAGCCAGAGCAGGCCCCCGCACTCCGCCCACGTCACCATGCCCGCGGCGACGGAACGCCCCACGTCGTCGAGCAGGTGCTGGTTGGCCGACAGGGCGGCGGCGTACACCTCGGGGAATCCGCCGCCGGCGTAGAGGGCATCGACCCCGTCGGGCAACCGGTGGTCGTTCTCGGGATCGACGGCGACCAGCTCGGCGCCCGCCTCCTCGAGCAGCTCCAGGTTGTCGGGGTAGGTGAAGCTGAACCCCCGGCCACCGAGCACCGCCACCCGGGCCGGCGCCTGGCGGTGCGGGCGGGGGAGGTCCTCGACGGCCAGTGGTGGACTGCCGCCGGCGAGGGCGAGCACGGCGTCGAGGTCACACTGGTGCTCGACGGCCTCGGCGAGGATGGCGAGGCGGCGCCG
>CAYTTL010000192.1:1886-5791 GCA_964440725.1 uncultured Acidimicrobiales bacterium | reverse complement strand
GTGCCCACCCGGAAGTCCAGCGTCTGGAACGGGACGGCGGGGCCCCCGAGCACGACCACGGTCTCGTCCTCGACCTCCACCACGACGACGACGACGCAGGTCGCCACGACCCCGCTCGGTCCCGTCGCCGGACCGCCGACGACGGCCCCGCTGCCACCGCCGGTACCGCTGCCCGGCGACGTGCGGGTCGTCATCAGCAGGAACGGCGTGGTCCTGCCGGTGCTGGCGACCGAGGGCGCCGATCGCTGGCAGGTGCGCACTCCATGCGGCAACCAGGCCACCGTCACCGGGGCCCGGCCCGTCGGGGGGGCCGCCGTCGTGCTCGATCCCGGCCACGGTGGCGCCGAGCCGGGCGCCACCTCACCCGACGGTCTCCCCGAGAAGGAGGTCAACCTCGCGGTCGCCAAGGAGGCCGCCGCCGCCCTCGAGCTGCAGGGCATCCCGGTGGTGCTGACCCGCTACACCGACTACCGCATGACGATCGAGGTGCGGGCCCAGATCGCCCACGCCCTGCGGCCCAAGGCGTTCGTGTCGGTGCACCACAACGCCGAGCCGGACGGCCCGCGCGACCGCCCCGGCAGCGAGACCTACTACCAGCGGGCCTCGGTCGACTCCCGGCGACTGTCGGGGTTGCTCTACGAGGAGATCGTCCGGGCCTTGTCGGTCTACGACGTGGCCTGGGTCGGCGACACCGACGCCGGTGTGAAGTACCGCACCAACAGCCGGGGCGACGACTACTACGGCATCCTGCGCCGCACCCAGGGCATTCCGGCCTCGCTGGTGGAGTCGGCGTTCATGTCCAACCCGCCCGAGGCCGAGCTGCTGCGGCGGCCCGACGTGCAGCGGGTCGAGGGCGATGCCATCGCCAGGGGGGTCGTCCGCTACCTCACCACCGACGACCCCGGCTCCGGCTTCGTGGCCGGCTACACCCGCACCTCGCCGGCCGGCCCGGGCGGGGGCTCCACCAACTGCGTGGACCCGCCCATCCGGTAGGTGGCCAGGAAGTAGGTTCCGAGCCGTGGGCATCGGCGTGCTCGTCTCCGGCAGCGGCACCATCCTCCAGGAGCTGCTGGATGCCGACCTCCCGGTGACGGTGGTCGTCGCCGACCGGGCCTGTGCCGCCCTGCAGCGGGCCGAGGCCGCCGGCGTCCCGGCCGAGCTGGTCGAGCGCACGGACTTCTCGGCCGCCTTCGACCGCGACGCCTACACGGCGCGGCTGGTGGAGGTGCTCCAGAAGTACGAGGTCGACCTGGTCGCCATGGCCGGGTTCGGCACCGTCATGCCGCGGATCGTGGACGCCTTCGGCCGGCGCATCCTCAACACCCACCCGTCGCTGCTCCCGTCGTTCCCCGGCTGGCACGCGGTGCGACAGGCCCTGGCCCACGGGGTGAAGGTGACGGGCTGCTCGGTCATCATCGTGACCTCGGAGATGGACGCCGGGCCGATCGTGGCCCAGGAGGCCGTTCGTGTCCTGCCGGGTGACACCGAGGAGACCCTGCACGAGCGCATCAAGGAAGTGGAGCGTCGCCTCTTCCCTGAGACCATCCGGCGCGTCATCGAAGGGGAGATCGAGCTGTGAGCACCAAGCGGGCACTGCTGTCGGTGTGGGACAAGACGGGCCTCGAGGCGCTGGCCAAGGGGTTGGTGGGACTGGGATGGGAGCTGCTGGCCAGCGGCAACACCTCCAAGGCGCTCTCCGAGGCCGGCATCGCCCACCAGACGGTCGAGTCGGTGACGGGGTCGCCGGAGATGCTGGGTGGACGGGTGAAGACCCTGCACCCCCGCATCCACGGCGGGATCCTGGCCGACCGGTCCAAGCCCGAGCACCTCGCCGACCTGGAGGCGAACGAGATCGCGCCCATCGACCTGGTGGTCTGCAACCTCTACCCGTTCACGACCGAGCCCGGTGTCGAGCTCATCGACATCGGCGGGCCGACCATGGTGCGGGCGGCAGCCAAGAACTTCGGCTCGGTCGCCGTGATCGTCGACCCGGCCGACTATGGGCCCGTGCTCGACGAGATACGCCTCGGCCACGGCGTGAGCGATGCCACCCGCCGGAACCTGGCGCGCAAGGCGTTCGCCCACACCGCCGCCTACGACGCCGCCATCGTCACCTGGTTCGACGCCGAGGACGGCGAGGCGCTTCCGGCGACGATCCACCTCGCGCTCGAGCGCTCGCAGGAGCTGCGCTACGGCGAGAACCCGCACCAGCGGGGCGCCCGCTACCGGCGCACCGGGGCCTCGACCTGGTGGGACGACGTCGTCCAGCACGGGGGCATGGCGCTGTCGTACCTGAACCTCTACGACGCCGAGGCGGCCTGGCGGCTGGTCCACGACCTCGGCGACCAGCCCGCCGTCGCCATCATCAAGCATGCCAACCCGTGTGGCGTCGCCGTGCACGACGACATCGCCGAGGCCTACCGGCGAGCGTTCGCGTGCGACGAGATGTCGGCATTCGGGGGCATCGTCGCCCTGAACCGGCCGGTGACCGAGGCCGTCGCGGCCGAGATGTTCGACGCCGCCCAGGCCGACGTGGTCGTCGCCCCGTCCTACGAGCCGGGCACGCTCGAGGTGCTGGCGAAGAAGCGGAAGAACACCCGGTTGCTCGAAGCGCCTGCGCCCGAGGCCATTCGGGTCGACCTGCGACAGCTCGGCGAGGGTTGGCTGGTGCAGGACCCGCACCACTTCGCCTCGACCCGTGACGCATGGCAGGTCGTGACCAAGGTCAGTCCCACCGACGAGCAGTGGCGCGACACCGAGCTGGCCTGGCGCGTGTGCGGCCACGTGAAGTCCAACGCCATCGTGCTGGTCGCCGATGGTCAGGCCGTCGGCATCGGCGCCGGCCAGCAGAACCGCGTGAACTCGGCCGAGATCGCGGCGCGCAAGGCCGCCGGGCGGGCCAAGGGCGGTGCCTGCGCCAGCGACGCCTTCTTCCCCATGCCCGACGGGCTGGAGGCGGCGGCCTCGGCGGGCGCGGCAGTCGTCATCCAGCCGGGCGGCAGCCTGCGCGACGACGAGATCATCGCCGCCGCCGACGAGATGGGCCTGGCCATGGTCTTCACCGGCGAGAGGCACTTCCTCCATTGAGCGCCATCGTCCTGGACGGCGACGCCATCCTCGGCCCCGCCAAGCGTGAGCTGTCGACGCGGGTCGAAAAGCTCAAGGCGCGCGGCATCACACCCGGGCTCGGGACCCTGCTCGTGGGCGACGACCCGGGCTCGGCCAAGTACATCGGCATGAAGCAGCGCAACTGCGAGCAGGTCGGCATCGCGTCGATCCACACCCACCTGCCCGCCACCGCCACTCAGGCCGAGGTGGAGGCCGTGGTGGACCGCTACAACGCCGACCCGTCGGTCGACGCCGTGCTCCTGCAGTACCCCTTCCCCAAGGGACTCGACTACGACGCCGCCCTGCTCCGCCTCGACCCCGACAAGGACGCCGATGGCCTGCACCCGGTGAGCCTGGGCCGGCTGATGGTGGGCCTGGCCGGGGCCCGGCCCTGCACCCCGGCCGGCATCCAGACGCTGCTGGCCCACTACGAGGTGCCGATAGCCGGCCGCCACGTCGTGATCATCGGGCGTGGCCTCACGGTGGGAAAGCCGCTCGCCAACCTCCTGTCGCTGAAGGAGCCGAACGCCAACGCGGCGGTCACCCTGCTGCACACCGGCGTCACCGATATCGCGCCCTACGTCCGGACCGCCGACATCGTGGTCGCAGCTGCGGGGTCGCCCGGCATCGTCACCCGTGCCATGGTGAAGCCGGGCGCGGCGGTGGTGCAGTCGGGGACCACGATCGTCGACGGGAAGTACCAGCCCGACGTCGACGACGACGTGGCCGAGGTGGCCGGCTGGTACTCGCCGGTCATCGGCTCGGTCGGGCCGATGACGCGCCTGACCCTCCTCCGC
>CAYTTL010000192.1:1622-1876 GCA_964440725.1 uncultured Acidimicrobiales bacterium | reverse complement strand
GAGGCCGCTGCGCGGCGCCGGTAGCCTCTCGTCGTGACGAGGATCGCCGACCTGTTGGCCCGGGGGCGCACGTACTCCTTCGAGTTCATGCCCCCCGGTACCGATGAGGCGTTCCAGCAGCTCGAGAAGACCTTGCTCGAGCTCGAGCCGCTCCAGCCGTCGTTCTGCTCGGTGACCTACGGCGCCGGAGGATCGACGCGTGACCGCACCCACGAGGCGGTGTTGCGGATCCACCGCGACACGCGACTGGTGGC
>CAYTTL010000192.1:0-1612 GCA_964440725.1 uncultured Acidimicrobiales bacterium | reverse complement strand
ATCACCTGTGTCGGTCAGACCCGGGCCGAGGTGCGGGCCGTGCTCGAGGGCTACCGCGACGAGGGCATCGAGAACATCCTCGCCGTGGCCGGGGACCCGCCCAAGGACGGCAAGGGTGAGAGCGAGTTCCGCTATGCCGCCGAGCTGATCGACCTGTGCCGGGAGGTCGGGGAGTTCTCCGTCGGCGTCGCCGCCTTTCCCGAGGTGCATCCCCGATCGACGGATCGCGCCGCCGACCGGCGCCACCTGGCCGACAAGCTGCGCGCCGCCGACTTCGGCATCACCCAGTTCTTCTGGACGGCGGACCACTACTTCCGGATGGTCCACGAGCTCGCCGCCCTCGGCTGCGACACGCCGGTGCTGCCGAGCCTGTTCCCGATCATGAACGTGGCCACGGCCATGCGGTTCAGCGCGACCAACGGGGCGGAGTGGCCCGACTGGCTGGCCGCCCGGCTCACCGCGGCGGGTGACGACGCCGAGGCGGTGCGGCGGGTGGGTGTCGAGGTGGCGACCGAGTTGGGCGCCGAGCTCGTCGCCCAGGACGTCCCGGGCCTGCACATCTACACCTTGAACCGGGCCGCGTCCGCCCTCGAGATCTACGCCAACCTCGGCCTCGGCCCCAGTCGGTAACGTCGGGGAATGGCCGAGACCATCACCCTCGCTGCCGACGGCAGCCTCAACGTCCCCGACGAGCCCATCATCCCCTTCGTCAGGGGCGACGGCACGGGCATCGACATCTGGCCCGCTTCCCAGATCGTGTTCGACGCGGCGGCGGCCAAGTACGGCAAGAAGATCGAGTGGAAGGAGGTGCTCGCCGGCGAGACCGCGTTCAAGGAGACGGGGGAGTGGCTGCCCGAGGCCACCATCGACGCCTTCCGCGACCACCTCATCGGCATCAAGGGGCCGCTCACCACGCCCGTCGGCGGCGGCATCCGCAGCCTGAACGTCGCCATCCGCCAGATCCTCGACCTCTACGTGTGCCTGCGGCCCGTGCGGTGGTTTCCCGGCGTGCCGTCGCCCGTGAAGCACCCCGAGCTGGTCGACATGGTGATCTTCCGGGAGAACACCGAGGACATCTACGCCGGCATGGAGGTCGAGGAGGGCACGCCCGAGGCGAAGAAGCTCATCGCCACGCTCAAGGAGCAGATGGGCTGGGACATCCGGTCCGACTCGGGCGTCGGCATCAAGCCCGTCTCGGAGACCGGCTCCAAGCGGCTCATCCGGGCCGCCATCGAGTACGCCGTGCGCAAGGGCCGCAAGAGCGTGACCCTCGTGCACAAGGGCAACATCCAGAAGTTCACCGAGGGCGCGTTCCGCAACTGGGGCTACGAGCTGGTCAAGGAGGAGTTCGCCGACGTGGCCGTGGGCTGGGACGACTGCGGGGGCAAGCCCGGCGACAAGATCCTGGTGAAGGACAACATCGCCGACATCACGTTGCAGCAGGTGCTCACGCGGCCGGAGGACTTCGACGTCATCGCCACGACCAACCTCAACGGGGACTACCTCTCCGACGCCCTGGCCGCCCAGGTCGGCGGCATCGGCATCGCGCCCGGCGGCAACATCAACTACGTGAGCGGCCACGGCGTCTTCGAGGCCACCCACGGCACGGCCC
>CAYTTL010000191.1:0-5841 GCA_964440725.1 uncultured Acidimicrobiales bacterium | reverse complement strand
GACCGCTGCTGGTACTCGGCCCTGTGCGACTGCCTGCGTCCATGGAGCGAGTTCCAGGTCACGCCCCTCTACCTCGGGGCCCGTTATCTGCGGTTTTCCCGCCCTCTGCAGGCTGCCTACCTGGGCTACGAGGAATGGACTTATCGGAACGATCGTCGGAACCTGGCGTCGTACTACGAGATTCTGGCGACCAAGTGATGGGTGTCAGCCACCTGTTGGGCGCGCCTGTCCGGTGTTCGTGAGGACGACGACCTGGTGGTAGCTGAGGAAATCGGTGCGCGGCAGGCGGTGCAGCCCGTCGTCGACCGCACCGAGAACCGAGCTGAGGCGGGGGCTCCGGTAGCGGAACACCTGACGGTCGAAGATGCGCAGGAAACGGAGCTCGCCGACCTCGATGGCGGCCGTCCCGAACGCGCCGGCCAGGGCGGCGACGTCGGCTGAGTCCAAGGGCTTCTCGTCGAGGGTGCCGAGGCGGGGGATGCCGAACCTGCCGATCAGCTTGTTGCGGGCGAGGCGCAGGACCGGGTTCGACCCGAACGTCTCCACGAAGGCGGCCTTTCCGCCGGGGCGGAGGAGGCCGGCCAGGAGCGGCGCGATGCGGGGGACGTCGGTGTGGTGGAGCGCGTACCGCCCGACGATGGCGTCGAACGGCCCCAACGGGGCGGCGTCCTCCAGGGTCGTACTGGGTGAACGTGGCGGGCAGGCCGAGCTCGTCGAGGACCTCGCGGCCCGGACGAGCGGCGGCTCACTGAGGTCGAGCCCCACCACCTCGGCGCCACGGCCAACGAGCCACGCGGTGGTGAGGCCGGGCCGCACGCGAGGTCGAGGACGCGCCGGCCGGGCAGCGGACCGACGGCGTCGAGCATGGCCGCGGTGTTGAGGTCGGGGCCGGCGTGGTACTCGGCCAGGCACGTCTCCAGGGAGGGGATGTGGTGGCCCCAGAAGTACCTGCTCCCGGTCATCCCGGTCCTGTGTGCCGGCAGCCATGGGCCACAGAGGCTAGCGGAGAGGGCGCCACGGTCGGCGGAGGTAGGTTCTCCCCATGGGAGGATGTCCCCGGTGCCATCGCGGGCGCGATTGAGGCCGAGAGAGGCGTCCCGCGTCGTGCTCGACAGAGCACATGCCGGATGGTTCGAGTGCACGTCGGCGGCCGCCCAGAGTGGTCTTTTCTATCCTGTCGCCGTGGCCAAGAACCTGGCTAAGAGGCGGGATCGCGCCTGTCTCGTCACCAGCCATACCGACCTGGTGATCGACGGCGCGCCACGAAGCGCCAACGGCTTCGCCACCTACACCTTCCTCGCCGCCCAGCGACACCCGGTGCGGGTCGCCCACCACCTTCATTCCGGCGAGCAGGTCGTGCGGGCCGCCCGGCGGCACATCCCCGTGCTGCTCCTGATCCGCGAGCCCGCCGCCGCCGCCCTGGCCGTCGTGGGGGCGTGGCCCTACATCGGCGTCGGCCAGGCCCTGCGCGCCTATGTCCGCTACTACGGCCGTGCCGGCGATGTGGCCGACGACTGCGTGATCGGCTTCTTCGACGAGGTCACCTCCGACTTCGGACGCGTGCTGCAGCGGGTCAACGACCGGTACCGCACCTCGTTCGACGTCGTCCATCCCACCGCCGAGTCGGCGAGGCGCCTCTACGACCCCGACGCCCCCGACGTCGTCGCCCGCAAGGCGTGGGCGCGGGCCGCCGCCTCCCACCTCGAGGAACCGGCCAACCGCGCCCTGCTTCGCTCCGCGCAGCGACTGTGGGAGGCGTTTCAGCGCCACCGGTAGACCACGGTCCCGATGGCCACCCGGCCGGAACCCCGGCAGGTAGCATTGGCCGGTGCCTCGCCCCGAGAAAGCGTCTGACCTCGACCTGCGCGAGTACGCGCGGGTGGTGTGGCGGCGCAAGGGCGTAATCATCCTGGCGTCGCTGATCGTCCTCGCCGCCAGCCTGGCTGCGTCGTTCCTGCAGAAGCCGGTGTACGCCAGCACGGCGGAGATCCTCCTCCAGCCCCGCCTGGGCGACACGCTGTTCGACCCGCAAACGGGCCAGTACGTCGACCCCAACCGGGCCATCACCACCGAGATCCGCATCCTGAAGAGCCAACCGGTCCGCGACGCGGTCCGAACGAAGCTCGGCAGCAGCCCGCCCATCTCCGCGACGGCGGCGGAGACGACCAACGTCATCGAGGTGACCGCCGAGAGCACGATCCCCAAGCAGGCAGCCGACGTGGCGAACGCCTACGCCACCTCCTACATCGAGTCCCGCCGCAAGCAGCAGATCGACGACCTCCTCGGCGCCAGCAAGGAGGTCCAGGCCAAGATCACCGAGCTGCAGACCCAGATCGACGCCTCCAGTGGCGCGCAGAAGGACACGCTGATCGGCCAGCAGTCGTTGTTCAAGCAGAAGCTCGACGAGCTCGACGTCGACGCCGCCCTCAAGACCGGAGGCGCCCAGCTCGTGACCCCGGCAACGGTGTCGACCGAGCCGGTGCGTCCCAAGCCCGTGCGGACAGGTGTCCTCGCCCTCGCCGCCGGGCTCCTGCTGGGCCTGGGCATGGCCTTCCTCGTCGACTACCTCGACGACTCGGTGAAGACCAAGGACGACCTCGGAAAGGTGGTGCCGGAGAAGCCGGTGATCGGCCTGATCCCGCTGGTGGAGGGGTGGCGGGGCGACGAGAACCCGAAGCTCATCTCCATCGAGGAACCGCAATCGGCGGCCGCCGAGGCCTACCGCACCCTGCGGACCTCGATCCAGTTCCTCGCCCTCGACCAACCCGTCCGCACCCTGCACGTGACCAGTCCCGGTCCCCAGGAGGGCAAGTCGACGACCCTCGCCAACCTCGGCGTGGCCCTGGCCCGGGCGGGCCAGCGGGTGATCATCGTGTGCTGCGACCTGCGCCGCCCCCGGATCCACGAGTTCTTCGGGCTCAGCAACGAGACGGGGTTCACCTCGGTGCTCCTGGGCAAGGTGCCCATGAGCGCCGCCCTCCAGCGGGTCCCCGACCAGCCCCGCCTGTCGCTCATGGCGTCCGGACCCCTGCCGCCCAACCCGTCCGAGCTGTTGTCGTCCAAGCGCACGGTCGAGGTGCTCACCTCCCTGCAGGCGGAGTGCGACATCGTGCTCGTCGATTCACCGCCCGTGTTGCCGGTCACCGACGCCCTGGTGCTGTCCGGTCGGGTCGACGCCACGATCCTGGTGTGCGTGTCGGGGGCCACCACCCGCAAGGACGCGGCTCGGGCCGTCGAGCTGCTCGGCCAGGTCGACGCTCCCCTGATCGGCACGGTGCTCAACGGCGTCAGCGCGGCGAACACCTACGGCTACGGCGGCCAGTACTACAGGTACGCCAGCGAGCCGGACCCCAGGGCCGAGCTCGCGGGTGCACGGCGGAACGGTCGCGGCGATCGCCGGGGACGCTCCCGCGTCGAGCAAGAGCCCGCTGAGCGGCCGTAGGAAGTTCAAGCGGGCCCGTCGCCGGTGGAGCCCGGCGTGGCGGCGCCGGCACCGGTCCCGCCTTCGCCGGGAGCGGCTGTGGGCCCGTGCCGCCGAGCCCAAGGCGAAGAAGCGGTCATGGCGCCGCGGGGTGCGGCTGCCCGCCGTGCTCGCCGCCGTGGGCATGGCTCTGGTCGTGGCCGCCGCCCTCGGCTACCGCGACCTGCAGGCGGTGAGGTCCGACCTCGGCACGGCGCGCCAGACCCTCCAGGGGGCGATCAACGACCCCGGGGTCCTGCGTACCCCCGAGGGGCGGGCCCGGGTCCGAGCCCAGGTGGACGCCGCAGTGGCCTCGTTGGCCACCGCCCGCCGTCGGGCTCGCGGTTCGGTGCCTCTGACCGTCGCCCAGGTGGTGCCCGGGCTCCGTGCCCAGCGTGCCGGGCTGCTGACCCTCGTGGACGACGCCGGCGCCGCCTCCGCCGGCGGCCGCGACCTGCTGGCCCAGCTCGACGCCCTCGCCGACCGCTCGCGCCTGCAGGACGGCCTGGTGCCCGTCGACGGTGTCCGCGAGCTCAACCGGGGCCTGGCCCAGGCCGCCGACCGCTTCCGGCCCCTGGTTCGCTCCTCCGGCGGGTTGTGGGGCCCGGTAGGCGACGCCCGTCGCCAGTTCAACGAGGTGGCGGCGTCGAGCGTGGATCGCCTCGATCAGGGCGCCGACGCAGTGGAGGCGGCCACCACCTTCCTCGGCGCCGAGGGCGACCGGCGCTACCTGATCGCCGTGCAGAACAACGCCGAGATGCGCGACCAGGGGATGGTGCTCCAGTACGTCGTCGTCCGTTTCAGCGGCCGGCGGCTGGTGTTCGAGCGCGACGGCTCCGTCGGTGAGATCCGCCTCGACGCCCCCGCGCCCACGCCCGTGCCGGCCGGCACCGCCGAGGTGTTCGGGTCGATCCAACCGACACAGCTCTGGCAATCGGTGAACGCCACGGCCGACTTCGCGTGGAGCGGCCGGGCGATGGTCGACATGTACGCCCAGGCCACGGGCGAGTCCGTCGACGGCGTCATCGCCGTGGACGTTCCCGGGCTGGCCGCCCTGCTGAAGGTGGTGGGCCCGGTGACCACCCCCGGCCAGGCGGGTGCGGTGTCGGCCAACAACGCCGCCAAGGTGCTCCTCCACGACCAGTACGAAGGGTTGCCGGCCGGCGGTGACTCGACCGGGCGGCGCGAGCGCCTGGGCGAGGTCACCAAGGGGGTGATCGACAAGCTCACCGCCGGCAGCTACGACGCCGTGGCGCTGGGCCGGGAGCTGGGGGACGCGGCCCAGGGTGGCCACATCCGCCTCTGGAGCCGGTTCGAGGTCGAAGAAGAGGTGTTCGTACGGACGGGTCTCGGCGCCGGCCCCGCTGCCGTGGCGCCCGATCGCACGTTCCACCTGGCCGTCGAGAACCGCACCGCCACCAAGCTCGACTACTACGTGAAGCCGTCGGTGCGCCAGGACGTGACACTGACCCGCCAGGGGACGGCCGTGGTGCGCACGACCGTCGTCGTCGACAACCAGGCTCCCGCCGACGCCGCCCCCTCGTTCGCCCTCGGCCCCGACGGCGTGTCCCAGTCCGGGCCCGGTGACTACGTGGCCTGGCTGCTGCTGTGGGGGCCGGCCGGTTCGATCCAGGCGGGGGCGGTGGACGAGTCGGGACTCCAGCTCTCCCAGCACGTCATCGACGTGCCCCCCGGCCAGCGCCGGGAGCTGACCTACGAGACCGTCATCCCCCGCGCCGTCAGGGACGGCCGCCTCGACCTCCGGCTGGTTCCGCAGTCGCGGTACGAGGCCGTTGACCTGCACGTCGAGGTCGATTCGTCGGGATGGGACCTCGAGGGTCCGACCACGTGGAAGGGCCCGTGGAATCGCACCTTGAACCTTTCGTGGGCCGCGTCCCGGTGAGCCGGCCCCGCCCCCGATGGCCGATCTCGTGTTATTCGTTCACCGGCGGCGCAGAGGGGGTAGCATCTGCCGAACTCGATCAAAGGACGTTGCCATGAGGCGGACCTTCTCAATAGCGGCGTTGGTAGCGATGATTCTGACCGGTGGCGTCTTCCTCGTCGCTCCTGCGGCCACGGCCCAGACCGGGTACCCGCCGCCGGCGTGTACCCCCCTCAACGGCACCCAGTACGCCGGCGAACACGTCATCGGCGAGACCTTCGCGGTGACGCTCGCGCCGGTCTGCCTGTGGACCCCGGGGGCGAACCTGACCGTCACCGTGAACGGCCAGTCGGTGACGCCTCCCGCCAAGCAGGCCAACGCCAGCGGCACCGCCACGGTGGGGGTCTTCGTCGAGTCGGCCACGTCGCTGCTCATCGACGACCCCGTTCGGGTGAAGAGCCAGTGTGGGCGCAACTCCATCACCGCCACCGGCCCCTCG
>CAYTTL010000190.1:0-5882 GCA_964440725.1 uncultured Acidimicrobiales bacterium | reverse complement strand
TCCGTCTGGCCTGCAGGCGTGATCGCCTGTGGGTGGAATCAAGGCCAGCATCGGCGCGCGCCCTTGGACGGCGCCGAAACCGGCTCCGGTCCTCCTGTCGCTCCGGAGAGCCAAGCGGTTCACGGACGCGACGGACGTACCGCCCCCGTCAGACGTCTGAACAGCATTGGAGGGCCCTCGTCGTCTCGCCGTCCTCGGGCCAGATCCCGCCCGCGGAGCGGGCGGGATCGACGGAACCGACGGTGAAGAGCCCTAGACCACCGAACCGTTGGCGCGAAGCGTGAAGGTCGTCGTGGTCCGCGGGGTGTCGCAGTCGGTGACGATCACCCGGTACCGGGAGCCGGCAGGCACACGAATCTTGGCCTCGGTGGGGGCCTGAGCACAGTTGAACGACAGACCGGTGAGGGTCGCGCCACTGTCGAGGTTCCTGATCTGGACGGACCGGATGCCGTCGGGGTCCGAGACGGTACAGATGTCGACAAGGGTGCCGGCTGCGTTCGTCCGCCGCTCGCAGGTCAGCGTCGACGGCGTGGCCGGTGCGGCGCCGCAGTTGGACTGGGCCACGATCGCCTCGCCGACCGCGGTCGGCCCGAGCAGGTAGAGGTGCATGCCGTTCACGATGATCGAGTCGGTCGTCACGATCTGCTCGTTGAACACCACCCGGAACGAGTCGCCCACGCTCTCGATCGTGCCCGTGTACTCCGTGTTGGGACTCGGGTTGAGAGGCACGTTCACCGTCGTCTCGTCGCCCTCGACCTCGGGGTCGCCCTCGGAGACCACGACCTGGCCGTTCACGACCCGGGTGGACCCGGTGAGGCCGGCGGCCGAGGCGGTGCAGGTGCTGCGGATCCGATCGGCGGTGATGGGCCCGGGGCCGACATCGCGTGCGGAGGCGATGCTGGTGACCGAGCCTCCCGGGCCGGTCGTGCCCTCGGTGGAAGCCGTGAGCGGACCGGTCTCGAGGATGACGGCGGGACCGCCGCCGAGGAACGCCGAGGGGGCGGAGGCCGACTCAGCGCCGCCACCGGGAGGCAGCGTGACCGACGGCGTCGGCGGGAGGGTGAGCTGGAGAGCGCCGAAGAGGGTGACGTTCCCACTGGCCCCGAAGGCACTGCCGCCCTGGGGTACGGGGTTGACGCCACCGCTCGCCGGGCCCGACCATCCGACGACGGCCGCGGCGGCCACCATCGACATGACAACCAGACGAGAAACGCGCCCCCGCGTCCGACCTTCCAGCTCGTGCCCCACCATGGTGATCCCTTCCTGAATCTGTCGTCCCGCCCTCACGGCGCCCGGCGGGGTGGAGGGTGAGTCTGCCAGCCCTCTCTCCCGCCGACAAGGCGGCCTGAGGTACTACGACCAAAGTACGGCGTCAGGGGACCCAGCCGTTCCCGGACATCACGAGCAGCGACTGCATCTTGATCGCCGTGGCGTAGTACTGGCCTGCGCCCTCCGTCGACGAGACGAGGTGGTTCCAGAGGGCGTCGAGCCACGCCTGGCTCGGGCCACTCATGGCGGCGACACCGAAGGGGGCGACGAACGTGGCATCGCCGTAGGTCACCAGCGGTTGGCCCGCCAGGGTGTAGCCGTCGCGGATGAGCGCGGGTGAGCCGCCCGTCGCGGCACGGATCCAAACGGACATCTTCCGGACCTGGGCACGCGAGGTGGTGTCGGCGTAGAGGACGGCGTCGGCGCCCAGGCGCCAGGGCACGCGGCACGCGTTGTAGGAGTACCGCCCGTCGTCGGGCCCCTCGAGGAAGCCCGCCGGTGCCGGCCGGGGCGAGGTGGTGTTCGTCGCCACCACGAAGTCCGGCAGCAGTCCGGTGTTGGGGGCGTAGTTGGCCTGCATGGTCCTGATCAGGTTCTGGTGCCGGACGATCACCGTGTCCCAGAAGGTGTCACCCGTGGCCTTCCGGAAGGCGCGGAGGTGGTCGAGCATGAAGTCCGAGGGACGGGTGGCGAACCAGTACTTGCTTCCCGGCGACGCCCAATCGCCGAGCAGCAGCAGGTACGTCGTGGGGTTCACCTCGCTCGCCTTGATGGCGGCGATGCGCAGCTTCGCCTCCGCCAGGTAGTTGATGGAACCGCCGCTTCCCCACTGGGCGTGGGCCAGCAGCAGGGCGTAGGCGATGTCGAGATCGCCGTCGGTGGCCGAGTCGCTGCCGTTCACGCTGGTGCACGGCGTGTTCTCGGCGGCCATGAGGTTGGGATTGTTGACGCTCGGATGGTCCTTCACGAAGCGGAAGAGGCCGTCGAAGACGGTCCGCGCCTGGGCGTCGGCCCCCGCCATCATGGCGGTGATGACCATTCCGTAGCCCTGGCCCTCGGCCACGTTGATGTAGCCGGCATCCGGGCTGCGCACGTAGTACCGCCCGGTGCCGCAGCCGGCGCGGATGAAGTTCGGCTTCCACCGGTTGAAGTAGTAGTTCCTGACGACGGTGTCCTTCGTCGCCTGCGCCGTGGACGGGAACAGGGTGCCGCTGGCGTACACACCGGTGTGACTGCCGAAGGGGTGGCCGACGGCGGCCGTCGCGGGCGCGGGGACGACCGCACCACCGGCCACGATCAACGCGCCCACGAGAACCCCCACGGGGCCCACTGCTCGTCGCCTCGTCCGCCGGCGCCCGCACGACCCATCCATAGCTGTCGGAAGTCTCCCATTTCCGCCTCGGCGGGGGAAGATCCCGGCCGCACCGAAGGTTCGTAGCTTTGGCACGACATCGCTCGGGGGAGCCCGGATTGTTTCAGAACCCGGTGAAGCGGTTGAAGGTCCTGGAGAACTGCCAGGGTTCCTGGAGCACACCGCTGCAGGTGTTCTGCGGCCACGACTCCACGCCGCCGGGACACTGACTGTCCCGGTTGACCGACCACATGGCGATCCGGCCGATGCGGCGCTGCTTGGCGAAGTCGACCACCTGCTGGGCGTCGGCGGTGGTGAACACCTCGGGGGCGACATCGTTGGTCCCGATCATCGGCGTGATCCCGACCATCCTCCACAGGGCGGCGTCGGTGGCCGACGGGTACAGGCCCCGGAGCTGACCGAACAGGCTGTTGGCCGCGTCGACGGCGTACCGGCCCATCCTGCCCACGGGGTCGGGTGCGTCCCACGCCCCGTAGTCCATGGCCATGATGTTGACCACCGACACGGTGGCGCCCGCGTCACGGGCTGACCGGACCACGTCGACCCCGGTGGCGGTGAGGCCGCTGGGGACGACGGGAAGGGTGAGGGAGACGTCCAGCCGCTTCCCCGCCGCCCGTGCCCGGGCCTGGAGGGCGGCGATGGCCTGCGAGCGCCGGGTGATCGACGGTGCATCCGCCGTCGCCCCGCCCTCGACGTCGAAGTCGATCCGCGTGAGTCCGTAGGTGTCGATGACGGCCTGGTACTGGGCCACGAGCGCGTCGACGGTGGTGCAGGTGAGTGCCAGCTCCTGGTTCGCCGCGCCTCCGAAGGAGACGATCACGTCACCGCCCTGGGCGCGCAGCCGGGCGATCTCGTCGACGAGATGGTTGTCGGACATGGCGTAGTACCCGCCCCAGGAGGCGTTGCACGAGCCCCAGTTGGGCCCGTTCACGATGAAGCCCAGGCTGAAGTGCTTGACGCCACTGGCGGCGGATGCGTCGGTGAGGTCGGTGGGCGGCCATAGGGTGGCGTCGACGTAGGGGGCGAAGGCCGGCCCGCTCCCACCGGACGGCGGGACGGTCGTCGTCGTGGTGGTGGACGGCTTCGTGGTCGTGGTCGTCGTGCTCGGTGGCCTGGTGGTGGTGGTCGTGCCGGGCGGCCTCGTGGTGGTGGTGGTGGTCGGCTTCGTGGTGGTGGTGGTGGTGGTCGTCGTGGTCGTCGTGGTCGTCGGCGTGGTGGTCGTGGTGGTCGAGCCTCCACCACCGCCGCACGGGCCTCCGTTGAGCCGGCAGCCCGTCGGACCGGCGGCGGGGTTCGGAAGGGCCACCTGGAACCCGAAGGTGGCCGACGCCCCGGCGGCGAGGGTGCCGTTCCAGGTCTCGTTCGTCGCCGTGTAATGGGTGCCGGCGACGCTCAGCCGGCCGTTCCAGGAGTTGGTGATCGTGGCCGTGGACGGCAGGTCGAACTCGACGCGCCACCCGTTCACCGTCGTGGTGCCGCCGTTGCGGATGGTGTAGACGCCCACGTAGCCGGAGTCCCACTGGGAGGTCTTGGCGAACGTGGCCGACAACGTCCCGGCCAGCGCCGCCTGGGGCAGGGCCAGCACGGCGACGAGCGAACAGACGGCGACACCGGGTACGGCGCGGAGGGAGCGGCGGCGCAGAGCCTTCACAGGTGTTCCTCTCGTGATGGCCCTCCCCGTGTCCCGCTGCTCCCATGTTCGTCGGCTGGTCGCCGTCCGACCTTGAGCGTGCCGGCCGTGTGACGCCACGCCTCGGGCGGTAGCGTCGCGCTCGGATGCCGCCTGCCCTTGGCGGCCAGAGGAGGGCGGTTGCCATGGGCACCTTCGACACCCGGATTACCGTCACGCCCCGAGCCGGGGCGGCGTCGTTGCCGGTGGCGGCCACTGGGCTCGTCCTGGGCGTGGGCACCAACGCCTTCTTCAACTGCGAGATCTTCCCGGAGGGGATGGGGTAGCCCCCTCTGGCGATGAGCTACCTGAACCCTCTGAGGCTCCACTTCGCCGGCCAGTTCCAGGCGGCGGTCTCCACGGTCAACAACGACCCCGTCCACTACGACAACTCCCGGTTCCAGGCGCGGTTCCAGGACCGCCAGACGCAGGGGGCCCTCAACGGCTGGTTCAACCCGAGGGGTGACGCGGCCTGGCGCCTCCTCGGGTGCAGGGTCACCGGCGCGTGGACGGGGCCCGGCTCCGCGGCGTCCGCCGAGGATCCCGTGCTGACCTACCTGGTGGCCGACTCCGACAGCAACGTGCCGGCCAAGCTCGTCGACCTCGATCCCGCCCAGCAGCTGGTCTCGACGGTGTTCGGGCTGGAGGTCCGCATCACCACGGCGACCGGCGGCACCCTCGTGCGGGGCCGGTTCGCGCCCGCCCCGTTCACCGACATCTGGTCCCGGACCGACAGCCCCACCCCCGGCGACGCCGATGCCGGTGCCTGCTACCAGTCGGTGCTGACCGACCTGGAATGGGACGACGTCGGGTCCTCGCCGTTCCTCACCCTGCTGCAGCGGGCGGCCGCCGCCGAACTGCTGTCGATCAAGTTCAACGTCGACAGCTTCAACATGAACTTCCGGTCGCCGGACTTCATGCGTGGGCGCGTCACCGGCACCATCGGTCCTGCCGCCGCCGACGAGCCCCACCACCTCGTGGTCGGACGCCACTTCCTCACGACCAGCAGGAGCGCGGGCGGGTTCTTCGCGCCCGCGGGCAACGTGAACAACTGCGTCGCCCGGGTGGACGACGCGTCAAGGAAGGTCTACGTCGACCTGGGCAACGCCCTGCCCACCGGCTCCTCCGGATCCCCGGCCGACCAGGGTGCCGTCACGCTTGCCTGCCTCGCCGCCACCGAGGACGGCACCAGGGCCTTTCGCATCGACGACCTTCCCGCCGCCACCTACACCGACCCTGGTTGGTACGCGGCCACCGCCGGCGTGGTGGAGCTGCCGGTGGATCGCCCGCTGAGCGACGACGAGCTGGTCATGGTGGCGGACAACCCCCTGGCGCTGGCCACCGCCCCTCCTCCCGCCGGCACGCCGGCGGTCGTCATCTCCGAACCGGCCGGGGGCGCCTACGTGCGCGCCGACCAGTTCGTGCTCCGCCTGAGCCCGGGGGAACGGGCCGAGGTCCGCCTCTACGCCAGCCGGTTCGGCATCGCCTACGCGGGGGCGAGGATCATCGTCGTCCTCGACCCCAGCGGGCTCCAGGGGGGTGGCAGCCCCGACTTGGGGCCGGCGCCCGACC
>CAYTTL010000189.1:0-5941 GCA_964440725.1 uncultured Acidimicrobiales bacterium | reverse complement strand
TCGATGGGACGACGGCGAGCGGCGCATCGTCTGCCTGGTCGGCCGCGTCGACGGCAGCGACCTGACCGGGCCTCTCCAGGGCATCAGCTAGCCGGTCCGCGCACCCCGGGGCCGCCGCGACCGGTGGCCGGGGGTCGTGGGAACCCCGGCCACCGCCGGGGAGTTCAGGCTGCGGCGTCGCCGTCGTCGGCCGGACCGTCATCGAGGGTTCGCCCCTCGACCGCGGCCAGCGCCTGGCGATGACGCTCCCAGGCCCAGGCCGCCGCTTCCCGGCACAGTGCGGGTTGGAACTTCCACCGCACCAGCTGGTGCTCGGTGGCCTCCAGGTCCTCTCCCAGCTCCAGGAGGCTGAGAGCGAGGCGCCGGCACCGTTGCCGTTGCTGGTCGGCGGCGGGTGTGCGCAGCTGGTCGTCCTGCCACGCCTGGTGAGCCACCTGGAGATGGGTGGGTAGCCGCTGCACCTGGCGACGGGTGAGGGGTGGGAGCTTGCGCCGCACGGCCAGCACGCCGCTGCCGCGCGCCTCGGCCAGGTCGAACTGGCAGCACCGGGTGAGGGCTCGCATGAACGGCGAGTGACGGCCGCCGCGGCTCCCCAGGCCGAGGGCCTGGGCGGTGTCGGCCAGCGGCAGGTCGAACCCGGCCGGGCTGGCGTCGAGACCGGCGACCAGCCGTCGCAACAGCCACGTGGTGGACGGGCCGAGAATCCCGAGCCAGTACTGCTCCACGTAGGAGGACCGGGGGTCGTGACCGAGCGAGTCGATCACGGGGTCGGGCCACGGCTCGATGGCGAGTGTGTCGGGCGGGCCGGTGGGGGGAGTGCCGGCGGGGAGCGCAAGGCCGGTGCTCATGACGCCTCCTGGCGACGGCTGCAGGGTGGAGGGGGAAGCCAGGTCAATATTCTTCGTGCTATTTCAGTATCTCCTGCTTCGTGGCTGGGCGTCAAGGGATAGGCTGGAACCCACCACCGAGTACAGGAGGCCGGGCATGCTCAAGGACTTCAAGGCGTTTCTGCTCCGCGGCAACGTCGTCGACCTCGCCGTCGCCGTCGTCATCGGCGCGGCGTTCGGGGCCCTCGTCACGTCGCTGGTCAGAGACCTCCTCACGCCGATCCTCGCCATACCGGGAAAGACCGATTTCAGCCGGCTGCACTTCACCGTCAACGAAAGCGTCTTTGCCTACGGCTCCTTCCTCAACGCGTTGATCGCGTTCATCTCGATCGCCGCCGCCGTGTTCTTCTTCGTGGTTCGTCCCGTGAACGCGCTGATGGCCCGTCGCAAGACCGAGCCCGACGTCGAGTCGCCCACCAAGGACTGCGGATACTGCCTCAGCTCCATCCCCGCCGGCGCCTCGGTGTGCGCCTTCTGCACCCGCGATGTCGCGGCCGTCTAGGCGCCCGTAGGGCCTGCCGTCGCCGAAGGCGGAATGTCGACCTGGGGAGTAGGGTTTCACTCAGCACGTAGCACCCCCCTTCCGAGGACGTGATCGCATGCCCACCTTTCGAGACCTGCTGGCCGACGCCAAGTCCCAGATCCGCGAGGTCGACACGGCCGAGGCCGAACGGCTGGTGGCCGAACAGCCGGCGGCCGTCGTCGTCGACGTACGCGAGGCCGACGAGTACGAGCAGGGGGCGCTGGCCGGCGCCGTGCACATCCCCCGGGGCTTCCTCGAGAGCCAGATCGAGAACAAGGTGGCCGACCACGACGCCCCACTCGTCGTCTACTGCGCCGGCGGTACCCGGTCCGCCTTCGCCGCCCGCACCCTCGGCGAGCTCGGGTACACCGACGTCGTCTCCGTGGCCGGCGGGTTCAACAAGTGGAAGAACGAAGGGCGGGCCTGGTCGACCCCCCGCACCCTCTCGCCCGAACAGCGCAACCGCTACCAGCGCCACCTCCTGTTGCCCGAGGTGGGCGAGGAGGGTCAGCAGAAGCTCCTCGACGCCAAGGTGCTCCTCCTCGGCGCGGGCGGGCTCGGGTCACCCGCCGCTCTCTACCTGGCCGCCGCCGGCGTGGGCACCCTGGGCATCATCGACATGGACGTGGTCGACGAGTCCAACCTCCAGCGCCAGATCCTCCACAACCTCGACCGCATCGGTGACCGCAAGGTCGACTCGGCCAAGAAGACCCTCACCGCCCTCAACCCCGACGTCGACGTCGTCACCTACGACGTGCGCCTAGGGGCCGACAACGTCCTCGACGTGATCGACGGCTACGACGTCATCGTCGACGGCACCGACAACTTCCCCACCCGGTACCTGGTGAACGACGCCTCCCTCGTGAAGCGCATCCCGGTGGTGCACGGGTCGATCTTCCGCTTCGAGGGGCAGGCGACGGTGTTCGACCCCTACGTCGGCCCGTGCTACCGCTGCCTGATCCCCGAGCCGCCGCCCGCCGAGCTGGCCCCGTCGTGCGCCGAGGCCGGCGTGCTCGGCGTGCTGCCCGGCATCGTCGGGTCCATTCAGGCCATGGAGGCGATCAAGATCATCCTGGGCCTGGGCGACCCCCTGGTCGGGCGCCTCCTGGCCTACGACGCCCTCGAGGAGTCGTTCCGGTCGTTCAAGGTCCCCCGCGACCCGCAGTGCCCGGCCTGCGGACCCGACGCCGGCGAGATCGTCATCGCCGAGTACGACGAGCTCTGCATGCCCCACCCCCGCACCGCCGCCTGACGCCGACAGAACAGCCCTCGCCGGCGCTAGCGTCAGAGCCATGCGAGCCTTGCGAATCACCATCGTGGCGGTGCTCGTGGCCTCGACGGGGGCGGCGGGGTTGCTGGTCGGCGGCGCCGGCCCGACCCCCGCCGCGCCGGAGTGGGCGCCGGCGGCGACGGCCACCATCCACCCAGGGGTCCAGACCTTCACCGGCAGTGGCCAGTGCACGGCCAACTTCGTGTTCACCGACGGTTCCGAGGTCTACCTCGGCCAGGCCGCCCACTGCGCGGGCACGGGCGGGCCCACGGCGACCAACGGTTGCGACTCCGGGTCGCTGCCCCTGGGCACCCCGGTGACGGTGTGGGGGGCGACACGTCCGGGCGTGCTGGTCTACAGCTCGTGGCTCGCCATGCAGGAGCTCGGCGAGTCCGATCCCGCCACCTGCCAGTACAACGACCTCGCCCTCGTCCGCCTCCATCCGGCCGACGTCGGCCGGGTCAACCCCTCGATGCCCCACTGGGGCGGTCCCGTCGGCCTGGCCCGGAGCGGGCCTGCGGTGGGTTCACCGGTCTACAGCTACGGCAACTCGGAGCTGCGTCTGGGGCTCGACCTGCTGATGCCCAAGTCCGGGCTGGTGCTGGGCGGCGATGACGCCGGTTGGTCCCACGAGGTCCTCACCATCACGCCCGGCATCCCCGGAGACTCGGGCAGCGGCTATCTCGATTCCGGGGGCCGGGCCCTGGGCGTGCTCAGCACGCTCCAGATCCTGCCCGTGCCCGCCCTCAACGGGGTCGGCGACCTCCCCCTCGCCCTCGACTACCTGCAGGCGGCCACCTCCATGAACGTCCAGCTGGTGCCGGGGACGGAGCCCTTCAACCCCGACCAACTACCCCTCGGCTCCTGACGCCGGCTCCGGCGGCGATGCCGCCGAAGAGGCAATGACGGGCCCCACCGATCCCGACCCCCGCATCGGCAGGCCGGGCGAACCTCCCTACACGCGGGGCATCCACCCGCGGATGTACCGGGAGCGGCTGTGGACCATGCGCCAGTACGCCGGCTACGGCACGCCGGAGGCCACCAACGCCCGATTCCGGCTCCTGCTCGACGCCGGCCAGACCGGGTTGTCCTGCGCCTTCGACCTGCCCACCCAGATGGGCTACGACTCAGACCATCCCCGGGCCGAGGGCGAGGTCGGACGGGCGGGCGTCCCCATCGACACCCTCGACGACATGCGCGTCCTGCTCGACGGGATCCCCCTGGAGCGGGTGACCATGTCGATGACGATCAACGCCACCGCGCCCCTCGTGCTGGCCCTGTACCAGCTGGTGGCCACCGAGCGCGGCGTCGATCTCGAGCTGCTGGGCGGGACCCTGCAGAACGACCCCCTCAAGGAGTACGTGGCCAGGGGCACGTACATCTACCCGCCCGGCCCCGCCCTCCGGCTAGTCACCGATGTCATCGACCACTGCCGGCGCCACCTCCCCCGGTGGAATCCCGTGTCGGTGTCGGGATACCACCTGCGCGAGGCCGGGGCCACCGCCACCCAGGAGCTGGCCTTCACCCTGGCCCACGGCATCGCCTACGTGCAGGCGGCGGTCGACGCCGGCGTCGGGGTCGACGAGCTGGGGCCGCGTCTGTCGTTCTTCTTCGGCGCCCACAACGACCTGTTCGCCGAGGTCGCCAAGTTCCGCGCCGCCCGCCGCATGTGGCACCGCATCATGGTCGACCGCTTCGGCGCCACCGATCCCCGGTCGTCCCAGTTGCGCTTCCACGCCCAGACCGACGGCTCGACCCTCACCGCCCAGCAGCCGGAGCTGAACGTGGTGCGGGTGGCGCTGCAGGCCCTCGGCGCGGTGCTCGGAGGCACCCAGAGCCTGCACACCAATGCCTACGACGAGGCCCTCGGTCTGCCCACCGAGCGTTCGGCTCGCATCGCCCTGCGCACCCAACAGGTACTCGCCCACGAGACGGGGGTGCCCGCCGCCGCCGACCCCCTCGGAGGGTCGTGGTTCGTCGAGGCCCTCACCGACGACACCGAGGCCGCGGCCTGGCAGGAGCTGGCCGTCATCGACGACCTGGGCGGCGCGGTGGCGGCCATCGAAGCCGGCCACGAGCAGGCGGCCATCGAGGCGGCCGCCTACGCCCACGCCCGGTCGGTGGAAGCGGGCGAGCAGGTCGTCGTCGGCGTGAACCGGTTCACCGCCACCGCCTCCTGGGCGGCTTCGCCGCCCGGGCCGGCGGGCCCAGCCGACACCGACCCTGTCCCCCAGCGGCTCCCGACCGAGCACGACGACACCGCGGCGGCGGCCCGCCTGGCCGCCTGGCGACGCACCCGCGACCATGTGGCCGTGGCCACCGCCCTGGCGGGGGTCGAGGCGTCGGCCCGCGGCACGACGAACCTGATGGGGCCGCTCGCCGAGGCACTGCGGCAAGGGGCGACCCTCGGTGAGGTGAGCGACGCCCTGCGCCAGGCCTTCGGCACCTGGGAGGCGGGCGGCTGATCGTTCTCGTGTACGAACCGCGGTGGTCTCCCCCGCGTTTCGTACACGGGAACAGTCGAGCGTCTCGCCGGAGTGCCAGGATCACGACATGCCACTGCACCGTCACGAGTCGCCCACCAAGAAGCAGGACCACCTCCACATCCGTCCCCAGTTCGACCTGTTCGGCGAAGTCGGCGAGGTTCCCCGGTTCCGCCTGGCCGCCACGGGAATGCCCGCGTCGACGGCATACGAGGTCGTCCATGACGAGCTGCTCCTCGACGGCAACGCCCGGCTCAACCTGGCCACATTCGTCACCACCTGGATGGAGCGCGAGGCCGAGACGCTCATGGCCGAGTGCGTCTCGAAGAACATGATCGACAAGGACGAGTACCCCCAGACCGCCGAGCTGGAGCGCCGATGCGTGAGCATCCTGGCCGACCTGTGGCACGCGTCGTCGTCGGACACCGCCACCGGTTGCTCCACGACCGGATCCAGCGAGGCCTGCATGCTGGCCGGCCTGGCGCTCAAGTGGCGGTGGCGCCAGAGTCGTGAGGCCGCCGGCGCGACCACCGACCGACCCAACCTCGTCATGGGGGCGAACGTCCAGGTGTGCTGGGAGAAGTTCTGCCGGTACTGGGACGTGGAGGCCCGCCTCGTTCCCGTGCGCCAGGACTCCACCCATCTCGACGCCCGGGCCGCCGTCGCCCACTGCGACGAGAACACCATCGGCGTGGTCACGGTCCTCGGATCGACCTACGACGGGGCCTACGAGCCCGTCGCCGAGATCGCCGCCGCCCTCGCCCAGCTGGCCCAGAAC
>CAYTTL010000188.1:0-5946 GCA_964440725.1 uncultured Acidimicrobiales bacterium | reverse complement strand
GGTCAGGTTTCGGGGGGCTATGGCCCCCCGAGACCTGACCGGAACGGTACGGCGGTGCCCGGCCGATCAGCCGGGGCTACCATGTCGCCTCGCAACCCCGGGGTCGTGGCAGTGCCGCCTCCTTCGACGATGAAGCCCCTGGTCCGTCTTTCCCAACCGGTCCTTCGTCGCGAGGAAACCCACATGGCTGAACCCCGACCCGAACTCGACTCCTGCGGTATCGGCTTCGTCGCCGACGCCAAGGGCCGGCCGTCACGAGCCATCGTGACCGCCGCCCTGAAGGGTCTGGCCTGTGTGAAACACCGCGGTGCGCTGGCCGCCGACGCCCGCTCCTCCGACGGCTCCGGCCTGCTCGTGCCCATCCCCCCGGCCCTTTTCGGCACTACCGACGACGGAGCGAACCACGGCCTGGCCATGCTCTTCGTGCGGGGGCCCGACCCCCGGGCCGCGGTCGAGGCCGCCGCCCAGATCGAGGGCATCACCGTGGTCGACTGGCGAACGCCGCCCACCGACGACGACCGCCTGGGCGAGCTGGCCCGGTCGACCCGCCCCCAGGCCCTCCAGGCCGTGATCGCTCCTCCACCGGGGGCCGACAGCGAGGCCACCGAGCGGGCCGCCTTCCGGCTCCGTCGACGGGTGTCGACGGCGGCACCGGGCACCTACGTGGTGTCGTGTTCGTTCCGAACCGTCGTGTACAAGGGCCTCATCGTGGCCGACGCCCTCTCCGGGTACTGGCTCGATCTGGCCGACGAGCGCTTCGCCGCCTCCTTCGCCATGTTCCACCAGCGCTTCTCCACCAACACCCTGCCCACGTGGGAACGGGCCCAGCCCTTCCGCATGCTCTGCCACAACGGGGAGATCAACGCCCTGGCCGGGAACGTGAACCGTATGCGGGCCCGCGCCCTGCTCGGCACCGAGGCCGCCGGGCTGGGTTCGGAGGACATCTTCCGACCCGTGCTCGACACCGCCGACTCGGACTCCGGCCAGCTCGACTCGGTCGTCGAGCTGCTCACCCACGGAGGGCGCGACGTGCGCCACGCCGTGGCCATGACCATCCCCGAGGCATGGGAAGGCGAGCGCGACCTCGACCCCGCGGTGCGGGGGTTCTACCGCTACCACTCCTCGCTCATGGAGCCGTGGGACGGTCCCGCCGGTGTCATCTTCACCGACGGCCTGCGCGTCGGCGCGGCGCTCGACCGCAACGGCCTGCGGCCGCTCCGCTACGCGGTGTGTGACGACGGCATGGTGTCGTGCTGCTCGGAGGCCGGGGCCATCGACCTGACCGATCCCGCCCACGGCACCACCCGCCGCGGGCGCCTGGGGCCGGGCCAGATGCTGTTCGTCGACCCCGAGCTCGGCGTCATGCACGACACCGAATGCAAAGAGCACCTCGCCGAGGCCAAGCCCTACGCCCGCTGGGCCGCCGACGGCCTGCGCGACGTCAGCCGCGGCCGACCCATCGAGCAGACACCCGACCCCGACCGGCTCGAGCGCCGTCAGGCCATGTTCGGCTACAGCCGCGAGGAGCTGGCCATGGTGCTGCGGTTCATGGCCGCCGAGGCCAAGGAACCCACCTATTCCATGGGCGACGACTCGCCCCTCCCCCACCTGGCCGGCCGCCCCCGGCCCATCCACCACTACCTCAAGCAGCGCTTCGCCCAGGTCACCAACCCCCCCATCGACCACCTGCGCGAACGCCTGGTGATGAGCCTCCGCACCCTCCTGGGCCCGCGCCACTCCATCCTCGTCGAGGACCCACGGGCGGCGGAGCTGCTGGTGCTCAAGACGTTCTTCGTCTACCCGTCGCTCGTCGTCGATCTCCTCAGCGGTGTCACTTCTGACTTCGGCACCGCCCACCTCGACGCCACCTTCCCCGTCGCCGACGGCGCCGGAGGCCTGCGGGCCGCCGTCGACCGCGTCTGCGACCAGGCCGAGTCGATGGCTGGCGAGGGCACGTGCATCTTCGTGATCGACGACGGCAACGTGTCGGAGGACCGCGCCCCCGTGCCCGCCCTGCTGGCCACGGGCGCCGTGCACCACCGCCTCGTGGCCAGGGGCCTGCGCTCCAGCACCAGCCTGCTCGTGTCCGCCGACGACGCTCGCGACGTCCACTACATCGCCTGCCTTCTCGGCTACGGCGCCGACGCCATCTGTCCCGGCCTGGCCCTGGAGACCGTCGCCCACGAGGCCGACCGCAACGACGACTCCGAGCTGTCCGGCCCCGAGGCTCAGAGCCGCCTCCAGTCGGCCATGGAGGACGGCGTGCTCAAGGTCATGTCGAAGATGGGGATCTGCACGGTCGACTCCTACCGGGGCGCCCAGATCTTCGAGGTCCTCGGCCTCGGGGCCGAGGTCGTCGACGTGTGCTTCGCAGGAACTCCGTCGGTGGTCGGCGGTATCGGCTGGGACGACCTCGGCCACGACGTCCTGGTGCGCCACGGCAACGGACGCCTGGGCGATGGTGGCTTCTACCGGGCGTTGAAGAAGGCGGGCGCCGAGTACCACACCCACAACGACGAGGTGACCAAGGCCCTCAACGAGATGAAGGCCGCCCACCTGCTCCAGTCGGCGGTGAAGAACGGCAACGACGAGACCTACTCCCGCTTCGCCGCCCTGGTCAACGAACGTCCCGCCACCGAGCTGCACGACCTGCTCGACCTGGTCCCTGTCGGGCCCGCCGTCCCCCTCGAGGAGGTGGAGCCGGCGCGCGCCATCACCCGCCGGTTCTCCACCGGCGCCATGTCCCACGGGTCGCTCTCCCGGGAGTCCCACGAGACCCTGGCCGAAGCCATGAACCTCATCGGAGGTCGGTCGAAC
Source organism: uncultured Acidimicrobiales bacterium (assembly GCA_964440725.1). Taxonomy (GTDB): domain Bacteria; phylum Actinomycetota; class Acidimicrobiia; order Acidimicrobiales; family AC-14; genus DATAQC01. The sequence goes on along the minus strand of CAYTTL010000188.1, from coordinate 3,129 downwards.
TGCGGCGAGGGCGGCGAGGGCCGGGCGCGGTTCCTCACCCGGGGCCAGGAGACCGGCGACAAGAACAGCCGCATCAAGCAGATCGCATCGGGCCGGTTCGGCGTGACCCCCGAGTACTGCGCCTTCGCCGACGAGCTGAACATCAAGATCGCCCAGGGCTCCAAGCCCGGTGAGGGCGGCCAGATCCCGGGGGCGAAGGTGTCCGACGAGATCGCCGCTCTCCGCCACACCCAGGCGGGTATCGGGCTGATCTCGCCGCCGCCCCACCACGACATCTACTCCATCGAGGACCTGGCCCAGCTGATCTTCGACCTCAAGCAGGTGAACCACCTGGCCGACGTCTCGGTGAAGCTGGTGGCCGAGGACGGCGTGGGCACCATCGCCGCCGGCGTGGCCAAGGCCCTCGCCGAGTGCGTCCACATCAGCGGGTGCAACGGCGGCACGGGCGCCTCCCCCCTCATGTCCATCAAGCACGCCGGCCTGCCGTGGGAGCTGGGCCTGGCCGACACCCAGGCCGCCCTCATCGACAACGGCCTCCGCGACCGCATCCGGGTGCGAATCGACGGCGGGCTCCTCACCGGCCACGACGTGCTCCTGGGGGCCCTGCTCGGCGCCGACGAGTTCTCCTTCGGCACTGCGGCCATGATCGCCGAGGGCTGCATCATGGCCCGGGCCTGCCACAAGGACACCTGCCCGACGGGCATCGCCACCCAGCGTCCCCACCTGCGGGCCAAGTTCGCCGGCACCGCGGAGGGCGTCGCCGCCTACCTGATGTTCGTGGCCGAGGAGGTGCGCCGTGGTCTCGCCGGTCTCGGCCTGCGCACCCTCGACGAGGCCATCGGCCGGGTCGAATGCCTCCGCCAGGCTCGGACCGACGATCCGCGCGCCGCGTCGATGGACCTGTCGCCCCTGATCACCCCACCGGGCGATCCCGACGCCCCCCGCCGGTTCGTGCGTCCCGTCGAGATCCAGCGGCCACGTTCCGAGTTGGGCGACCGCCTGGTCGCCGACGCCCTGTTGGGCGTCTGGGAGGGCGACGACGTGGAGTTGCGGTACCCCATCAGGAACGCCGACCGCACGGTCGGGGCGGCGCTGGGCGGAGCCATCGCCCTGGAGTTCGGGCAGGCGCCGCCGATGGGCACCGCTGTCGTGCACTTCGACGGCTCCGCCGGCCAGAGCTTCGGTGCCTTCCTCACCCACGGCATCGAGTTCGAGTTGGTGGGCGAGGCCAACGACTACGTGGGCAAGGCCATGGGAGGCGGTCGCATCGTGATCCGCCCGCCCGGGAACGACGCCGGTGAGCCGGTTCTCGCGGGCAACACCTGCCTCTACGGGGCGACGGCCGGTGAGCTGTACTGCGCCGGTTCGGCCGGCGAGCGCTTTGCCGTCCGCAACTCCGGCGCCACCGCCATCGTCGAGGGCGTGGGCGACCATGCGTGTGAGTACATGACCGGGGGGACGGTCGTCGTCCTCGGACCCGTCGGCTACAACCTGGGAGCGGGGATGACCGGCGGCCGGGCCTTCGTCTGGGACCCCGACGGCCTCCTCGCCACCCGCCTGAACCCCGCCCTGGTGGACTCCGCCCGGCCGGACGCCGAGCTCCTGGAGGAGCTCCGCTGGATGGTTGAGCGCCACCACGAGCTCACGGGCTCACCCCGCGCCGCCGAGCTGCTGGGCGACTGGGACGCCACCGAGGCCGCCGTGTGGCTCGTCGCCCCCGTCGACCTGGTCCGCCGCATGGAGGCCCAGCGGGCCAGCCGGGTGGAAGCCAGCGCCTGACGCGCACAGGCCGGCGGGACCCCGCCTACTACCTCTGGGAGCCCCTCACCGACCCGGTGAGCTGGCCGCCCTTGGCGGCCACGGTGCAGAGCAGGCGGCGGTTGCCGTCGGCCCAGTTCTCCTCGGTGGGCACGAAGAACGTCACGTCGAGCTGTGACTGCTCGAAGGACACGCCGACGTAGGACTCGAACTGCGGGCGACAGCCGATGGTCGCATCACGCTGGAGGGCGTCCTGGCCGGGGAACGGGGCGTCCCGGGGGGCGAGCTCGTCGAAGGTGAAGAACACCTCCAGGTCGTGGGGCTTGGCGCAGTCGACCCGGTCGGCCCGGACCAGGGTGGATCCCGGCTTCTGCAGGCAGTCGCCCGGGACCAGCTCGGTGTACTTGACGCCACCCGACGACCGTTCGGCCCAGGCGACGGAGCCGGCGGTCACGATGCCGACGACGAGAGCGATCCCGGCGATCACCAGTGCCGCCGTCGATCGGGGCCGGTGCTCACGGCGAGCCCGCGAGGCCACGACCACGGCGACCACGGCGACCAGGATGACGATCGCCAGCACCAGCGACACGACCGACAGCCACGAGACGGCCAGGGCCACGATCGCCAGAACCAGCGCCATGGTCGCCGGCCGACCGGTGGGGGCCGCGGGTGACGTGGCCACCGGAGCAGCCGGGGCAGCCGGGGCAGCGTCGCCGTCCTGAGGAGGAGGAGGAGGTGCATCGGGGGATTCCGGGGGCGGCCCGGCGAGATCAGGGTGCTGCTGCGGCGGCGGCGGCACGTCGGGAGCGACGGCGACCTCGTTCATGTCCGTCGACGCCTCCGCGGTGACGCCGAACGACGGAGCAGCCTTCGCCGGCCTCGGTGCGCGCTTGCGGGCCGAGCCCGCAGCCTTGGCGGCCGGCGTGGCCTTGCCGGCCCCTGGGGTCTTGCGCGCCCCCGGTGCCTTGGTGGCCGCCGCCGTCTGTCGTGCCGGCGCCGCCTTGGTGGTCGACGCCGTCTTCTTCGCCGTCGACTTCGACGCGGATGCCGCCGTCCTGGCCGGCGCGACCTTCTTGGCCGGCGTGGCCTTCTTGGCGGACAGGGCTTTCTTGGCGGACAGGGCCTTCTTGGCGGGCGCCGCCCTCTTCGAAACCGCGCCGGTTCGGCCGCGGGTCGACGACGCTCCGGAGGACGTCGCCGACTTCTGAGATTTGCGGGGGGGCTTGATCAGGCCCTGCTCGTCGGCCACGTCCCCATCATGGTGCAAAACCACCGGGCGGCTGAACGCTCTGCCGTCGGAGCTGGACGCTCTGCCGTCGGAGCTGGACGCTCTGCCGTCGGAGCTGGACGCTCTGCCGTCGGAGCGGAACG
>CAYTTL010000187.1:0-5996 GCA_964440725.1 uncultured Acidimicrobiales bacterium | reverse complement strand
GGATCGAGCTGTACTCGGTGTGGAAGCCGCCGACGAGCTCCTGCTCGGCCTCGACCAGGTCGAACGGAGGACGGTTCAGCTCGGCCGTGACGGCGACGAGGAACACGACGAACGGCACGAAGGCGAGGCGGAAGATGTTCCAGTCGAACAGGAACCGGCCGGACTGGGCGTCGACGATGTCCCGCGTCGAGAGCGAGCCCGTGATCAGCACCACCGTCACCACCGCGAGCCCCATGGCCGCCTCGTACGACACCATCTGGGCCGAGGCCCGGACCGAGCCGAGCAGCGGGTACTTCGACCCCGACGACCAGCCGGCCAGCATCACGCCGTAGACGGCGATCGACGACATGGCCAGGAGGAACAGCACTCCGACCGGCGGGTCGGCCAGCTGGAGGTACGTCTCGTGGCCGGCGATGGTGACGGTGCCACCGACGGGGACCACGGCGAAGGCGGCGAAGGCGGGGACGGCCGACAGGTAGGGAGCGAGATGGAAGATCCTCCGGTCGGCCTTCTCGGGCAGCAGGTCCTCTTTGAAGAACAGCTTGGTGCCGTCGGCGAGGGTCTGGAGGATGCCCCACTTCCCGGCCCGGTCGGGACCGATGCGGCTCTGCATGTCGGAGATGACCTTGCGCTCGAACCACACCATGAGCAGCACCGACACCAGGAGGAAGACGAACGTGAGCAATACCTTGCCGGCCACGATGAGGATGACCGTCAGGTCGATGCCGTCGGCGTAGAGGGGATCGCCCATCAGGACGCCCGGTTCCGGGTGGCCGTCTCCACGCGTACCTCGGTGACCCCCTGGGTGGCGTCGATCAGGTCGCCGGCCCCTTCGTCGGGCTGGTTGAAGTCGACGACCGCCGAGCTGCGGGGCACGCCGGCGTCCGACGCCGCCTCGAGCACCAGGGAGGCCCGCGCCGACGTGACCCGCACCAGGTCACCGGGACGGATGCCGAGGCGCGACAGGTCGTGGGGGTTTGCCCGCAGCCGGGTGCCGGGAGCCAGGGAGGCGAGCGACGGCGAGTGCTGCACGCCGACGCCGCCGTCGTAGAGCGACCGGCTGGTCACCAGCCGCAGCGAGTAGGCGTCGAGCGTGCGCGGGCGGGCTGCGGCCTCGGCCCCGCCGAAGACGAGAAGGGGTGGGAGCTCTGCTTCTGGGTCGCTGCGGGCCTCCGCTGCGCTTCGGTCCTCGCTCGATGCCCCCGGGTCGCTGCCGGCCATCGGTCCGCCCGGTTCGAGCGGGTCGGACCCCTCCGCCGGTTCGGGTCGGGCCTGGAGGGTGTCGCCCTGGCGACGGGCGGCGCTGACCTCGATGCCCTCTGTCGGCCGGGAAGCGTCGTGTTCCGGCTCGGCATCGTCGGCCGCGAGGGGCACGAGCATGCCGTCACGCGACCCGGCACGCGCCAGGAGGTCGGACGTGAGGCCGAGGTGTGACGGGGCCACGGCGGCGATCTCGGCGGCGATCCCGTCGATGCTGTCGAACCCGAGATCGGCACCCATGCGCTCGGCCAGCTCGACGGCGATCATCCAGTCGGGACGGGCCGTGCCCGGCGCGGTGACCTTCTGGCCCAGGCGGGTGATCCGGCCCTCCTGGTTGGTCGTGGTGCCCGGGCGCTCGCCCCACGCGGCGGCGGGCAGGACCACGTCGGCGTGCAGGGCGGCGTCGGTGAGAAAGAGGTCGACGACCACGGTGAAGCCCACGCCGGCCATGGCCCGCCGGGCCAGGGTGCGGTCGGGGAAGTCCGACACCGGGTCGGCCCCCAGCACGACCATGGCCTGGATGCGGTTGGTGGCGGCCGCGCTCATGATGCCGACGGCATCGAGGCCCCGGGCCTCGGGGACGGTGCCCCACGCCGCGGTGTACCAGGGCCGGCCGGAGTGCAGCGACACCCGGCCCGGGAGCACCCCCGGAGCCAGCCCCATGTCGAGGGCGCCGTGCACGTTGCCCCGTCGCAGGGCGGACAGGAACCGGACGTCGTCGAGCTCGGCCAGCACCGACGCAGCCTCGACCGTGGTCGCCGCCGCCTCGGCCAGCGACGGGCGTCCGAGGACCACCACCACCGGCCCGTCGCCGATGGCGGCGGCGGCACCGGCGAGGTCGGCACCGGAGACACCCCCGACGGCCTCACCGCCGTCGGCGGCCGGGTCGGCGGCGCGTGAGGCGTCCACGAGGGCCCGGACCACGTCGGCCGCCTCGCCCGGCCGGTGCAGGAGTGTCCACGCCGCGTAGCGGCTGAGCCCGCCGGCCCGGGGAACGATCTCGATGAGGGCGGTTGCGCCCTCGAGCGCCGCTTGGCGCAGGCGCAAGTAGAGGATGGGCAGCTCTTCTTTGATGTCCGGTGCCAGGACGATGACCGCCGACGCTGCGCAGGCCTGGTCGATGGTGGCCCGGGGCAGGCCCAGCACCGCCTCGGCGGGAAGGCCGTCGCCCAGCTGGCAGTCGACGTTGTCGGTGCCGAGCACGCCCTTGGCCAGCTTGGCCCAGGCGTAGGTGTCCTCGTTGCCCAGGCGGGCGCCACCGAGCACGGCCAGGGCCTGGGGGCCGGTGCCGTCGCGGACCTTGCCGAGCCCGCCGGCGGCCACGGCGAGGGCCTCGTTCCAGGTGGCCTCCACCAGCTCCTCGCCCCGGCGCACGAGCGGGGTGGTCAGGCGCCCGTCGTGGTTGGCGGCTTCGTAGCCGAACCGGCCCTTGTCGCAGAGCCATCCGTGGTTGACCGGATCGCTGTCGACACCCAGGTTGCGGATGATGCGGTCGGTCGACGACTGCACGGCGACGCGGCAACCCACGGCGCAGGCCGTGCACGTCGACTCCACCACCTCCAGGTCCCAGGGCCGGGCCTTGAACCGGTAGGGGGTGGCGGTGAGCGCTCCGACCGGGCAGAGCTGCACGATGTTGGCGCTGAAGTTCGACTCGAACGGCTCGTCGGGGAAGATGTTGACCTCGGTGGTGTCCGACCGCCCGACGAAGTCGATGAAGGGATCCCCGGCGATCTCGTCGGCGAACCGGGTGCAACGGGCGCACTGGATGCAGCGCTCCCGGTCGAGGGCCACGAGGGAGTTGACGGGGATGGGCTTGGCCCAGTGGCGCTTCTCCTCGACGAACCGGCTCTCGCCCGGTCCGAAGGCGAAGGTCTGGTCCTGGAGCGGGCACTCGCCGCCTCGGTCGCACACGGGACAGTCGAGGGGGTGGTTGATGAGCAGGAACTCGAGCACGCCGTCCTGGGCCTTCTTGACCTTGTCGGAGGTGGTGACCACTTCCTGGTCGGGAGCGACGGGCACGTAGCACGACGGCATGAGGGCGAAGCCGCGGGGGCCCTTCACCTCCACCAGGCACATGCGACACATGCCGACCGGCTTCATCCGGGGGTGCCAGCAGAAGCGGGGAATGTAGACGCCGGCCCGCTCGGCGGCGGCGATGATCATCTCCCCCTTGCGGGCCTCCACCTTCTGGCCGTCGATCACGATGTCGACGGTCGTGGTCTCCTCCGCCTGCTGACTCATGAATCACTCACGGCGGTGGCCGACAGGGACCGGCCGACGGCGGGGCCGAACGGGCAGCGTCCTTCGTCGATGTGCGCCAGGAACTCGTCGCGGAACATCTTGATGGCGGAGGTTATCGAGGACGGGATCGACGGGCCGAGGACGCAGATCGTCGTCTTCTGCGGCGGCCAGGACAGGCCCGGGGCGATGTTGTCGCAGACGTCGAGCAGGAGGTCGAGGTCGCTGCGCCGACCGGCCCCCAGCTCGATCCGGTTCATGATCTTGTCGAGCCACCCACCGCCCTCCCGGCAGGGCGTGCACTGGCCGCACGACTCCTTGTGGAAGAACCGGGTGATCCGCCAGGCGGCGCGCACCATGCACGTGGTGTCGTCCATGACCACCACCGAGCCCGAACCCAGCATCGATCCCGCCTTGGCCACCGCGTCCTGGTCGAGGGCCATGTCGATCTGGTCGGGCCCGAACCACGGGGCCGACACCCCGCCGGGGACGAAGGCCTTGAGGTCGCGGTCGTCGCGGATGCCACCGCCGAGGCGGGGATCGTAGATGAGGTCACGGAACGTGGTCTTGGCCATCTCGATCTCGTAGTTGGCCGGACGCTTCACGTGGCCGGAGAGGGAGAACAGGCGGGTCCCCGTGGAGCGTCCCTCGCCCAGTGCGGAGAAGGCCTCGCCGCCGTTGAGCACGATCCAGGGGAGGTTGGACACCGTCTCCACGTTGTTGACGATGGTCGGCTTGGCGTAGAGACCGATGGCCGCGGGGAAGTACGGGGGCTTGTCACGGGGGTAGCCCCGTTTCCCCTCGAGGCTTTCCAGCAGGGCGGTCTCCTCGCCGCAGATGTAGGCCCCCGCTCCCGGGTGCACGACCACGTCGATGGAGAAGTCCGAGCCGAAGATGTTCCGGCCCACCGCGCCGTGGGCGTAGGCCTCGTTGAGGGCGGCCTGGAGGCGCTCGATGCCGAGGGCGAACTCACCCCGGACGTAGATGAAGGCCTGCGCCGCACCCACGGCGTAGGCGCAGATGAGGGTTCCCTCGATGATCTGGTGGGGGTCGTTCTCGAGGAGCATGTGGTCCTTGAAGGTGCACGGCTCGCTCTCGTCGCCGTTCACCACGAGGTACGCGGGTCGGGCCTTGCCCAGCATCGACCACTTCTTGCCCGCCTCGAAGCCTGCACCGCCACGCCCGAGGATCTTGGCTGCCAACACCTCCTCGCTGATGGCCGACGGATCCATGGTGAGGGCCTTGCGGAGGCCCTCGTAGCCGTCGTTGCGCAGGTAGGTGGCCAGCGTCCACGACTCGGCCAGACCGTGGCGACGGGTGACGATGGCGGCGGCGTCGGTGATCACTTCTGCGGTTCCTTGTCATCGTCGGACCCGGTACCCCGCTCAGAGGGCCGCTCGGGCCCGCCACCCCGCTCAGAGGGCCGCTCGGGCCCAGCGGCCGGGTCGTGTTCGGACGCCCCCTGGCCGGCGACCCGGATGGCCCGGGAATGGCCGACGGCGCCGGCGGTGGAGCGGCGGTGGGCGGGTTGGGGCTCGCCCGGGCCCCCCTCGACGACCATGTCGGGGACGACCGACAAGCCCGGAGGTGTCTCGGACGCGTCGCCTGACGCCCGGTCGCGGCGGGCGTCGGGGGCGGTGTCGGCGGCGACCTTGCGTCGTACCCGGCACAGGGTGCCGTGATGGGGCACCCGGTCGGCGAGACGACCGGTGCGCAGCTCGTCGACCAGGCGGTCGAAGTCGGCGTTGGTGACGTCGCCGAAGAAGCGCCAGTTCACGGTGAGGCAGGGTGCTGCGCCGCACAGGGCGATGCACTCCACCTCCTCGAGGGTGAACTCGCCGTCGTCGGTGGTCGATCCCGAAGCCACGCCGAGGCGCTCCTCGGCGTGGGCCAACAGGTCGTAGGCCCCGTTGAGCAGGCAGGCCAGGTTGGTGCAGACCGAGATCAGGTAGCGGCCCACCGGGTGGGTGAAGAACATGTCGTAGAAGCTGGCGGTGCCGTACACCTCGGCCGGGGAGAGGTCGATCAGCTCGGCCACGTGGCCGATGACCTCGGGCGTGAGCCACCCGTCCTGTTCCTGGGCCACGTGCAGCATGGGGATGAGGGCCGACCGGGGCTCGGGGTACAGCCCCATGAGCTCCTTGGCCCGCCGCAGGTTCTCCGGGGTCAGGCGGGGCATCGCCCGCCCGTCCGGTGCTGCCACGGTGACGCAGCGAGCCTCACCGGTCGACCTCTCCCATGATGGGGTCGACGGTGGAGATGACGGCCACGGCGTCGGCGATCAGGCCTCCACGGATCATGTGGGGCAGGCACTGCAGGTTGATGAACGAAGGCCCGCGGATGTGCAGACGGTAGGGCTTGGCGCTGCCGTCGGACACGATGTAGCAGCCCAGCTCGCCGCGCGGCGACTCCACGGCCACGTAGACCTCGCCCTCGGGCACCCTGAAGCCCTCGGTGAAGATCTTGAAGTGGTGGATGAGGGCCTCCATCGACTCGTC
>CAYTTL010000186.1:0-6033 GCA_964440725.1 uncultured Acidimicrobiales bacterium | reverse complement strand
ACTGCGCGGCTAACCTGGCGGACATGTACGCAGTGATCGCCACCGGTGGCAAGCAGTACCGGGTGACCCAGGGTGAGCGCCTCGATGTCGAGCGGCTGGCCGGCACCGACGGCGAGGTCACGTTCACGCCTGTCCTGGTGGTCGACGGCGACACCGTGCACGCCGGCACCGACCGCCTGACCGGGGCCACCGTCACCGCCCGCATCGTGGGCGAGGCCTCCGGCCCGAAGATCAAGGGCTTCACCTACAAGCCCAAGAGCAACAGCCGGCGTCACTGGGGCCACCGTCAGCACTACGCCACCATCGAGATCACCGGCATCAACGCCGGTGACGGCGTCTCCGCCAGCGTCGACGCGTCCACGAACCAGGCCTGAGGGGGAGACATGTCCAAGACCAAAGGTGGTGGATCGACCCGCAACGGCCGTGACTCGGCGGCCCAGCGCCTGGGCGTGAAGATCTACGACGGCGGGGTGGTGCAGGCCGGGACCATCATCGTCCGCCAGCGCGGCACCCACTTCCACCCCGGCGAGCTGGTGGGCCGAGGTGGCGACGACACCCTCTTCGCCCTGGCCGTCGGCACGGTGCGGTTCGGGCGCCGGGGCGGTCGCCGCCTCGTCGACGTCGTCCCCCCCTCCTAGCCGAGGCTGACACGGGGCCCAGCCCCGGTCCGCCCGTCCCTCACGTGGCCGGTTTCGTCGACGAAGCGTCTCTGTGCGCCACCGGTGGGGCAGGAGGCGCGGGAGCCGTCTCCTTCCGCCGGGAGGCCCACGTGCCCCGGGGAGGGCCCGACGGCGGCGACGGTGGCAGCGGTGGCGATGTGTGGCTGGTGGCCGATCCCGAGGTCGCCTCCCTGTCGGCCTTCCGCGACCATCCCCACCGCAGGGCGGGAAAGGGCACCCACGGCATGGGCAAGGCCCGTCACGGTGCCCGGGGTGCCGACCTGCGTGTGCTCGTGCCGCCCGGCACCGTGGTCAAGGAGAACGACGGCAAGGTGGTGGCCGACCTGGTCGGGCCCGGTGACGCCTATCTGGCGGCGAGGGGCGGTCGCGGCGGACAGGGCAACGCCCGGTTCCTGTCGAACCGCAGACGGGCCCCGGCGTTCGCCGAGCAGGCCGAGGTGCCCGAGGAGCGGTGGTTGCGTCTCGAGCTCAAGCTCATGGCCGACGTCGCCCTCGTGGGGTTTCCCAACGCCGGCAAGAGCACGCTGATCTCGCGCATCTCCGCCGCCCGGCCCAAGATCGCCGACTACCCCTTCACCACCCTCGAGCCCCATCTCGGCGTGGTGCACGTCGACGACACCGAGCTGGTGGTGGCCGACATCCCCGGGCTGATCGAGGGAGCCAGCGAGGGCCGGGGTCTCGGCCACCAGTTCCTCCGCCACGTGGAGCGCGCCCGGGTGCTGGTGGTGCTGGTCGACCTGGTCTCCATGGAGGCCATCTCGCCGGCCGACCAGGAACGCACGCTGCTGGTCGAACTGGGCCGCCACCAGCCCGAGCTCCTCGACCGACCCCGTGTGGTCGTGGGCACCAAGGCCGACGCCGCAGAGGAGGGCCCGGGGACGACCTGGGAGGGACCGCGGATCTCGGCGGTGACCGGCGAGGGGATCCCCGACCTGCTCCACCGGATGGCTGCGCTGGTCGGAGAGGCCCGGTCGGCACAGCCGGTCCGCGACGCCTACGTGGTGCACCGCCCCGAGCCGGAAGGGGTCCGGGTCGAGCGCGATGACACGGGTGCGTTCGTGGTGCGAGGTGCATCGGCGGAGAGGGCGGTCGCCGTCAACGACCTCAGCTCCGCCGACGCCCTGGCCTTCGTGCACGAGCGCCTCACCCGTGCCGGTGTCGATCGGGCCCTGGCCCGGGCCGGTGCCCGCGAAGGCGACGAGGTGCACATCGGCAAGCTCTCGTTCGAGTACCGCGCCGGCGGCGGTCTCGACGCCGAGCCCGGGCGGCGGACGAGCGCGGCCCGAAGGAAAGGCCGACATTGATCGTCGTCGCCAAGGTGGGCACGTCGTCGATCACCGACGAGGGCGGCGAGATCGTCACCGCCGCCATCGACAAGTTCTGCGCCGAGGTGGCCGGGTTGCGGTCCCGTGGCGACAAGGTCATCGTCGTCACGTCGGGAGCCATCGCCGCCGGTCTTCCCGCCCTGGGCCTGGCCGGCACCCGGCCCGCCGACACCGCCACCCTCCAGGCCGTCTCGGCGGTGGGTCAGAGCCGGCTCATGCGGGTCTACGACGACCTCCTGGCCCAGCGGGGCCTGGTTGGAGGCCAAGTGCTGCTCGCCCCCCTCGACTTCGTCCACCGGTCCCAGTACCTGCACGCCCGGGGCACCCTGCGCCGGCTCCTCGACCTGGGAGTGGTGCCGGTGGTCAACGAGAACGACGCGGTGACCGACGACGAGATCCGCTACGGCGACAACGACCGTCTCGCCGCCCTGGTGGCCAACCTTGCGGGAGCCGACGTGCTCGTGCTGCTCACCGACCGGCCCGGCCTGCTCGACCGTGATCCCCGGTTCCACGAGGACGCGTCGCTCATCGAGGAGATCGTGGAGATCGACCACGAGCTCGAGCGCGTCGCCGGAGGTTCGGGGACCTGGCGGGGGAGCGGGGGGATGGCCTCGAAGCTGGCCGCGGCCAAGATGGCGGCGTGGTCGGGCGTGCGGGCGGTGATCGCCGCCGCCGACCGTCCCGGCGTGCTGGCGGGGGCGGCCGACGGGATGCCCGGCGTGGGCACGATGGTGCGACCCCACGACCGGCGGCTGTCGGCCCGCAAGCTGTGGATCGCCTTCGCCGTGGAGGCGTCGGGAACCGTCGTGGTCGACGAGGGAGCCCGGCGGGCCGTGCTCGAGCGCAAATCGTCGCTCCTGCCCGCCGGCGTGGTCGGGGTCACCGGTGCCTTCGACGCCGAGGCGGCGGTGGAGGTCTGCGACGGCACCGGCCGGGTGTTCGCCAAGGGCCTGGTTCGGCTGAGCGCCGATGCCCTTCGCCAGGTGGCCGGCCGGCGTACCGCCGACCTGCCCGAGTCGGTGCCTCACGAGGTCGTGCACCGCGACGATCTGGTGACTCTCGCGTAGCGGCGATCCGCCTGCACCGACGGCTCCTCCGGGTCTGGACCTGACGGTGGACGACGCCTACTGGTGGTAGATCGGAGGAAGTGGTGCGTATCCCCAGTTCGGCTCGGCGTTGTCGGTGCCGCCGCTGGTCACCAGGCGGACGTCGGAACCGTCCGGCTTGACCGACCGGAGCACTCTGGTCGAGCCGCCGTCGACGGAGCTGGAATAGACGATGCGCGAGCCGTCGGGCGACCAGCTGGGGCAACCGTCCATGCCGGCGTGATTGGTGGCGTAGTAGTACGGCACGTTCGGTAGATAGGAGAGGTAGGCGATTCCGACTTCCTTGTCGAGGGTTCCGTCCCGCTGGATCGTGACCGCGAGCCGACCGCCGTCCGGGGACCACGTCGGGGCCGAAGCGAAGGCCAACAGATTCCGTTCACCGGTACCGTCGGCGTTCATCATGAAGACGTTGTCCCTGTTGTAGCGCAGGCTGGTGAAGGCGATCCGCGTACCGTCCGGCGACCACGCCGGCTCCCGGTTGTTGAGGCCTTGCGCCGATGTGGTGAGCTCTCGCATCCCGGTGCCGTCGGCGTTCATCACCGCCACCTGTGCGTACCCCGACCTCCTCGTCGTGAAGGCGATCCTGGAGCCGTCGGGGCTGAAGCTCGGGTTGGAGGCGGCGAACTGCGTGGTGAGCCGGCGGGGTGGACTGCCGGGGGCGGCGTTCATGGCATAGATCGAGCTGACGCCATGGCGGTTCGACACGAACAGGATCTGTGTGCGGTCCCGGTTGGGGGAGGGCTCGGAGTCGGAGAAGCGGTTCGACGTCATCCGGGTCAGCTGGGTCCCCATGGCCGTGACCCTGTAGATCTCGTAGTTCCCCGAACGGTTGCTGCTGAAGTAGATGGGGGGTGGGCAGGTCACGGCGAAGCGGCACTCGACGGCATCCGCCGGCAACGCAGCGGGAACCGTCGCCGCCAGCCCGACGACCACCACCCCCGCCATGGTCCGTGCCCATCGCCTGCTCATGCGTTCGCTGCTCATCCGACTCTCCTCGCTGACCCGGCCTCGACCGGTGGCCTGGGCCCTCTCCGGTGGAGCGGCCCTCAGGTCACAGGAGCCCGGGTCGGAGCGAGAGATACGGAAATGTTCAGTCGGTGCCGGGCGTGACCTCACCGTTCGTAGGAGCGCTCGGTGCACTCGGTGCACTCGGGGCGCTCGGGGCGGCCGGGGCCGGTCCCAGCCCGAGCTGGGCGCGGATGTCGGCCAGCTTGCCCTGGGCCTCGTTGTTGACGGTGGCCTGCTCGACCTCGAGCATGCGGCTCTCCACCGATGCCTCGGTGAGCTCGGACGTGCCCAGGGCCTTGGCGTAGCGGCCCTCGATCTTGGTGCGGATCTCCTCGAAGGTGGGCACGTCCTGGCCCACCGTCTCGTTGAGCGACGCCATGGCCGCGTTGACCTGTTCCTGCATCTTGGCCTGGTCGAGCTGGCCGAGCAGCTTCTGGCGCTCGGCCAGCTTCTTCTGCATGGCCGCGGAGTTCTGGGCAACCGCCGACTTCGCCTGGTTGGCAGCCTGGGTCGCCTGGAGGAGGAGCTGCTTGAGCCCCTCGACCTCCCGCTCGGACGCGACCAGACGGTTGGCGAACGATTCCGCCGCCGAGGTGTACTCCACGGCTTTGGCCGTGTTCCCCTCCTGGGTCGCCTTGTCGGCCATGGTGACGGCCTGGCGGGCCAGGCCGTTCTGCTTCTCGATGTCTTCCATGGCCCGATTGAGGCGCATCTCGGTCTGTTTCTGGTTGGCGATCACGTTGGCGGCCTGTTGCACCAGGCGGCGGTGCTGGTCGTTGGCCTCGGTGATGGCCTGTTCGAGTTGAACCTTGGGGTCGGCCGCCTCGTTGAACCGACCCGTGAGCGCTGCCGTCATGTATCGCCAGGCACGGGAAATGAGCTTGATCATGGAGTCGACTGTAGAGCCAGGGCGACCTCCGTTGCGCCCGGCCGGGCTTCGCGTCCTCTACGGCCTAGAGTCGGCGCCATCGTCGCCGTCGCCAGGCGGCGGTGACAACCCATGGACATCGTCTTCAACGCCTCCGACGGTCCCAGCCTCGGCGTCGAGGTCGAGCTGGAGATCGTCGACCGGGATAGCCGGCAGCTGTGCAGCGCGGCCACCGAAATCCTGGCCGAGCTCGGCGGCGGTCACCCCGACGGCCAGCACCCCAAGGTCAAGCACGAGCTGTTCGAGTGCACGGCCGAGGTCATCACCGGGATCTGCACCACGGCGTCAGAGGCCCGCGACGACCTGGCCGCGTCGGTGAAGGAGCTGCGGGCCCTCACCGATGCCCGCGGCCTCGCCCTCATGTGCTCCGGTTCCCACCCGTTCTCCGACTGGCACGACCAGCAGGTGAGTCCCCACGAGCGCTATCACAAGCTGCTCGACGAGATGCAGTGGGTGGCCCGCCGGCTTCAGATCTTCGGCGTGCACTTCCACGTGGGCGTGCGCTCCGGCGAGAAGGCCATCACCATCGCCAACGCCCTCAACGCCTACATCCCCCACTTCCTCGGCCTCTCGGCCTCCAGTCCGTACTGGGACGGTCGCGACACGGGCATGGCCTCGGCGCGGAGCACCGTGTTCGAGAGCCTGCCCACCGCCGGGCTGCCCTACCAGCTGTCGGGGTGGGCGGAGTTCGAGGAGTTCATGGGCACCCTCGTCACGGCCCAGGCCATCACCAGCATCCGCGAGGTGTGGTGGGACATCCGGCCCCACCCCGACTTCGGCACCATCGAGCTGCGGATCTGCGACGGCATCCCCACCCTCACCGAGGTGAGCGCCGTGGCCGCCATGGCCCAGAGCCTGGTGCACTGGCTCGACACCCGCCTCGACGAGGGCGAGGTGTTGCACGTGCCGCGGGGATGGGTGGTGCGCCAGAACAAGTGGCGGGCGGCGCGCCACGGCCTCGACGCCGAGATCATCGCCGACGACGA
>CAYTTL010000185.1:0-6076 GCA_964440725.1 uncultured Acidimicrobiales bacterium | reverse complement strand
CGCCCCCCATCCGTCGGGCCGATCCCCCGGCCACGACGACGGCTGCGGCACTCATTGGGACCTGCGGCACCGCGGTCATGGGACGCCGACCCGACCGGGAATCCCGCGTCCGCCCCCGGCCCGCGCGCCGGAGCCCCGCAACCCGGGAGTGTCGCGGGGCTCCAGAGACCGACAGCCCCACCATCGGCAGCACGCGGCGGAACCTGAAGGCGCCGGAGTAGGCGGGCTCCATCCCGGCGCGTCCAACTCCGACATGTCGACCGATTGGTGCATGCTGGCGGCGTGGAACCTCGGGAGGAACTGGCCACCAAGCTCGGCGCCGTCCGGGGCTGGCTCGCCGGCGAAGGGCTGACCGCCGTCCTCGTCACCTCACAGGCCGGGTTCGCCTGGCTCACCGCCGGGGGGGACGACCACGTCTCGCTCGGCGACGCCGCCGGGGTGGCATCGCTCCTGGTGACGGCCGACGACGCCTTCCTCCTCACCAAGAACAACGAGCTTCCCCGGATCGTCGACGAGGAGGTCGCCGGCCTCGATCTGACCGTCGGGGAATGGCCGTGGTTCGACCCCGACGGGCTCCGCCTCGCCGTCGAACACCGGTGCCGGCCCGATCGTGCGGTGTCCGACCTCGGTCTGGCCGGGCTCCGTCCGGCTCCGCCCGGCCTGGCGTCCCTCCGCTACACCCTCCTGCCCGTGGAGGTCGAGCGCTTCCGGCGCCTCGGCGTCGACGCCGCCGAGGCGGTGGAGACCGCCTGTCTCACCGCCCGGCCCGGCGACCGCGAGGTCGACATCGCCGGCGTGCTGGCCCAGGAGTGCGAACGGCGCGGCATCCTCGCCCTGGTGAACCTGGTGGGCGCCGACCAGCGAATCGCCGCCTACCGCCATCCGGTGCCGACGACCCACCGCGTCGAGCGCACCCTGCTCGTCGCCCTCACCGGCCGCCGCCACGGCCTGCACGCCTCGCTCACTCGCATGGAGGAGTTCGGCGGCCCCGACCGGGAACGGGCCGCCCGCCACTTGGCCGTCAGGCGGGTGGACGCCCGATTCCTCCTGGAGAGCAGGCCCGGCGCCCGGCTCAACGACGTGCTGGCGAGCGCGGTGGAGCAGTACGGCGACGAGGGCTTCGGCGACGAGTGGCGCCTCCACCACCAGGGCGGCCTCACCGGCTACGGCGGGCGGGAGATCTTCGGCACGCCGTCAGCCGATCACCGCCTCGAGGAGGCCCAGGTTGTCGCCTGGAACCCCTCGATCACCGGCGTGAAGTCCGAGGACACCGTGCTGGTCACCGCCGGCGGCCCCGAGGTCCTCACCCGCACGGGTGCCTGGCCCCAGGACCGGGTGGAACTGCCCGCCGGTACCGCCGAGCGGCCCGTGCTGCTCGGCCGGGGCTACTGAAGCGCGGGCTCAGGCGCTCTCGCGCGCCCTGGCCCTCTTCCTCGACGATGCCCGCTTGGGGGTGGGGACGTCAGCCAGCTCTTCCATCGAGGCCGCCGGCCGAGGTTCGGCGTCGGCAAGGCCGTGGGCGATGGTCCACTCGGCGGGCGCCGGGTGATCGCCGGAGCGGGCGAGGGACTCGATCTGCTCGGTGACGTCGCGTTCGATCTCCTCGCGTGACATCGTCTTTCCGAACAGGGAGTTCAACATGAAGAGCCCCTTTCCTTCGAGTTTGATTGGTTGTGACGAGAGCTGCGGATACGGTTCGAGGAAAGCGGAGCGCGGCAGGACTATTTCGGGAACAGAACGACCACTTGCCCTCCCGCCGGGGGGGACGACTCCGGGGCCTCACTTCTCAGTATCGCGTAGTCGAACCGGCCCCGCCAAAGATTGTTTCCCGCCAAGTCTTCAAGCGCGCGGCGGTGGCGGCTGCAGCTCCTCGTCGGTCGGCGGCGCCAGGTTGGCGAACGACGATGCCGCCACCGGTGTGTCCTTCCATTGGTACGGCACCAGGTCGGGCCCGACGCGATGGCCGGCATCGGTCGCCCCCGGGTCGGCGTCCTCACCCGGTTCGTGGCGGAAGTGGGCGCCGTACCAGACGACGAGGTCCTGGCGCTCGACCGAGTCGCCCGACACCAGGCGGTCGAGATTGGCCCGTGACATGGCGGGGTCGGTGGTGAAGCCCTGGCCGTCGTCGATCTCGTCGGGGTCGTAGCGCAGTATCCACACGTCGCCCGCGCCGTACTGATCGGCGGTGCCGTCGTCGGGGCCGGGCCGGATGGCGTAGCCCTGCGACGCCCGCGTGTTGCGCACGCGCCAGTAGCGGCCGTGCTCGGTACTGCGGTTCCGGCGAACCTCCAGGTGCATGGTGTGCCAGTTGCCCGTACCCGCGACCGGCGGGTCGTTGTACTCCTGGACCACGTTGCTCTCCGCCCCGAGAATGTCGAAGTCGAAACGCCAGTAGGCGTGGTGATGGTGCACCTGGCAGGTGCAGGGGTTCTGGGTGGCGGCGAACCCGAACCGGGGGCGTATGGTGCCGTCGGCCGCCAGCCGCCATTCGCTCACGTAGCGGTACCAGCCGGCCTGGATCTGGCTCACGATCACCACCTCGTCGCCGTCGACCCACACGGCCACCCCTCGGAACTCGCCACCGTCGGCGCCGGTTTCGAGGATGGTCCGAGGAGGGGCCGAGCACAGCCGGAACCCGGCCACGGGGTCGGGGCCCTCGGCCGCGAAGCAGCTCTCCTCGTGCTGCCAGTCGCGGTAGGTGGGCCCGCAGCCCACCGCCGCACCACCCGCCTCGTAGGCGACGTTGAGGATGGGGACGTGGGCCCGGGCCAGGACGCGCTGGCCCATGTAGTCGACGGCCCGGAGCTCCACGGCCGAGCCGTTGGTGCCCGACGACGCCGACGGTCGGACCACCACGAGGTCCCAGAGCACGGTGTCGCCCCGCCGGACGCGGACGCGGGCCTGACGCTCACCGGCCGTGGCCGGACACGACGGCCCGGGGGGCGCCCCACAGTCGGCGGACGACGGGCGGGCGACCCCGGGGGGGTCCCGGAAGATCTCGGCGTCCCCCGTGCGGACTCCCACGATGCGGTGACCGGCGGCGCCGCCGGTGAGGCCATCCGGCGCCGTGCGTAGACCGACGGCGATGACGCGGTCGACGGTGCCGTCGGCATTCTCGATGTTGAGGAGGGGCGGCATCGGACGGTAGGCGTAGGCACCGTCGGCCTCGAGGAGGGCGGCCATCTCCGCGTCATCGGCCAGGATCGACAGGGCCCACGAGTGCTCGTCGTCGCTCGGGGGCCGCTGTGCGGCGGTGGGGAGGATCTCCGGGCTCTCGGGGTCGTCGAGCCAGCCCCGGACCCGGGCGCCGCGTCCCGTCGTGGTGTCGTACACCATGGTGGTGAAGCGCTCGCCCTCGCCCTTGTCGGCCACGTCGAAGCCCAACAGCCACAGGTCGCCGGCCGGGAAGAGCCGGCGCAGCATGGGGTGACGGAGGATTGCCGTGGTGGCCGCGGCGTGGGCGGCGCGCTGGCTCTCGTCGCCGCCGATCTCGACCTCGAGCCCGTCGGCACGGGGACCGCCGGGGTCGGGCCCGCCGGCCTCGCCTGAAGCCTGGGGCTCCGTTCCTTCTTCCTGGGCCACGGGTGCTCGACCTCCGAGTCGGGGTGCCCACCACGATGGGCCGGCAATCCGCCTTTCTACCCCTCCGGGGGACCGGTCGGCCGCCAACGCACGACCGCGGCGGGCAGGGTGGCGACGGGCGTCCGCAGGGCGTGGTCGGGGCCGACGAGCCACGAACCCAGGAGTCGGCGGAGCTCGGCGCGCGTCTCGCGGTTGTCGGGCAGGGCGAGGAGGTCCCTGTAGTCGGCGACGGCCTCGGCCAGCGAGGTGAACCGGGTGTGGTTGGGCACCTCGACGATCTCCACGTCGGCATCGATGCCCATCTCGGCGAGGACGGCGGCGGCATCCAGCCAGCTGGGCCCGGGGCGGCGGGGGCGGCCGTGGAAGTGACGCCACAGCGGATCGACGATTGCGTCGTTGGTGAACGCTCCCAGGTACAGCAGGGCGTGGCGACGGGCGGTGGCGTCGAGCTTGGCGACGAAGGCGGGGGCGTCGTCGACCACGGGCAGCACGTAGGAGGCGAAGACCACGTCGGCGGGCACCACCTCGACCTCGTCCCACCGGCCGGCGACAACGGCCACATTCGTCACCCGGCGGCGCCGGGCCTGGCGCCGGAGCAGGTCGAGCATGACCGGGCTGGGGTCGACGGCGACGACTCGGGCCACCCGGGGAGCGAGGGCCAGGGCGAAGCGGCCCGGTCCCGAACCCACGTCGACCACCGTCGTCCGGGAACCGGTGAGCCGTCGGAGCCGGGCCAGGAAGGGGTCGCCGGTCACCGAATCGTCCAGACGGGCGGCGAAGCGGACCGCCCGTCGGTCCCAGTACCCGGCGTCGGCGGGACTGGCCCGGTCGGGTGCCAGGCGCTCGATCTCGGCCCGGCGGGCCCGCACCAGCGAGCGCCACCTCCTGGCCGCCTCGCCCTCTGCCGTCACGCCGGCCAGTCTGGTGGAGTTGTCGGCGATTCGCCGAGGAGCACCGAGGGCTTTACCTTTGGACCATGACCCAGGAGCCCGGCGACGGCCTGACCCTGCTGGTCCACCAGGTGCGCGAGGTCGACGTCGGACCCGAGACCCGGTTCGATCAGGGGACACTCACCGTGTCGGTCGAGGCCGCGGTGGGGTGCGTGGCCGACGCTGCCCTCGCCGACGTGCGTCTGTCGTGGGCGTCGCCGGGCGAGTCGGCGCGGATCGTGAAGGTGCTCGACGCCGTCGAGCCGAGGACCAAGGGCCCGGGTGGCGGCGGCATCTTCGCCGGCTTCGTGGGCCCCGAGCGGGCCGGGGGTCGGGGGTCGACCCACGTCCTGAAGGGCACCGCGGTGGTGGCCGCCGGCTACCTGCCACGAGCCCAGGAGGCGGTCATCGAGATGTCGGGCCCGGCGGCCGCTCTCTCCCCCCTGGGTTCCACCCACAATCTGGTGGTGGAGTTCTCGCCCGCCGACGGAGCGCCCTGGGAGGACGTCGACCGCGCCCTGCGGCAGGGCCTGTTGCGCCTGGCCGCCCACCTGGCCGAGGCCGCACTCGAGGCGCCGCCCGACGCCGAAGAGCGCTTTTCCGCACCGACGGCGGCGACGGGCGACGGCCGGTACCGGGTGGGTGCGGTCACCAACCTGCAGACCCAGGGGGCGTTCAAGGACGTCTTCGTCTACGGCCGCAGCTTCTCGGGCGGGCTACCGACGCTTCTCGACCCCGGTGAGCTCGACGACGGGGCGGTCGTGAGCGGCCAGTTCGGCCACCCGGCGCTCAAGAACCCCACCTTCATGCACCAGAACCACCCCGTCGTCGCCGCCCTGCGGGCGCGCCACGGCGACGACCTCGACTTCGCCGGCGTGTGCATCGCGCCCGAGCCCGTCGTCGCCGGCCACAAGGAACTGGTGTCGGCCCACGCCGCCCGGCTGTGCGCCGCCGCCGGGTGGGACGCGGCCATCCTCACCAAAGAAGGCGGCGGGAACGCCGACGCCGACGTGGCTCTGAAGATGGACGCCCTGGAGGATGCCGGGGTGACCGCGGTGGGGCTGTTCGCGGAGATGGCCGGCCCCGACGGCACCGGCCCCCCGATCGTCGTCGCCCCCGAGCGGGCGACGGCCATGGTGAGCACCGGCAACTACGACGAGCGCCTCGTGCTCCCGGCCGTGGAGCGGGCCCTGGGCGGCGACACGCTTGCCCTGCTCGACCGGCCCGCCACCGACGAGCTCGAGCTGCCGATGGCGGTCGTCTACTGCGCCCTCAGTCCCCTCGGCTGGAACCACCTGACGTGCGCCCCCGAGGCCGCCTCCGAGACGACACCTGTCACCGAGGTGCTCTGACGATGGCCCGCGTCGTCCACTACATCAACCAGTTCTTCGCCGGGGTGGGGGGCGAGGACTCCGCCGGCACCCCGCCGACCTCCCGGCCCGAGCCGGTGGGACCGGGCCGCCGCCTGGCCCAGCTCATCGCTCCCGAGCACGACGTGGTGGCCACCGTCTTCTGCGGTGACGACCACGCGGCGGGCGACCCGGCGGCGATCACCGAGATCGTCG
>CAYTTL010000184.1:1127-6088 GCA_964440725.1 uncultured Acidimicrobiales bacterium | reverse complement strand
TCGCGACCGCCCGGGCCGAAGGCCGCCGGGAGCCCTCCGAGGCCTACGCCGCCGATGCCCTGACCACCCTCGCCCGGGAGGCCGCCAGCCCTGCGGCGGCCGGCCATGGCCGCTCGACCGATACCCCCGCCGAGGCCTCCGCCGGCTCGCCGTCCATCGCGGTCCCACCGAGGGCCAGCGGCGGAACCCGACCGAAGGTCATCGTGCGGGTCGACCTGGGGGCGCTGCTGCGGGGCTACCCGGGGTCCGGAGAGGTCGCCGAGTTGGTCGGCTATGGCCCGGTGGCCGTGTCGGTCATACGCGACATGATCGACTCGGGCGACCCCTTTCTCACCGCGGTGGCCACCAAGGGCATCGACGTGGTGGGCGTCGCCCACCTCGGGCGGCGACCGACGGCACACCAGCAAACCGCGCTGCAATGGCTGTATCCCACCTGCGCGGTCGAGGGCTGCGGCGCCGTGGCCCGCCTCGAGATGGACCACCGCGACGACTGGGCCGACACTCACCTCACGCTGTTCTCGCTGATCGATCGCCTGTGTCCCCACCACCATCGGCTGAAGACCCGGGAGAACTGGGGTCTCGTCGACGGCCGCGGCACACGGGCCTTCGTCCCGCCCACCGATGCCCGCCACCCGCGACATACCGAGGATCGGGGGCCGTAATCGTCGTCGATGGCCCCCGAGAGAGGCGTCCAGCCCGCCGGTCGTGGGGAGCTCGACGGGGGTCTGTCGCTGCTGCCCGACGGCCGCGGCCCGGAGATGCGGGCTGCCGCGCCGCTTACGAGCCGCTGAGGGACAGGTCGCCCACGACGAGGGTGACCCCGGCGGCCGAACCCGGGAGCCACTCGAGGTCCGAGCCCACCGCAGCCACGTCGTGGAGCATGCGCTGCAGGGTCGACGCCACGGTGGCCTCGCGCACGGGCTCGGCCGGGGCGCCGTCGCGCACCATCAGCCCCTCGATGCCCACGGAGAAGTCGCCACTCACCGGATTGGCCCCCGAATGCATCCCCGTGACCGACTGCACCAGCAGCCCGTCGCCGAACTGGGCCAGGAGCTGCTCCTGGGTGCGGTCGCCCGGAGCCAGGCTGAGGGCCCGGCTGCCCACCCCGGGGGTGCCCTTGAAGCCACCCCGCACGGCCGAGCCGGTCGACGCCGTGCCCGAGCGCCTGCCCGTGTAGCTGTTCTGCAGGAACGCGGCCACCACGCCGCGGTCGAGGAGCACGTTGCGTCGCGTGGCCAGGCCCTCGCCGTCGTACCGCCCGGCACCGTAGGCCAGAGGATCGGTGGGGTCGTCGACCAGGGTGAGATCGGCGGCGCCGACGGCCTGGCCGAGACGGTCGGCGAACATCGACCGGCCCTTGAGCACGGCCTCGCCCGACAGGGCCCGCGACAGCAGTCCGAGCAGCGACGCCGTCACCACCGGCTCGAAGAACACGGTGAGACGCCGCGACGGAGGCTTGCGCGCCCCGAGCATGCGGGTGGCCCGGTCGGCGGCGTCGGCGGCGGCCTTGGCCACGTCGAGGTCGCCGGGACGACGGGCCACGGAGTACCCGTAGCCCGTCTGGGTCTGGGACCCGTCGGTGGCCATGGCGTCGACGTACACCGAGCACACCGTGCGCCGGGTGCCGGCGCGGATCCCCTCACTGGAGCCCACCACCGACTCCGAGCTCACGTCGCCGTAGCTCGCCGTCTCCACCCCCTTGATCCGGGGATCCGCCGCCAGGGTGACCCGCTCCATCTCCAGGGCCAGGGCCACCTTGTCGTCGGGGGGGAACTCGGCCAGCTCGTCGTTCCACAGGTCGATGTCGGCGGGCGCGACCCCGTCGGGGCGGGCCAGGCCGGCGAACTCGTCGACGGTGCCGAAGGTGGCGTTGTCGCGCGCCTCGCCGAGGGTCTCGGCCACGATCGAGGTGTCGAGGGAGGCGGCGTAGGCGAAACCCTGGCGCCCGCCGGAGATCACCCGGATGCCGATTCCCTCGGTATCGGCCGACGAGAGCGACTCCACCTCGCCCCCGAAGGCCCGCACCTCGGTGTAGTGCGACCTGCCGGCGTAGGCCTCCACCGCCTCGCCCCCGGCCGCCCACCCCACCACCTGGTCGACCACATCGGCGAGCCGACTCACGCTATGCCACCGGCTCGCAGCCGGCCGGTGGGGGAGGGGGCCCACCGGCACCAGCGGGCGTGGTCCCTGGTCTCGCCTCCGCTCCGCTCCGACTCGCTCGGGACTTCGACCGAAGGACCCGGGTGCCCGCTGGCGATCATCGAGCAGTGCCGCCGACGGTCATGGCCGCGACCCGCAGCGTGGGCTGGCCGGCCGAGACGGGCACGCCCTGGCCGTCCTTGCCGCAGGTGCCGGCCCAGGTGTCGAAGTCGTTGCCCACGGCATCGATCGCCTGGAGCACCTCGGGACCGTTGCCGATGAGGTTGGCGGCCCGGACGGGCTCGGTGATCTCGCCGTTCTCGATCATGTAGGCCTCGGTCATCCCGAACACGAAGTCGCCGGTGGTCGTGTTCACCTGGCCGCCGCCGAGCTGCACGCAGTAGATGCCGTGGGGGGTCTGGCGGATGATCTCCTCGGGGTCGTCCTCACCGGCGAGCACGTAGGTGTTGGTCATCCGCACCATCGGCAGGTGCTGGTAGCTCTGGCGGCGGCCGTTTCCCGACGACTCACGGTGCTCGCTGCGGGCCCGGAGGAAGTCCCACATGTAGTCGGTGAGGGCGCCGTCGGAGATGAGGGTGTTGCGCTGGGCGGGATGACCCTCGTCGTCGATGGCCGATGTGCCCCATTCGCGGCCGTAGGTGCCGTCGTCGACCAGCGTCACCAGGGGACTGGCGACCATCTCGCCCACCTTCCCCCGGAACACCGATGCCTCCTTGCCCACCAGGTCGGCCTCGAGGCCGTGCCCGCAGGCCTCGTGGAACAGCACGCCCCCGGCACCCCGGCGCAGGACCACCGGCAGGGTGCCGGTGGGCGCGGGGCGGGCCCGCAGCATGGCCAGGGCCCGGCGGGCGGCGGTGCGGGCGACCTCGGCCACGTCGAAGTCGTCGTACATCTCGAACCCCACGGTCGCCCCGGGGCCCTCGAAGCCCGTCTGCATGCCGGTGTCGCCGGCGGCCACCGCCTGCACCATGAACCGGGTGCGGACCTGGTCGTCGGTGGCGAGGAGACCGTCGCTGTTCGCCACCAGGATCTGGCGGCGACCGTCGGCGTAGGACACCGAGACCTGGCGTACCGCCCCCCCCTCGGACCGGGCGGCGTCATCGGCCCGTCGGAGCAGGTCGACCTTGGCCGCCTTGGCGACATCGGAGGGCATGATCCGCACCTCTGCCGGCGCCGGGGTGTCCCGGCGGGTGAGAGCCACCTCACGTACCCCGCCCCCGCCTCCCCGAGCGGCTGCTCCGGCCGCCTCGGCGGCCGCGGCCAGACCCGTCTCGGTCAGGTCGGAGGTGTGGGCGAACCCGGTGGTGTCACCCCGCACGACGCGGATCCCCGCTCCCCGGTCACGGCCGGAGCTGAGCTGCTCCACCCGCCCGTCGTCGAAGCGGGCAGCCGACGACCGGCGATCCTCGGCAAAGACCTCGGCGAAGTCGCCCCCCGTGCGCAGGGCCATTCCGAGCACGCGCTGGGCGAGAGTGTCATCGATCATGTGTCCGCCAGTTCAGGCGAGCGGGCCCGGTGCGGCCCCGTGGAGGTCTCATGTTACGGGACTGGCCGTTCCTACGGCGCCCCCTCCGAACGCCGGCCAGCCCCCCGGCACGGAAAGTTTGCCGTAGTCTGGAGGGCCTGGACGAGCAACCCGACAACCGTCGGCGGACGTGGGTGATGCCCCTGCGGATCGCGGTGAGCACCGCGATGCTGGGGTTCTTGTTGACGCGCGTCCATCTGTCGTCTCTGCTGCCCGACCGATCGGCCGACACCCTGCCCTGGTTGGCCGCCGCCCTCGCCCTGTGGCTGGTGGCCGTGGCCCTCTCGGTCGTGCGCTGGCAACGGGTGCTGCTCGCCATCGATCATCCCGCTCCGGCGTCGGCCCTTGCCTCGTACACCCTCGCCGGACTGTTCGTCGCCAACTTCCTGCCGTCGACCATCGGCGGCGACGTGCTGCGCGTCGTCCGCCTCTCGGCCGACAACGGCGATGCCCCGACGTCGTTCGCCTCGGTCGTGCTCGAACGCCTCACCGGCTTCGTCGTCCTGCCCATGATCACCCTGGTGACCCTGGTCGCCAGTCCCGAGCTCCTGCGGATGGGCACGGCCAGCACGCTGGCGCTGGCCCTGTCGCTGGCCAGCCTCGTCGCCCTCGTCGCCATCCTCATCGTCGCCGCCAGCCCCCGACTGGGCGGGCGGCTGGCCAACCACGCCGCCTGGCCCCGCTTCGCCGGGGCCGTGCACCTCGGGATCAACCGCATCCGCCAGCACCCGGGCGAGGCGGCCACCGTGATGGTCAGCTCGCTCGCCTACCAGCTGGCGGTGGTCCTCGCCACCTTTGCCGCCGCCCGGTCCCTCGGGATCGACGTGGGCCTGGTGCCGATGATCGCCCTCGTCCCCGTGGTGGCCATCGCCCAGGTGCTCCCCATCTCGGTGGGCGGCCTGGGCCTGCGGGAGGGCGCCCTGGTGCTGCTGCTCGCTCCCCTGGGCGTGGGGGCGGCCAAGGCCACGGCGCTGGGCCTGCTGCTCTACGGGATCAACCTGGTGGTGAGTCTGCTCGGCGCGCCGCCGTTCGCCATGTGGTCCCGGAACCCCCGGGCCATGGCTCTGGCCGAGTGAGCAAGGCAAGCACGACAGACGAGGCCCTCGTTCCCGACGGACTCGGCGGCGGGGACGACGACGACAGCGAGGACGACACGGAGACGAGGCGCGTCCCCGCCCTGCGGTGGTGGAAGGAGTTGTCCGCCGCCACCCTCTTCTACGTCGTGTACAGCTTCATTCGCAACATGCAGGGCTCGGCATCGGTGTCGGACAACCTG
>CAYTTL010000184.1:0-1117 GCA_964440725.1 uncultured Acidimicrobiales bacterium | reverse complement strand
GCCCGGCGGGTCATCGACCTGGAGGAGCTGATGGGGCTCTACCACGAGCGCTCCATCCAGCACGCCTTCTTGGAGTCCGACACGCTCATGTCGATCTGGAACCTGTTCTACGGCACCTTCCATTTCGTCGTCACCATCGGGGTGCTGGTGTTCCTGTTCCGCCGGTTCCCGACCCGGTACCGGCGGTGGCGCACCTGCCTGGGCGCCACCACCGCCCTCGCTCTCGTCGGCTTCATCCTGTACCCCCTCATGCCTCCACGGCTCATGCCTCCCTCATACGGCTTCGTCGACAGCCTCAAGACCTACGGCAGCCTCTGGTCGTTCGACTCCGGCGCCATGAACAAGATCTCCAATCAGTTCGCGGCGATGCCGAGCCTCCATTTCGCGTGGGCCCTCTGGTGCGCCTGCGCCCTGGCGCCCGCCCTGCGAGCCGTGTGGACCAAGGCCCTGGCGTGGTTCTATCCCATCCTCACCCTGGCGGCCATCGTGATCACCGGCAACCACTTCGTTCTCGACGCCGTCGGCGGCGCCATCGCCCTGGGCGGCGGAATGGCCTTCTCGGCGAGGGTTCCCGACGCCTGGGCCCGCCTGCGCGCCCGGCGCGCGTCCCCGGTCGGCCCGGCCTGACCGGGTGAGACCCGGGTCGAGGTCACAGGTGGAGCGGTGAGGGTCGCCGTCGTCGGGGCGGGCCTGGGGGGGCTGTCGGCCGCCTGCCAGCTGGTCGGGCGGGGCCACGACGTCGTGGTCCTGGAACGGGCCGACGTCCCCGGCGGGCGGGCCGGGCTCTGGGAGGAGCAGGGCTACCGGTTCGACACCGGGCCGAGCGTGCTCACCATGACCGGCCTCATCGCCGACGCCTTCGCCGCCGCCGGGGCCGACATGGCCGATCACATCACGCTGATGCCCGTCGACCCGATGTACCGGGCGTGCTTCGCCGACGGCACCGAGATCCGGGTGCGCCACGGGCGCGCGGCCATGACCGAGGAGATCCGGGACACCTGCGGGGCCCAGGAAGCGGCGGCGTTCGGACGCTTCTGCGACTGGCTCACCCAGCTCTACCGCCTGGAGCTGCCCAACTTCATCGACCGCAACTTCGACAACGTCTTCTCCATCGCCC
>CAYTTL010000183.1:0-6102 GCA_964440725.1 uncultured Acidimicrobiales bacterium | reverse complement strand
CGCCTATGAGGACCGTCAGCCTGGTTGGGTCGACCGGCTCCATCGGCACCCAGGCCGTGGAGGTCATCGAGGCCGAGCCCGACCGCTACCGGGTCGTCGCCCTGGGCGCGGCCCGCTCGGTCGAGCGCCTGGCCGACCAGGCCCGCCGCCTGCGTCCCCTGCGCGTCGCCCTGGCCGACGCCTCCCGGGCGGAGGAGCTGGCCGACCTGGTACCCCCCGGCACCGAGGTGCTGGCGGGGCCCGATGCCATGGCGGCCATCGCCACCGATGCCGACGTGGTGGTCAACGGCGTCGTCGGTTTCGCCGGCCTGCCCGTCACCCTGGCCGCCCTCGAGGCGGGCACCCGGCTGGCCCTGGCCAACAAGGAGTCACTGATCGCCGGCGGTCCCATCGTCCAGCGGGCCCGGGCCACGCCGGGGGCGGAGATCGTGCCCGTCGACTCCGAGCACTGCGCCGTCCACCAGTGCCTGCAAGGAGCCGGAGCCGGTACGCCGTTCGGGCACGGAGCCGGGGGGCTACGCCGGGTTGCCCGGATCGTCCTCACCGCCAGCGGGGGCCCGTTCCGGGGGCGATCGGCCGCTGAGCTGGACCAGGTCACCCTCGACGACGCCCTGGCCCATCCCACCTGGACGATGGGCCCGAAGGTCACCATCGACTCGTCGACCCTGATGAACAAGGGCCTGGAGGTGATCGAGGCCCACGAGCTGTTCGGGGTCGACTACGACCACATCGATGTGGTCGTCCACCGGCAGTCGATCGTGCACTCCATGGTGGAGTTCTCCGACGGTGCCACGCTCGCCCAGCTCTCGGAGCCGGACATGCGCCTGCCCATCGGCTATGCCCTGGCCTGGCCGGACCGGGCGGGTGTGGCCTTCGGTGCCCTCGACTGGTCCACCGTCTCCCGGCTCGACTTCGAGCCGCCCGACCGGCAGGCGTTCCCGTGCCTCGACCTCGCCTACCAGGCGGGTCGCACGGGCGGCACGGCGCCGGCATGGCTGAACGCGGCCAACGAGGTGGCCGTGAAGGCCTTCCAAGAAGGGCTCATGCCGTGGTCATCCATAGCCGACGTCATACAGGACACTCTGGAGAGCCATGATGGTGTCGCTGCCGAAAGCGTCGAGGTCGTCATCGAAGCCGACCGGCGTGCCCGCCAGCGAGCCGACAACGCCGTACGGATGATGACCGAGCGCCGGGGAGCCTGACCCACCGGCACAACGCATGATCCGGCGGAGAAACCGGGAGAACCTCACGCCGATGACCCAGACCCACGACAGCCCGCCAAGCGACCCGGACGCTCCGGCTGTCGACGAGGGGGCGCAGACCGCCCCCGGCGCGCCGGCCGGCAAGGGTGGGGCGCAGGCCCCCGCCCACGGGTGGAGGGACGGCGCGCCCGTCGCCGTGGTCCTCGCCCTCATCCTCGCGGCCGCCGTGGCACGTTCGCCGTCGTCGGCTTCGTCCTCGCCATCCTGGCCGTCGTCATGATCCACGAGGGCGGCCACTTCGTCGCCGCCAAGCTCTCGGGCATGAAAGTCACCGAGTTCTTCGTCGGCTTCGGTCCCCGTCTGTGGTCGATGCGCAGAGGAGAGACGGAGTACGGCGTCAAGGCCATCCCCCTGGGTGGCTACGTGAAGATCATCGGCATGAGCAACCTCGAGCGCGACGTCGACCCTGCCGACGAGCCCCGCACCTACCGCCAGCAGTCCTACCCGAAGCGGATGATCGTGGCCGCCGCCGGGATCGCCACCCACTTCCTGATCGCCATCGTCGTGCTCGCCTTCGCCTGGTCGGTGATCGGCGTCCCCGACTACGAGAAGGCCACCACGACCGTGGGCGAGATCAGCGGGCTGAGCAGTGGTGAGAGCCCGGCCGAGAAGGCGGGGTTCCGGGTCGACGACCGCATCGTGAGCTACGACGGGATCCCGGCGCGCGACTGGCCCGATCTGCCCCCGTACATCAAGGCCCGCGCCGACCGCGACATCACGTTCGTGGTCGAGCGCGACGGTCAACTCGTGACCCTGACGGCGCGGCCCACGCCGATCACCCAGGACGGCACCACCTTCGGCTTCATCGGCATCGGTGCCAAGGTCGCCCAGGACCGCGTGAACCCGGCGGTGGCCGTGGGGAGGGCGGGCAAGGAAACCGCTGACCTCACCTGGCGGTCGATCGCCGCCCTCGGGACGTTCTTCTCGCCCGGCTCGATCGGTGACTACGCCAACCTGGTGACCGGAGACACCGCGCCGGAGGAAGACGAGGCCGCCGAGGCCGCCCGGCCCGTGTCGATCGTCGGCGTCGCCCGCATCGCCGGGCAGGCGGCCGACACCGGCATCCTCAACGTCCTGCAGCTCTTCGTGATCTTCAACATCTTCCTGGGCGTGTTCAACATGATCCCCCTCCTGCCCCTGGACGGCGGCCACCTGGCCATTGCCACCTACGAACGGATCCGCTCCCGCGCCGGGCGCCGGTACCGGGCCGACGTGGGCAAGATGATGCCGCTCACCGCCGCCGTCGTCGTGGTGATGGTGATGCTGGGCGGCGTATCCATCTGGCTCGACATCTTCCGACCCCTCGCCAACCCCTTCCAGTAAACGTGACGTGCCGATGACGGGCTCGTTCGCGCGGCGTCCGACGCGCGCCATCAAGGTCGGACCCGTCACCGTCGGCGGCGGCGCACCGGTGAGCGTGCAGTCGATGACCATCACCAAGACGGCCGACGTCGAGGGCACCCTGGCCCAGATCTACGCCCTGGCCGGCGCCGGCGCCGACATCGTTCGGTGCACCTGCAACGAGCCCGAAGCCGCCGAGGGCCTGGCCCGCATCGTCCCCCGGTCGCCGGTACCGATCGTGGCCGACATCCACTTCCAGTACCGCCTGGCTCTCGCCGCCCTCGACGCCGGCGTCCAGTGCCTGCGCCTGAACCCCGGCAACATCCGCAAGCCTGCCCACGTCAAGGTGGTGGCCACCGAGGCCAAGGCCCGGGGGGTTCCCATCCGCATCGGTGTCAACGCCGGCTCGCTCGACCCCGACATCGCCGACCGCCACGGGGGTGCCACGCCCGAGGCCCTGGTCGAGTCGGCCCAACGGGAGCTGGACTACCTGGCCGAGGTCGACTTCACCGACGTCAAGATCTCCGTGAAGGCGTCGAACCC
Source organism: uncultured Acidimicrobiales bacterium (assembly GCA_964440725.1). GTDB lineage: Bacteria > Actinomycetota > Acidimicrobiia > Acidimicrobiales > AC-14 > DATAQC01. The sequence continues at coordinate 2,956 of CAYTTL010000183.1, read as the reverse complement.
CGCCCTGATGATCGAGGCCTACCGCCAGCTCTCCGAGGTCACCGACCATCCCCTTCACCTCGGCGTCACCGAAGCCGGCCCACCGCCCCAGGGACTGGTCAAGGCGACCGCCGGCATCGCCACCCTGTTGGCCGAGGGCATCGGCGACACGATCCGCTACTCGCTCACCGCCGACCCCGTCGAGGAGGCCCGGGCCGGGCGCCAACTGCTCGAGGCCCTGGGGCTGCGCGAGCGCAAGGGCCTCGACCTCATCGCCTGCCCGTCGTGCGGGCGGGCCGAAGTGGACGTGATCAGGGTCGCGCAGGAGGCGGAGGCGGCGCTGGCCGAACGCAACATCCCGCTCCAGGTGGCGGTGATGGGCTGCGTGGTCAACGGGCCGGGGGAGGCCCGGGAGGCCGATCTCGGGATCGCCGCCGGGCGGGGCAAGGGCCATTTGTTCGTGCGTGGCCGGGTCGTCCGGGTGGTGCCGGAGGCGGACATGGTCGCTGCGCTGGTCGACGAGGCGGAGCGCCTGGTGGCCGAGGGCGTCGACGCCCGCCTGGCGGCGGCCGACGCCGGCGCCGCGGAGGAGGCCGAACGCACCCGGGCCGAGCTCCTCGACCTTCAGGGCGACGACCCCAATGCCGTCGAGCAGCGGGTGGAGCTGATCCACAAGGACCTCACCGGCTGAGGTCCCCACCATCGTGGCGGCGGCGCTCGCAACAGGGCTCTCCATGTCATCTCACCCGGAGGATGGCACGGGAACCTCGCGGCATGGGGATGGGGCCGGTATACTGCGACGGCTCTGCTGATCGAACAGGTTGGTGACCAGGCGTGGGCAGTAGCCCACGCTTTTGTGTGCCAGACGCGAGGAACCGGGGAAGGAGGTGGTTGAGGTGAGCGTGACCGACCGCGTGCGGGAGCTCATCGAGCCCTCCCTCACCGCCCAGGGTCTCGAGGTCGTCGACGTCGAGCAACGGGCCAATGTCCTGCGCATCAGCATCGACACGCCCGACGGGGTCGACCTCGACGCCATCAGCACGGCGACGCACCTGGTGTCGGCCGAGCTCGACCGCCACGATGTCGTGCCCGGCCGCTACGTCCTCGAGGTCTCCAGCCCAGGGGTGGAACGCCCCCTGAGGACACCCGAGCACTTCCGGCGCTTCGTCGGCACCCCGGTGGCGGTGCGCACCGTCGCCGGCACCGAGGGCGAGCGCCGCGTCCAGGGAAGCCTCGACGAGGCCGACGACGACGGCATCGTGGTCTCCGGCCGCCGCCTGGCCTACGCCGACATCGACCGGGCTCACACCGTGTTCGTGTGGGGCCCCGCCCCCCGACCGGGCAAGGGCAAGGGCAACACCCGGACGAAGGCGAAGGCCAGGGCCAAGGCCAAGGCCAAGGCCAAGGTGACCTCATGAGCGCGAACTTCGAGTTGATGGAGGCGCTCCAGGTCATCGAGCGCGAGAAGGGTGTCTCCATCGACACCCTCCTCGAGGCCCTGGCCAACGCACTGGTGTCGGCGTACAAGCGCATGCCCAACGCCGCCGAAGAGGCTTTCGTCACCATCGACCCCGACACCGGGGAGATGCACGTGTACGCCCAGGACCTCGATGAGGACGGCAACGTCACCCGGGAGTGGGAGGACACCCCCGACGACTTCGGGCGCATCGCCGCCCAGACGGCGAAGCAGGTGATCCTGCAGCGCATCCGCGAGGCCGAGCGGGAGATGAAGTACGAGGACTACGCCGGGCGTGAGGGCGAGATCGTCACCGGCATCATCCAGCAGAACGACCAGCGCTACACCCTGCTCGATCTCGGCCGGGTCGAGGCTCTGCTGCCCCAGGCCGAGCAGGTCCCCTACGAGCGCTACGAGCACGGCGCCAGGCTCAAGGCCTACATCGTCGAGGTGCGCAAGACCACCAAGGGCCCCCAGATCGTCGTCAGCCGCACCCACCCGGGGCTCATCAAACGGCTCTTCGAGCTCGAGGTGCCCGAGATCAGCGACGGGGTCGTCGAGCTCAAGGCCGTGGCCCGCGAGCCCGGTCACCGCACCAAGATCGCGGTGTGGTCCAACGACTCCAACGTCGACCCCGTCGGGGCGTGCGTGGGCGCTCGCGGGGCGCGGGTGCGCATGGTGGTGAACGAGCTGCGCGGCGAGAAGGTCGACATCGTCCCGTTCTCCGAGGACTCGCAGGACTTCGTGATGAAGGCCCTGTCGCCGGCGCGGGTCAGCCAGGTGCGCATCGACGAGGAGACCGGAACGGCCGAGGTCATCGTCCCCGACTACCAGCTGTCCCTCGCCATCGGGAAGGAGGGCCAGAACGCCCGACTGGCCGCCCGGCTCACCGGATGGCGGGTCGACATCAAGAGCGAGACCCAGCACGCCGAGGAAGAGGCCGGGTACGCCGGCGAGGAGTGGGCCCAGGGCGAGTGGGTCACCGACGACTCCGGGGAGATGGTCTGGCAACCGGCCGAGGGTGGCCAGGCGCTGTCCGCCGTCCAGTGGTCGAAGGGCGAGGGCGACGACTCCGGTGGTGGCCCGCCGATCCCCGCTCCGGTGAACGGCGCGTCCACGCCGGCCGCCGCCACGACCGACACCGCCGCTCCCGACACCGCCCCCGACGAGGCGCCACCGGCCGACGAGGCGCCCCCCGCCGCCCCGGAGACGCCGGCGCAGCCCTCCCCTCCGGTCGCCACGGGGGGAGACACGACCGCATAGCACCGCACCGCACCGCCGCGAGCGAGGCGCCCGTCGAGCCCGGGCCGCTCCGCACGTGCATCGGGTGCCGCCGAGTGGCGCCCACCGACAGCCTCGTGCGGGTGGTCGCCCGTCCCGGAGGTACCCTGGAGGTAGGTCGTCACCTGTCCGGACGAGGGGCGTGGCTGTGTGCCGGGTCACCGGCGTGCGTCGACGCCGCTCATCACCGTCGGGCCTTCTCCCGGGCCCTGCGAACCGACATCACCGACGTGGCCGCCG
>CAYTTL010000182.1:0-6166 GCA_964440725.1 uncultured Acidimicrobiales bacterium | reverse complement strand
CCGCCTCGACCGCCGGCCTCCGGGGGTGGGGCTGGTCGAGGACGCCGCGCTGGTCGTGCTGGGGCCGCCGCCCCCACCCGGCTCCCTGGCCGGCTCCCGGTGGGCCTGGGCCGTGCACGGGCACGTGGGCGGGGTGCTGCCCGCCCTCGACGTGGGCGCCCACCTGAGCGTGTGCGCCCTGGTGCGTGCCTTGGTGGACGAGGGGTTGCTCGCGGGTGCGCACGACGTGTCCGACGGAGGCGTGGGGCTGGCCCTGGCCGAGATGGCCGTGCGTTCGGGTGTCGGCTTCGTCGTCGGCGGCATCGTCGACCACGCCGAGCTGTTCTCCGAGGCGCCGTCGCGCGTCGTTGCCTGTGTGCCCGCCTCTCGAATCCCCGAGGTCGCCGATCGGGCGGCGCAGGCGGGCGTGGTTGTCACCGGCCTCGGGCAGGCCGGGGGTGGCAGCCTCGTCGTCGACGGCCTGCTCGACGTCCACCTGGCCGACGCCGCCGGCGAGTGGCGCGCCAGGCTGCCCGCGGCGATGGGCCACTGAGTCTCCGGGCTCCCGTGAGAGAATGGTGTACGTGGAGCCCCTGACACCGGTGTCGCCGGGCCCGAGCGGCCCTCGGAGCGGGGTGACCGGCCCGAGCGGGGTGACCGGCCCGGAACCCGATCCCGGGGTGGTCATCGACGACCGGCCCGGCGAGGCGTGCGGGGTCTTCGGGGTGTACGCCCCGGGCCAGTCCGTCGCCCACCTCACCTACCGGGGCCTGTACGCGGTGCAGCACCGGGGCCAGGAGGCGGCGGGCATGGCGGTGAGCGACGGCGACAGCATCACCGTCGTCAAGGACATGGGCCTGGTCACCAACGTGTTCAACGAGCGCAACCTCGCTCCCCTGACCGGCCATCTCGCCATCGGCCACACGCGCTACTCCACCACCGGCGCCAGCGTGTGGCGCAACGCCCAGCCCATCTTCCGGGGCGTCGGCGACGCCGAGTTCGCCCTGGGCCACAACGGCAACCTGACCAACACCGCCGAGCTGGCCGAGGGCCTCGGCGTGCTTCCCGGCACGGTGCAGAGCGACAGCGACATCGTCGCCGAGCTGATCCAGGAGGCCATCGTGGCCGCCGGGGCCGGTGCCCGCAGCGACGGGCGCGACCTCGAGCGGGCCCTGATGGCCGTGCTCCCCCGGCTCAAGGGGGCGTTCTCGTTCGTGCTGATGGACGAGGCCCACGTGGTGGGCGTGCGCGACCCCAACGGCTTCCGGCCCCTGTGCCTGGGCCGCCTCGACAGCGGCTGGGTACTGGCCTCGGAGACGCCCGCCCTCGACATCATCGGCGCCCATTTCGTGCGCGAGCTCGAGCCCGGCGAGATGGTGGTCATCGACACCACGGGCACCCGCTCGATCCACCCGTTCCCCCCCGGGCGCATCAACCCCAAGCTCTGCCTGTTCGAGTTCGTCTACTTCGCCCGTCCCGACAGCCTCCTCTACGGCCAGACGGTGCACAGCGCCCGCCAGCGCATGGGCGAGCTGCTGGCCGACCAGGCACCCCTGCCGGCCGAGGCGCTCGACGCCACCGCGCCTCCCGGCGAGGCCATGGTGATGCCCGTACCCGAGTCGGGTATCCCCGCGGCCGAGGGGTATGCCCGCCGCAGTGGCATCCCCTTCGGCCACGGCCTGGTGAAGAACCGCTACATCGGCCGCACGTTCATCGTTCCCAGCCAGGACCAGCGCAGCCAGGGCGTGCGCATGAAGCTCAACCCCATCCGCGACAACATCGCCGGCAAGCGCCTGGTCGTGGTCGACGATTCCATCGTCCGGGGCACCACCACCCGGGCCATGGTCGCCATGCTGCGTGAGGCGGGTGCGGCGGAGATCCACCTGCGCATCTCGTCGCCGCCCTACCGCTGGCCCTGCTTCTACGGGATGGACACCGGCACCCGGGCCGAGCTGCTGGCCGCCGACCTCACCGTCCCCGAGGTCCGCGACTACCTGGGCTGCGACACGCTGTCCTATCTCGACCTCGACCGCCTGCTCACCGCCACCGGCGCGGCGAGCTCGGGCTTCTGCGCCGCCTGCATCACCGGCGCTTACCCCGTGGCCATCCCCGGCATGAAGGCGCCGGGACCTCCGGTGCCCGAGGTCCTCCCCCTGGCGGAGCAGCTGGCTGTCGACCCCGTGCACCCCTGTGGCTGAGACCTACGCCAAGGCCGGCGTCGACATCGCCGCCGGCGAGGAGGCGGTCGAGCGCATCAAGTCGAAGGTGCGGGCCACGTTCCGCCCCGAGGTGCTGGGCGACATCGGCGGGTTCGGGGGGATGTTCGCCCTCGACCACGCCCGCTACCGTCACCCCGTCCTGGTCTCGTCCACCGACACCGTCGGCACCAAGGCGCTGGTGGCGTCGCTGGCCGGCCGCTACGACACGATCGGCATCGACCTGGTGGCCATGGTGGTCGACGACATCGCCGTGCACGGCGCCGAGCCGCTGTTCCTGCTCGACACCATCTCGGTCGGTCGACTCGTCCCCGACCGCATCGAGAAGATCGTGGAGGGCGTCATCGACGGGTGCCGCCAGGCGGGCTGCGCGTTGATCGGCGGGGAGATGGCCGAGAACCCCGACCTGTTCCCCCCCGATCGGTTCGACCTGGCCGGCTTCGCCGTGGGGGTGGCCGAGCGCGACCGGCTCATCGGACACGACGGCGTCCGCCCCGGCGACTGCCTGGTGGGCCTGCCGTCCCCGGGTCTGCGCTGCAACGGCTACTCGCTGGCCCGGCGGGTCCTGCTCGAGCTGGCCGGTCTGCCCCTCGACGGCCCCGCCTGGTCCGGGGCCAACCACACCCTGGCCGACGAGTTGCTCCGCCCGTCGGTGGTGTACGCCCCGGCGGTGGTGGCCCTGAGCCACGCCGTGGGGGTGGCCGCCTGGGCCCACATCACCGGTGGCGGCCTTCCCGCCAACCTGGGCCGGGTCCTGCCCAAGGGCTGCGACGCCGCCCTGAACGCGGGCTCGTGGGAGGTGCCACCGATCTTCGGCGAGATCCAGCGCCTCGGCCAGGTCACCGACCAGGAGATGGCCAAGGTGTTCAACCTCGGCATCGGGATGGTGGCGGTGCTCCACCCCCGCGACGTGTTCAAGGCCCACGACGTCTTGCGCAGCCACGGGGTGGAGAGCGTCGACATCGGCGAGGTCGTCCACGGCGACGGCGGCCAGGTGCGCCTCGTCTCGTCGTAGTCGTCAGGTGATGCCGTCCTCGGCCAGCACCACCTTGGCCAGTGACCTGGGCGCCACGAGGGTGTAGGAGGTCCGGACCCACTCCTCGACCTGTCGCCACCCCGACTCGTCGGTGTCGGCCGCCACCTCGATCGAGACCCACCCGTGGCGACCGAGGCCGTAGCCCGTCGGCTGGGCCAACGGGTCGGTGGCGACGAGGGCGGTCGCCTCCTCCTTCGGCAGCTTCACGCTCATCCCGCTGGCGGCTTGGTCGGTGAAGACGAAGTTCTTCCCGCGGACGCGGAAGGTGGGTTCACCGCCCCATGCCTCGATGTCGACCCGCTCGGCCTCCGGCAGTCGGGCCACGATGGCTTCCAGGCGCGCCATGTTGTCCATACCGAGATGGTGCCCTGCCCAGCAAGCGGCGGCCAGCGGACGGCCGCCAACTCGGTCAGACTGCGCGGGACCGGGAGGGCGAGGCGTATGGGCATTACCGAGGTGGTTTTCGTCGTGGTGTTCGGGCTCTTCGCCCTGCTGATGGTGGCCGGGCTGGTGTTCTGGATCCTGAAGCTGGTGGAGATCGCCGGGATCCCCGACGACCAGTTCCGGGCAGCCGGCACCGAGAAGGTGACGTGGTTGATCGTGGTCGTGCTCGTCGGGGCCATCGGCGCCCTCATCTGGCAGTTCGCCCGGCGACAGGACGTGCTCGACGCTGCCGGCCGGATACCGGCCCCCCGTCCCGGCTGGTACCCCGAGCCCGGCACCGGGACCCAGCGGTGGTGGGACGGATCCGCCTGGACCGACCACCGCCACGCGCCCCCCGCTCCGTAAGCGGTTGTTCCCCGTGCTCGCTGTGGTCCTCCGCGGCGCTTCGGGCCTCGCTCCGGCGACGTCAGTCGCCCGACGCCTCTGGTGCCTCCTCCGAGCCGCGGGCGATCGCGTCGAGGCGAGGTGAGAGCTCCTCGACCTTGCGTCGGTTCACCCGGATCCGGCGGTCGAGCTCCTCGACCAGCTCGGTGGCCCGCTGGAAGCGCTCGGCCAGGCGATCGACGTCGACCTGGCCCTGGTCGAACTCGGCGATGATGGCATCGAGCTCGGCGGTCGCCTCGCCGTAGGAGAGCTCCGTCGGCGGGACGGCGCCCGCTCCGGCCCCGTCGCCGCCCGTCATGGCGTGCCCCGGTCGTCGGGCGCGCCGGCCTCCACGACGCTGGCGCGTTCCCCGTCGACGAAGCGGCTGGTGATGCGCTGGCCGGGCCGTAGCGCCGACGCCCGGCGCACGAGGGCGCCGCGGTCGTCGAGGGTGAGGGTCCATCCGCGCTCGAGCTGGCGCGACGGGTCGAAGGCCACCAGGACTCGACTCGTCCCGGCCAGCCGGTCGTCGTTGCGCTCGAGGTCGCGTCCCGCCGCCCGCAGCACCGTCGACGCCTGGTGATGCAGGCGCGCCGTCCGCTCGTCGAGGACGGTGCCGGCCGAGCGGGGAAGGCGCTGGGCCACCGCCGTCACCGCACCGGTCGCGGCAGCGGCACAACGCCGGGCCGAGATCTGCAGGTCGGCCGCCACCCGGCACGTGCTGTCGCCGTGGCGATCGAGCTGGGCGCCGGCGCTGCGGGCGAGCAGCCGCCGTCGGGCTTCCAGCCGGTCGCCGGCGCCGGCGTCGGCCCGTCGGGCCAGTTGCTGCACCCTCCGCGCCCGGTCGCACACCGCCCGTTCGAAGGTGGCGACCATGGAGACGAGAGCCTGGGCGCAGGCGGTGGGCGTGGCGTGGCTCACCGCCGCGGCGTCATCGGCCAGGCAGCGGTCCCCCGTGTGCCCCAGGCCCGTCCACACCGGCACCGGGGCGCCGGCCACCGCCCGGGCCACCAGCTCGGAATCGAAGGCCTCGAGATCGCCCCGCGCCCCTCCTCCGCGCACGACCACCACCAGGTCGACCTCCTTGCTGCCCAGCTCGCCCAGGGCGACGGCCACCGCTTTGGGCGCGTCGAGCCCCTGGACCACCACCGGTCGCTCCACCAGCACGAACGCGTACCCCGACGCGGTGAGGACGTTGCGGAAGTCCTGGTAGCCCTGACTGTCGTGACTGGCCACCAGCCCGACCCGGAGGGGGACGAGGGCGAGGGGGCGGCGCCCGTTGGCTTCGAGCAGGCCTTCGTCGGCCAGCGTCCGTCGCAGGGCCAGGCGCCGAGCCGCCAGCTCGCCGAGCAGGGCGTCGGTATCGAGCATCGAGCACTCGAGCTGGATCCTGCCCGTACCCGGCCGCAGGACCACCTCGCCCCGCAGTGACACCGTCATCCCCTCGCGCAGGCTCAGGCCGCGGGCCGTCAGCTGGTTGCCGATGCGGGACCATGCCGGTCGCCACATCACCACGTCGAGGGCGGCGTCGGCCTCGGTGTGGTCCCTGGCCGGCTCGGCGAGGGTGACGAAGCACCAGCCGTTCTTCTCCCGGAGGGCACTGACCTCTCCGCGGACCCACACCTGACCCCGCAGGCCCCGGGCCACGGCCAGCGACACCTTCCGGTAGAGGTCCCTGATGCCCAGTGCACCCTCGGCGGTGGGGAACAGGCTCACCGCCGCAGGGTATCGGGCCGCCACCGCACTCAGAGGGCCCGATCGGGCCCGAGCACCGTCGAGAGCCCGGGCGCGCGCCCCGCCGGCGGGCGATCGTCGTATCGTCGGGGACATGTGCCGCAACATCACCCCGCTCCGAGGCCTCGACCCACCGGCGACGGCCGAGGAGGTTGAATCAGCCGCCCGCCAGTACGTGCGGAAGGTCGCATCGGTCACCACCGCCGGTCAGATGGCGACGCCCGCCATCGAGCAGGCCATCGAACGGGTGGCGGCGGCGACGGCCGACCTCCTGGCCGAGATGCCGCCGCGACGACAACCGCCCGCCGTCGTCCCCCCGCTCCGCCGGCGAGCCACCGGCGGCGGCGTGGCGACGCGCGAGTGACTCCCGCCGCCGGCGCCGATCGTTTCAGTC
>CAYTTL010000181.1:0-6276 GCA_964440725.1 uncultured Acidimicrobiales bacterium | reverse complement strand
GGGCCGCTCGGGCCCAGCGCCGGTGGAGCGACCGCCGCCGAGTCCGACGCCGGAGCTGTCCCTCACCCCGGCATCCCTTGGGGTCGCGCCACCCGAGTTGGTACGATCGGAACGCAGTGCGTCGACGCCCCGCCCTCGCCGGGCATTCCGCTCTCAGCGTTCGCGCCCCCGCGGGCGTTCCTCCGCGCGCGCCCCAGAAGCGCCCCGGCCCCGGAGGTCCCGCCGGGCGCGGCGGGGCACCGAGCGACCCCCGCCAACCCCGCCGTCGACCGGGGGGCCCTGACCGGCCCGGCGGTCCGCGTCGGGCGCGCCGGCAACCGCAGAAGCGCCCGGGTTTCTTCTGGCGCTACCGACGGCTGTGGTTCCTCATCGGCCTGCTCTTCTTCACGGGCGTCGCCGGTGCCGCCTGGGTGATCACCCACATTCCCCTGCCCCCCGAGGTCCCCCAGGCCCAGACGTCGATCGTCTACGACGGCACCGGAAGCCAGCTGGCCCTGTTCCACGGCGACGAGAACCGCTTCCCCATTCGCCTCGAGCAGGTTCCCAAGGTCACCGTCGACGCCGTCATCGCCGCCGAGGACCGCAAGTTCTTCGAGCACAAGGGCGTCGACCCCCTCGGCATCGCCCGGGCCACGTGGGCCGACCTGCGCAACAAGGGCGTCCGCCAGGGCGGTTCGACGATCACCCAGCAGTACGTCAAGAACGCCTTCGTGGGCGAGGGCGACCGCACCCTCATCCGCAAGCTCAAAGAAGCCGTCGCCGCGGTGAAGATCGAGCAGAAGTACTCCAAGCAGCAGATCCTCGAGCGCTACCTCAACACCGTCTACTTCGGCCGCGGGGCCTATGGCATCCAGGCGGCGGCGAAGGCCTACTACGGCAAGGACGCCTCCCAGCTCGACCTGCGTGAGTCGGCCTACGTCGTCGGGCTCATCCGTGCCCCGTCGGGCAGCGACGTGGCCGACAACCCGGCCGAGGCGAAGATGCTCCGAACCTTCGTCCTCAACGGCATGGTGGCGACCCGGGCGATCACCCCCGCCCAGGCCGACGAGGTGGAGAAGGTCGACCTGGCGTCCTACGTCAAGGAGCCCACCCGCAGCGACACCACGGTGACGTCGTCCATCAAGGGCGTCGAGTACTTCGTGGAGTACGTGCGCCAGAAGCTCGTCGCCACCTACTCCGAGGACCAGGTGCTCCGGGGCGGTATGCGCGTCTACACGAGCCTCGACCCCCGGCTCCAGAACCTCGGCTACGACTCGGTCTACACCGACACGCTCAACGACGACGACGACCCGGCCGGAGCGTTGGTGTCGCTCGACTCCGACGGCCACATCGTGGCCATGGTCGGCGGCAAGGACTGGGCCACGTCGAAGGTGAACCTGGCCGCCGGTGTCGGCTTCGGCGGCGGAGGCCGCCAGGGCGGCTCGACCTTCAAGCCCTTCCTCCTGGCGGCGACCATCCGTGAGGGCTATTCGGTGCAGTCGGCGTTCCGGGGCCCCGCCAAGATGGTGTTCCCCGGGGCCGATGCCGGCAAGGACTGGCAGGTCAACAACTACGAGGACGCCTCGTACGGCTCGATCAACCTGATCGACGCCACGGTGAACTCGGTGAACACCGTGTACGCCCAGCTGGTCACGGCCATCGGGCCCGAGAAGGTGGTGCAGATGGCCAACCAGCTCGGCGTCAAGTCCCCCCTCGCCCCGGTCGTGTCCGTGACCCTCGGCACCCACGACGTCTCGGTGCTGGAGATGGCCGACGCCTACCTGACCTTCGCCAACGAGGGGAACCAGACCGATCCCCGGGCCATCAAGCGGCTCACCGTGGGGGGCAGCGTGCTGCTCGACGACCGCCCCCGGCACACCCGGGTGCTCGACAAGGAACAGGCCGACACGCTCAATTACATCCTCCGCCAGGTCGTGGAGCGGGGGTCGGGTACCAAGGCCCAGTTGCCCACCGGTCCGGCGTGGGGCAAGACGGGTACCACCGAGGACAACGGCGACGCCTGGTTCATCGGGTTCAACCGCAAGCTGACGACGGCCGTCTGGATGGGCTATCCCGAAGGCCAGTCCGAACCCCTCGTCAACATCAACGGAGTGGCCAAGGTCAACGGCGGCTCGATCCCTGCCGACATCTGGCGGAAGTTCATGAGCAGGGCCGCCCCCGACACCCAGACGTATCCCGAACCCGACACGTTCCCGGGCCGGCCCATCACGTCGAGCGGCATCATGGCCGAATCGGCGCCGACGTCGTCGATCGCCCCCAGCCAGGCCGACTCGTCCGACGACCACGACTCGGGCACGACGTCGGGCGACTCGGAACGGTCCTACACCGCGCCCCCGAGCACGGCGGCCACCGTCAGGGAACCGCAGACCCCGGAAGTCACCACTGCCACCCCGACGACCCGGAGGTGCCGGTTCGAAGGCGTGGAGATGCCGCCGGGCGTCAGTGTGCCCTGCTGATACCGATCGGGACGGCGCCGGACGGGCGGTAGACTTCGCCCACCGCCGGCAGCCAACGGGCGCCGGACGGGAGGAGGCACGGATGGCCCAGCAGCTGACCGCCCCGGGCGTACGGGCGCGCAAGGGCGGTTCCCCCATCGTGATGGTCACCGCGTACGACTGTCCCGGGGCCCGCATCGCCGACGACGCCGGCGTCGACATCATCCTCGTGGGCGACTCACTGGCCATGGTGGTGCTCGGCTACGACGACACCCTGCAGGTCACCGTCGACGACATGGCCCACCATGTGGCGGCCGTGCGGCGGGCGGGACCCCGGGCCATGGTGGTCGCCGACCTGCCCTGGCTCTCGTACCACCTCGACCCCGCCGACACCGTCCGCAACGCGGCATCGCTCGTTCGGGCCGGGGCCCAGGCGGTCAAGCTCGAAGGCGGACGTCGCCGGCTGGCCATGGTGGACGCCCTTGCGGCCGCGGAGATCCCCGTCATGGGCCACCTGGGGCTCACGCCCCAGTCGGTGCACGCCACCGGGGGGTACCGGGTGCAGGCCCAGCAACTCGACGCCGCCGAAGCCCTCGTCGAGGAGGCCCAGGCCCTGGCCGGGGCGGGGTGCTTCGCCATCGTGCTCGAGGCCGTGCCCGGTGAGGTCGCGCGCGCGGTCACCGAATCGGTTCCCGTGCCCACCATCGGCATCGGGGCCGGGCCCCACTGTGACGGCCAGGTGCTGGTGTTCCACGACCTGCTGGGCCTGGAGGACCGCATCGCCCCCCGGTTCGTCCGCCGCTATGCGTCGCTGAAGGCCGAGGCCGTGACGGCGATCTCCGCGTTCGCCGACGACGTCCGCGAGCGCCGATTTCCCACACCGGCGGAGAGCTATCACCTGAGCGACGACGTGACCCGGGCCCTCGGCCACGTCGGGACCCGGGCCGACCGCACGGCATGACGGGTCCCGATCCGCAGAGCGGCGACCGGCGTACCGCCGGCCGGCGGGGGACCGTCGTGCGGTGGGGCGTGGGGCTCGTGGTGCTGGGCGCCCTGGTGGTGTTCCTCACGCTCGGGGCGAACGGTCCGCCTGACCCCCGGCTGCTCCCCCTGGCGACGCCGCAGTCGACGGAGTCCCGGGTGACGGAGTTCGGCGAGATCGCCTTCCGCATCTCCGGGGTCGACGACGAACGGTGCGCCCTGCTGGCCGACACCCCCGAACAGCATGCTCGCGGGCTCATGTACCGCACCGACCTGGCCGGCCACGACGGCATGCTGTTCCGGTTCGCCGGCGACACCACGGGCGGGTTCTACATGAAGAACACGCCGCTGCCGTTGTCGATCGCCTGGTTCGACGCCGCCGGGCGGTTCGTGTCCGCCGCGGACATGGAACCGTGTCCGGACCGGATCGAGTGCCCCACCTACTACGCCACCGCGCCCTACCGCTTCGCCCTCGAGGTGAAGAAGGGGGGCCTCCCCGACCTCGGCATCGGTGCCGGCTCCCAGCTGCAGGTGGGCGGCGCCTGCGGGTAGGAGTCAGTCCTCCTCGCCCTCCCAGCGTCGATCCTCCTGGTCCCATGCCTCGTTGCGGGCCTCCACCTGCTCCTTCCACGCCCGGGCCGCCGCTTCTGAGGGGTAGGGGCCGAGGCGCTGCTCGGCCTCGCAGGCCTCCTCCCCGCGCTCGACTCGCTGGTGACGCAGGCACCAGAACCAGTCGTCGTCGCTCACCGCTACCTCCCTGTCGTGGGTGGTTCTGTCATACCCCGCTGGGACCATGGTCGCCGTGGGGATACGATGGCTCGAAACCGAACACCCTGCTCCGGGGAGTCGCCTCGGAGCCCTGCGCCGCGGCGCAGGTCCGGAGGGAGGCGACACCCCGGGTATGCGCCCGTACGAAGTCATGATCATTCTCGACCCGTCCCTGGAGGAATCTGCCATCCAGGCCCAGGTCGACCGTGCCACCGAGCTCATTTGCAGCGGGGGTGCCGAACCGGGTCGAGTCGACCGGTGGGGCAAGCGCCGCCTGGCCTACGAGATCCTCCACCACCGCGAGGGCACCTACCTCCTCGTCGAGGCCCGCGGCGAGCCTGGCTCGCTCGACGCCCTCGACCGCGCCCTCCACCTGGCCGACGAGGTGCTGCGCCACAAGGTGGTCCGCCTCCCCGACCATCCCACCAGGCGGGCCCCACGCCCGCCCAGCGACATCGCCGCCCCCGAGGTGGCCAGCGACATCGCCGCCCCCGAGGTGGCCAGCGACGCCGCCCCTGTGGCGGGCGACTTCGCCGCCGACGAGGTGGCCAACGACACCGCCCCCGCCGAGGTGGCGAGCGCCACCGTCGCGGCGGCCGGCGACAGTGCGACGAGCACGAACGGAGCGTGAGGAAGACATGGCCAACGGAAACAGCGTGACTCTCGTGGGCAACATCACCCGCGACCCCGAACTGCGGTTCACCCCGAGCGGCCAGGCGACGGCCAGCTTCGGGCTGGCCGTGAACCGGGTGTGGAACGACCGTCAGACCAACGAGCGCAAGGAGGCGGTGTCGTTCTTCGACATCGTGTGCTGGCGGGAGATGGCCGAGAACGCCAGCGAGTCGCTCGCCAAGGGAGCCCGGGTGCTCGTCACCGGTCGCCTCGAGCAACGGTCCTGGGAGACCGGCGAGGGCGAGCGCCGCTCGAAGATCGAGGTCATCGCCGACGAGATCGGCCCCAGCCTGCGGTGGGCCACGGCCGAGGTGCGCAAGAACGACCGGCGTGGCCCGTCCGACGGCGGCGGCAGCCCCGTTGGTGCCGCAGCCGGCGCGCCGGGCGGCGGCGGCCCGCCGCCGGCGACCAACTACGACTACGGCGAGGAGCCCTTCTGATGGCCCGTGGTGGAGGCGACCGCGACCGCGAGCGAAAGCGCGCCCCGAAGGACACCGGCAAGCGCATCAAGAAGAAGGTCTGCGTGTTCTGCAAGGACCAGATCTCCTGGGTCGACTACAAAGACGTCAACCTGCTGCGCCGCTTCATGTCCGACCGGGGCAAGATCCGCGCCCGTCGGGTGTCGGGCAACTGCCGGCGCCACCAGAGCGATGCGGCCATCGCCATCAAGACGGCCCGCGAGCTGGCACTGCTCCCGTACAGCCAGCGGGCGACGTCCGAGGGTGGGCGCGGAGGCGGTCGCGGCGGTCGCGGCGGTCGTGACGGTGGCCCCGGTGCCGGAGGCGCGCGCTTCGGCGGGCCGCCCCGGCCCGACCGGGCTCCCGGAGCGGGCAGCGGTCCCCGTCCCGAACCCAGCGGGCCTCCCCCCGGCGGGCTCGACAACGCCGGCCCGGCCGATGTCGAGGGTGTGCCCGCCTTCGACGCCGGTGTCGACGAGGCGGGCACCCCGTGAAGGTCATCATGCGGGCCGACGTCACCAACGTCGGCAACAAGGGTGACGTGCTTGACGTCTCCGACGGGTACGCCAGGAACTTCCTGGTGCCTCGGGGCCTGGCGTTCAAGGCGACCCCGGGGGCGGCGGCCCAGGCGGCCGACATGCGTCGGGCCCGCGACCTGAGGGAGGCTCGCGACCGGGGCTCCGCCGAGGAGGTCGCCACCCGCCTGGCTCCCAAGGTCATCACCATCGGGGCCAAGGCCGGTCCCGAGGGGCGCCTGTTCGGCTCGGTCACCGTCCACGAGCTGGTGGCGGCCGTCGACGCACAGGCCGGTGTGTCACTCGACCGACGACAGGTCCACCTCGACGAGCCCATCAAGACGGTGGGCCCGCACGAGGTGGCGGTACGCCTGCACACCGACGTGGAGCTGCGTCTCCACGTGGAGGTTGTCGCAGCCCAGCAGTAGTATCGAATGTATGTTCGAC
>CAYTTL010000180.1:0-6287 GCA_964440725.1 uncultured Acidimicrobiales bacterium | reverse complement strand
AGCCCAAGCAGTTCCTCCACATCGACCAGTCCGAGTGCATCATGTGCGAGGGCTGTGTCGACATCTGCCCGTGGAAGTGCATCCACATGCTGGGCACCGACACCATCTCCGACGCCGTCGACGCCGAACGGCCCGGCGACGACCCCGACGACCACGTGGTCTTCATCGTCGACGAGGACGTGTGCACCCGGTGTGGCCTCTGCGTCGACCGCTGCCCCACCGGCGTGATCGTGATGGGAAAGGCCGGCGTGGCCGCCAAGGACGGCGACCCCCACGGGCGCGACGAGAAGCACGGCTACGCCTACGGGATGCGGTTCTAAGCGCGTGGCCAGAAGGTTGAGCAGGAACGGCAACGGCAACGGCGACGGGAACGGCCACCGCAGCCCGGGTGAACGCCTCGCCGAGGTCGGCGAGAAGGTCCGCAGCTCCCAGGCGTGGACCTCCATCTTCCGGCCGGGTTCCATCTTCCGCAAGGGCTACACCGACAGCCCCAGGAACCGTTCCTACGTCATCATGAACAGCCTGCTCTACCACCTTCACCCCGTGAAGGTGAAGCGCCACGCCGTGAAGGTGAGCTACACGCTGTGCCTGGGCGGTCTGTCGTTCTTCCTGTTCATCATCCTCACCATCACCGGCATCTTCTTGATGTTCTTCTACCGGCCGACGGCGGCCCAGGCGTGGAACGACCTGCAGACACTCGAGACCTCGGTCACCTTCGGCCTGCTCGTGCGGAACATGCACCGATGGGCCGCCCACCTGATGGTGATCTCGGTGTTCCTCCACATGTCGCGCGTCTTCTACCACGGGGCCTACAAGCCGCCGCGGGAGTTCAACTGGGTCATCGGCGTCGTCCTGCTCACCCTGACCCTGCTGCTCTCGTTCACGGGCTACCTGCTGCCGTGGGACCAGCTGGCCCTGTGGGCGGTCACCGTGGGTACCAACATGATGGGCTATACGCCCGTCTTCGGGTCACAGGTGAAATTCGTGCTCCTCGGAGGCACCGAGATCGGCACCGACACCCTGCTCCGATGGTATGTGCTCCATGTGTTGATGCTCCCGTTCGTCATCGTCATCTTCATGGCCGTCCACTTCTGGAGGGTCCGCAAGGACGGCGGCCTCTCCGGGCCGCTGTAGGAAGGGAGGTCGCGTGACCGAGGTACCCGAGCACCTTCTGAATCGGTCCAAGGAGCGGCGAGCCGCGCTCGGGCTGCCCGTTCCCGGCGAGCCCGACACCGGCGGGGGCGCCGAGCCGCCCGCCGAGGGAGCCGACCCCGACAAGATCCCCGCCCACCTCCTGGCCCGCAGCCAGGCCGCGGGCGAAGGTGGCGGCGGCGCCCCGGCCGGAACCGAGAAGCAGGGTATCGCCGCCGGCGCGGCCACCGCCGTCGCAACCGCTCCGGCGCCCGTGGCCAAGGGCCCCGAGGGCCACACCCAGCGCCTGCTCACCGTGGTCAAGGCGGGATCGATCCAGGACGTGCGGGCCACGCCCACCGACAAGGTCCACGTCTGGCCCCACCTGCTCATCGGCGAGTTCGTGGCATGCATGGCCATGAGCGCCTTCCTGCTCGTGTTCTCCGCCCTGGTCAACGCCCCGCTGCTGGCGTCGGCCAACTACAACTTCACGCCCAACCCGTCGAAGGCGCCCTGGTACTTCCTCGGCCTCCAGGAACTGCTCACCATGTTCCACCCGATGATCGCAGGGGTCACCATTCCCGGCATCGGGATCTTCGCGCTGATGCTGGCGCCCTACTCCGACCGCAACCCCTCCCACAAGCCCGAAGACCGCAAGTTCGCCATCGCCCTCATGACGCTGTTCCTCATGTTCTGGGCGGTGCTCGTGATCATCGGATGCTTCTTCCGAGGGCCAGGGTTCAACTTCACCTTCCCTTGGAAAGACGGCGTCTTCTTCGACCTCTAGGAGCTTCGCACACGCAATGGATGCAACCGTCGTGTTCCTGATCGCAATCGTCGGCCTGGTGGCCGCAGCCTCGGTGTTCTTCCTGGCCACCGCGCGTCGCCGGGACGAGCGGCGCGCCCTCGACACCGAGCCGGCGCCCGCCGCCGACGCGCCCGAGGTGGCCACCGTGGGCGCCGGCCTGGAGCGGGCATCGTCCGCCGCACCCGCCCGCACCGGGCGCGAGCTCGAGCGGGCCGTCGCCCTCGAGCGCCAGGGCCGCTCGGGGCTGCCCGACGAGTCGGCCCCACCGGCGCCGCCGGCCCTGCCTCCCGACGAGGAGACGCTGGGCGTCACCCGGCGGCAGGTGCTGAACCGGGGCATCTTCGCCGCCTTCTCCCTTACCCTGCTCTCGTTCGGAGGGGCGTCGCTCGCGTTCCTGTGGCCGACGTTGTCCGGGGGGTTCGGCTCCAAGATCAGGGCCGGTAAGAAAGAAGACATCCTGAAGGAGATCGAGGACAAGAAGGAGCCCTTCTACCTGGCCTCCGGTCGCTTCTACATCAACCCCTACCCGGTGGGCGACGTACCCAAGGCCAAGGAGATCACCGCCTATTCGGCGGTGATCGAGGGCTACGAGCAGGGGCTGGTGGCCCTCTACCAGAAGTGCGTCCACCTGGGCTGCCGGGTGCCGTGGTGCCAGACCTCCCAGTGGTTCGAGTGCCCGTGCCACGGGTCGCAGTACAACGCAGTGGGCGAGATGAAGGGTGGCCCCGCACCCCGGGGTCTCGACCGCTTCGCCGTCTCCGTCACCGGCGGTGACGTCTTCGTCGACACCAAGGAGGTCCTCACCGGGCCCCCCATCGGCACCAACACCACCGGCCAGGAATCCCAGGGCCCCCACTGCATCGGGGCGGTCGGCGGCCATTGAACCCTCTCATCGCCGCATCCCAGCGCCAGATCGGCGTGTGGGTCGTCATCGTCATGACCGCAGCGTGGCTCCTGTACCTCGTCAGCTCGACGCGTCGCACCTACGAGCCCGGCGAAGAGCTGGTCATCGCCCCCAACCGCAAGACCTACTTCGAAGACGAGGCGATGGAGGGCCCCCGGCTCACCAAGTACCTGTGGTGGGCCTTCGGCACGCTGGTCATCGTCGCCATCGGGCTCCCCGTGTACTGGCTGCGCGAACCGTTCCGCCAGCGGGGGCCCGGCCTCGACCGGGGCACGGAGTGGTTCGAAGAAGAGGCGGTGCTGCGGGGCAAGCGGTACTTCCAAGCCTCGCCCGGTGATCCCCCGACCCCGAGGGAGCCCCACTACGGGTGCGAGACCTGCCACGGCGTCAACGGCATCGGCGGTGTCGCCCCCTACACGCTCGTCGACGAGGCGAACCCCGACGCCCCTCCCAAGCAGGTCCAGTGGGAAGCGCCCGCCCTCAACACCGCGCTGCTGCGATACCGTCCCGAGGAACTCAAGTACATCCTCACCTACGGCCGGGCGGGCACACCCATGCCGCCCTGGGGTGAGGAGGGCGGCGGTGCCCTGAACGACCAGCAGCTCGAGGACCTCATCGCCTTCATCGAGAGCATCCAGCTCGACCCCGAAGAGGTGAAGGCCGACGCCCTCGCCGAATTCGGCGTCGACGGCGCCAAGCTGTTCGACGCCTACTGCGCCCGCTGCCACACCCAGGGCTACTCCTTCGGCGAGCCGGGGCTGATGGGCGGCGGGGCCTTCGGGCCGCCCCTCAACAACGGCGCCAGCCTCCGGCAGTTCCCGACCGTCGAGTCGCAGGTGGAATGGGTGGCCAAGACCGCCGAGGAGGGCAAGGCCTACGGCCTCCGGGGCATCAGCAAGGGCGTGATGCCCCACTTCGAGGAGATGCTGTCGGCCGAGCAGATCCAGGCGATCGTCGACTACGAGCGGGGACTGTGATGAACCAGCTGGCCTCCGCCCACCTGGCGGCGAACGACCTGATGATGGGGGCGCTCAAGTGGAACCCCCAGATTCGGGGCGCCCTCTACGTGATCATCGCCATGGTGGTCCTGCCCGGATCGGTCTATCTGCTGCTGGCCACCAACATGGGCAGCCGTCTCGGCTTCCTGTTGGCCGTCGCCGGGTTCTGTGGGTGGATGGTCATCCTGAGCGCGGTGTGGTGGATCTACGGCATCGGGTACGTGGGCCAGTCGCCGACCTGGAAGGCCCAGGAGACGATCATCGGCGACGTGGCCGAGGCGTCGCGCAATCCCGAGGCCGCCGGCTACCCGGACGACTGGGAGGAGCTCGAGATCACCAATCCCGAGGTGGCCGACGCGATGGCCGTGGTCGAGGCCGAGATCGTCGGGCCCCGGGCCACGTTCCGATCCTCCTCGGACTTCCTCCCGGTCGCGGCGACCGAGAAGGGGGGCGAGACCTACGGGCCGCTCCACCTGATCAACTTCCGCCCCTTCAACGTCTTCCACGAGCCCCACTTCCTGTTGATCCAGGTGCAGAAGGCGATCACCCCCGAGCCCGTTCCCGGCCAGCCGCCCCCGCAACCGACCGTCGACGAGCAGGCCCCGACCGTCTCGGTGCTCATGGTCCGCGACCTGGGTTCTCTCCGCCAGAACCCGGCGATCGTCTTTATCGCCTTCACGCTGCTCTTCGGGGTCACCTGCTACCGGCTCCATGTCAGGGACAAGGAAGCGATGGCTGAGCGCGGGTAAGCTCCGCGACCGCGATGGCCCAGTATCTGCCGCTCCTGGTGCTGCTGATCCTGGCCACCCTTTTCGCGGGCCTGTCGTTCTTCGCATCCGGCCTGCTCGGCCAGCGGAAGCGGCCCACCGCGGCCAAGGTGGCCCCCTACGAATGCGGCATCGTCCCCGACGAGGGGCCGGCCCAGCGGTTCCCGGTGCGCTTCTACCTGGTGGCGATGATCTTCATCATCTTCGACATCGAGATCATCTTCCTGTTCCCCTGGGCGGTGATCTACCGCGACCTGGGCGCCTTCGGGCTCTGGGAGATGCTGATCTTCGCCGGCGCCGTGTTCCTGTCGTTCGTGTACCTGCTCGGCCGGGGCGCGCTCAACTGGGGGCCGACCAAGCACCTGCCTCCGCCGGCCGACGAGCCCGAGGCCCGGTCTGCGGGCGCACGCGACGCCGACCGCTCGACCGAGTCCACCATCCGCCGGGTGGGTGGCGAGGGCCGATCGCCCGTCCCTGTCCGCGCCGGCGCACCCCGGGCCGACGGGGAGGACGGCTGATGGGCCTGGCCGACCTCAACCACAACTTCCTCACCGGCAACATCGAGGAGCTGGTCAAGTGGGCCCGCCGCAACAGCGTGTGGCCCGCCACCTTCGGTCTCGCCTGCTGCGCCATCGAGATGATGGCCAGCGGGGCGGCGCACTTCGACATGGCCCGCTTCGGTATGGAGGTGTTCCGCGCCTCGCCGCGCCAGGCCGACCTGATGATCGTGGCCGGCCGGGTCTCCCAGAAGATGGCCCCGGTGCTCCGCCAGGTCTACGACCAGATGATGGAGCCCAAGTGGGTCATCTCCATGGGCGTCTGCGCCTCGAGCGGGGGCATGTTCAACAACTACGCCATCGTCCAGGGCGTCGACCAGATCGTCCCCGTCGACGTCTACGCCCCCGGATGCCCGCCGGGCCCCGAGACCCTCCTGCACTCCATCCTCACCCTGCACGAGCTCATCCGCACGGGCGAGATCACCCGCCGCCGGGGCGAGACCGGTGCCGGTATCCGGCCCGACCGACCCGTCGCCGTCGCCACCCCGAAGTGAGCGACGCGGGGACACCCGAGGCAGAGACGGAAGGGGTCGGGCCCGATGAGGAGCCGGCCCTGATCCACGGGGCGGTTGCCTCGCTCTCGCGCGGTCAGCTGGTGGTGCATCCCGACCGGCAGCACTACCTGGAGGTGGTACGGGCCCTCCAGTCCGACGGCTACCAGATGTGCGTCGACCTCTGTGGGGTCGACTACCTCACCCACCCGGCCCGGAGCGTGCCCGCCGGCCGAGGTCTGCCCGCCGGCGTCGTGGGCGAGCGCTTCGAGGTGGTCGTGAGCCTGCTCTCCTTCGCCGACCGCCGGCGCATCCGGCTGCGGGTCCAGGTTCCCGAGGACGACCTGTCGGTCCCATCGCTGTTCGAGCTCCACCCGGGTACCGAGGCCCAGGAACGGGAGACCTACGACATGTTCGGCATCGTCTTTGTCGGGCACCCCGACCTCACCCGCATCCTCATGCCCGACGACTGGGAAGGCCACCCTCTCCGCAAGGACTACGGGATCGGGCGCATCCCCGTCCAATTCAAAGGTGCTCCGGGGCCCCGATGATCCCTGTCGCCCCCGGCGCCCGTGGCCTGTCCCTCAGGGTCCCTCCCCATGGGGCCCCTGCCCCATGGGGACCCCTCCCT
>CAYTTL010000179.1:0-6341 GCA_964440725.1 uncultured Acidimicrobiales bacterium | reverse complement strand
GCCCGAGATCCTCGCCGCCGTCCACCGCCTGCTCGCCGGGGTTGGTGCCGGCGAGCTGGCCCGCCCGCCCGCCGACGATCCCGGCGACCGCGCCCGCCTCAGCTGGCTCTAGCCATTCTCGGTGTCGCTGCCGACGGGCACCCGGGTCCGAGGACCGCGCCCGTCGGTGCCGGCGGGGGCCCCCTACCCCCCCGGCGGTGCTCCAGCTGCGGTGACGGCATCCAACCACGCGGCGGTGAAGGCCTCGGCGTCCACGTCCTCGGCCCCCCCCACCCGTCGACGGCCACCCGAACCGGTCGACCGGCAGGGTCCTCGACGAGTCGGAGCACCCCGCCGTCGAGCTCCGGCCCCACCCGACGTGTGTCGAAGGTGACGCACGGCCACCCGAGGGCGGCGGCACAGGCCAGCGGGTCGTGCTGGAAGTTCAGCAGGTCGCCGGGGACCGCCGGGCAGAAGGCCGCCAGCTCGCGGGTGGCCTGTTCGGCTCCCTGGCGTTCGGCCTGGAAAGCGACCAGGCGGCCCAGCGGGCCCGCCGCCCGGAGCCTCCCGAGATCGTCCCCACGCAGGTGCACGCGCAGGGTGAGGGGGATGGGGACCATGGTCAGCTCCCCGGCGTGGTCGATCACCATCCGGGCGGCATCGGTGTCGTGCTGGACGTTGCTGTCGCGGTCGGGACCCCACGGGGGAAGCCCCGCCCGGGGCAGGTCGAACCACCCCCCCATCACCACCACCTTGGCGCGCGCCAACAGGGCGGGACGCTCCACCCCGAGCAGGCCCAGGTTGGTGTAGGGCCCGATGGCCACGATGGTCGCTCCTGCGTCGACGCTGTCGCCCAGCAGGCGCAGGGCGGCGCCGGGCGGCGCCGGCGCCGGTGGCACCGCCTCCGGCCAGCGGTGGGCGTCGTCCGGGAAGCGTCCCGGCATGGTGAGGGTGGTCATCGACACCTCCGCCCCCGCCGCCACCGCGACGTCGGCGGCACCGGCCCGGCCCAGGGCGTGCCGCACGTAGCCGGCCCGCCGTCCGCCGGGATCCATGCAGGTGGTGACGGCCGTCAGGTCGACGCCGGCCGCGCCGAGCAGCATCGCCAGCGCCGCCAGGTCGTCCATGTTCGTCCCCAGATCGGTGTCCAGGTGCACCTGCGTCACGACCGCGCCTCCCGGTCGCTACTCGTAGGCGATGGCGGCGAGCACGTTGAGCCGGGCGGCTCGGCGGGCGGGGAACACCGCGGCCAGCACGGCGAGGACGCCGGCGATGACCACGTAGGCCACGAGCTGACCACCCGGCACGCTCAGCGTGGTGATGCCGTCGTCGTGGAGCGCCCGTACCACGGCCCATCCGAAGAACACGCCGACGACCAGGCCCAGCACGGCACCTATGACCGCGACGATGACCGCCTCCCAGCGGATCATGCGGCGCGTCTGGCGGCGCGACATTCCCACGGCGCGCAGCAGCCCCAACTCCCGCGTGCGTTCGAGCACGGACAGGGCGAGCGTGTTGAGGATCCCGAGCACGGCGATGACGATGGCCAGCGCCAGCAGGACGGTGATCAGTCCCTGGATCTGGTTGACGCTCTCGGTCACCGAGTCCTTGAACTGGGCCTGGTCCATGAGCTCGGCATTGGGGTAGGCGGCCAGCACGGGCGCCATGGCCGCGCGCGACCGCCCGGCGGGGATTTGCTCGTCGGCCTTGACCACCACCAGCTGAGCCAGACGACTGGAGAAGTTGCGCTCGAAGTCGACGGCGGAGAGCAAGTAGCCGCTGGCGAACTCGCTCTTCTCGAAGGTGCCCGCCAGCCGAACCTCCTGCCTGCCGGTCTTGGCGAACTCCATGGGGACGAGGTCGCCGACGGTCCATTTGTTGTTCTTCGCCGTTTCCTCGACGACCAACAGGCCGGTCCCGTCGTCGGGGGGGACGGCGCCCGACACGATCTCCAGGCGCAGCAGGCGGGCGAAGCTGGACAGCTCGGTGGCGGTCAGCTGGTTGGTCTTGCCATCGAGGCGCCACTGGCCCTGGGCCAGGCTGACGACGTCGCGTAGCTCCGGCAGGCGCCGCAGCTCGGCGGCCAGCTCCGGGCTGAACCCCTCGAAGCCCCGTCCCGACACCACGTAGTCGGCGGTGAACGAACGCTCGAAGGACTCGTTGAGGGAGACCTTGAGTGACGCCGCCAGCACGGCGACGAACGTCACCAGGGCCAGGCCGATCATGAGGGCGGCTGCGGTCGAGGCGGTGCGGGCCGGGTTACGCATGGCGTTGTCGCGGGCGAGACGGCCGGGCACCTTGAACAACCGGGCGGGCGGGAAGCCGATCACCCCGGCGAGGGGCCGGGCGATGAACACCGCCATGACGGCGACGCCGATGAGGATGCTCAACGCGCCGAGACCGACGAGCTGAATGCCGCTTCCACCAAGGCCCCGGGCCAGGCCCACCGCCCCCAGAGCCAGGAAGAGCACTCCCAGCCCCATCCGCGACCGCCGCACCTCGCCACCGGTGGGGATGCCGCTGTCGCGCAGGGCGGCCATGGGCGACACCCGGGTGGCCCGCAGAGCGGGCAGGATCGACGACGCCACCGTGACCACGACGCCCACGACGAGTGACAGGATCACGGTGCGCCCGGCCAGCACCGTGGCCGAGGTGGGCAGGTTGCCGCCGAAGGCGGCCAGGACGGCCTTCAGGCCGGTGGCCACCAGGTACCCGAAACCCACCCCGACGACCGACGAGACCAGGCCGGTCAGGGCCGCCTCCCCGAGCACCGAGGCCAGGATCTGGCGGCGACGGGCCCCCAGGGCCCGCAACAGGGCCAGCTCCCGGGTGCGGCTGGCGACGATGATGGAGAAGGTGTTGGAGATCAGGAAGGTGCCCACCAGCAGGGCTACGCCGGCGAAGATGCCCAGGGCGATGCCGATGAACTTCACGAAGCTGTCGGACACCTCCTGGGCCTCCTGAGCAGCGAGCCTCTCCCCGGTGATCACGTCGTACTCGCCTCCGAGGGCGGCGTCGATACGGTCCCGGAGCACCGTTTGGGAGGCGCCCCCCGCCTTCACGTCGACGGAGTCGAAGGTTCCCGGACGGTCGAGCACCCGATGGGCGGTGGTGGGCTCGAAGATGGCCAGCGTCGCCCCGGCCAGGTTGTCGGCGTCGCCCACCTTCACGACACCGGACACGGTGAACTCCTCGGCCGGGCCGCGCAGGAGCACCTTGACACGGTCGCCGACGACGAACTTGCTGTCCTTGGCCGTTCCCGCGTCGATGGCCACCTCGCCGGGGGCGGACGGAAGCTTCCCCCTCACCACCGTCAGCCGGGAGATCCGCAGGTCCTGGGAGGCGGCCGCGCCGATCGTGGGGGGCCCGTCGCCGCCGATCACATCGCCGGACTTGTCGACCATCTGGGCGAAGCCCGAGATCTCCCCCGACACCGCCTCCACCCCCGGTACCTTCCGGACCCGCTCGACCAGCTCCTCGGGCACCGGTTGGTACTTGGAGCTGTTGCCCCCGCGGTCCTGCTCGGTGAACGTCGATCGGGACCGGACGCGCACGTCGACGCCGCCGTCGACCTGTTTGAACAAGCGGATGAACGTGGCGTTGAGCGTGTCGGTCAACACGAACGACCCGGCCACGAAGCCCACGCCCAGGACCACGGCGAGCGACGTGAGAGCCAGACGGAGCTTGTGGGCGGCGAGGCTGCGCAGGGTCGCCTTGAACACTCAGTGCACCATCACTGCTAGTCGCCCATGGCCTTCAGCCGGTCGAGCACCCGCTCGGCCGTCGGCGCCTCCATCTCGCCGGCGATGCGGCCGTCCTCGAGGAAGACGACCTGATCGGCGTACCCGGCGGCGGTCGCATCGTGGGTGACCATGACGATGGTCTGGCCCAGCTCCGACACCGACCGCCGCATGAAGCTCAGCATCTCGGCGCTGGCCCGCGAGTCGAGGTTGCCGGTGGGCTCGTCGGCGAAGATGATCTCCGGCCGGCTGGCGAGGGCACGGGCTCCGGCCACCCGTTGCTGCTGGCCGCCGGACAACTCGCTGGGCCGGTGCTTCAGCCGGTCGGCGATGCCCACCGCCTCCACGACGGTGTCGAGCCACTCCGTGTCGGGTTTACGCCCGGCGATCGCCAGGGGCAGGACGATGTTCTCGTAGGCGGTGAGGGTGGGGATGAGGTTGAACGACTGGAAGATGAACCCGACCCGGTCGCGGCGAAGCAGGGTCAGCCGGGTGTCGTCGAGCGTCGTGAGGTCGACGTCGCCGATGTACACGTGGCCGCCGGTGCTCGTGTCGAGGCCGGCCAGGCAGTGCATGAGGGTGGACTTCCCCGAGCCGGAAGGGCCCATGATGGCGCTGAAGCGCCCGGCGGGAAAGGCCACGCTGACCCCGTCGAGGGCCCGCACGATCGTTGCGCCCGACCCGTAGACCTTCACCAGGTCGACG
The DNA here is from genome assembly GCA_964440725.1 of uncultured Acidimicrobiales bacterium. Classification (GTDB taxonomy): domain Bacteria; phylum Actinomycetota; class Acidimicrobiia; order Acidimicrobiales; family AC-14; genus DATAQC01. The sequence goes on along the minus strand of CAYTTL010000179.1, from coordinate 1,917 downwards.
GCACTGGCGGCCGAGCGTGGACCGGGCGTGCTCGACGGCGGAGACCCCGGCGGGATGGGCTGCGGCATGGTGGTCACGGGTGCTTCCTCGTGGTGGCGGCGGTATCCCGGGCCGGCCGATCCTACCGGGGGCGCATGCCGGTCCTGCCGTACCGGCGCGAGCCGACCCCCGCACGGTGGCGAGGGTCGGGGTGCGTTGCGAACGAGCGACCGGCCTGAGGCCGGCAGCCTCGGCTCAGTACCTGCGGAGGCCCCGGCGCCGACCGGCGACCACGGGCTCGCCGGCGTAGTCGTCGGCGACCACGGTCCGGTCGCGCCCCAGGAGCAGGAGGCTCCAGAGCAGGCCGATGGCGCCGGCGATCATCAGGATTATCCCGACGGTGTCCAGGTTCACACCCGACACCACCACGTCGACGGCGAAGGCGAGGATGGCCCCTGCGGCGATGAGGAAGACGCTGAACCCGATTCCCATGATGACCTCCAAGTTGGTTGGACGTTGTGTCCGCCCCACTGGAGGGATTCCCTCGTCGGGTCGTCGTCAAACGCACCGGAGGTCCGGGGTCAGGGATCCGGGTGGGGGTGCGCGGCGGACGCACCCCCGACCCGGACTCGGAATCTGACAGACATCTGACGTCCCGTCAAACCGGTCCGTCCGGTCGTATGGACGGCGTTCGGCGGCGCCATCGTGGTCAGCGTTCGATGAGGGCGACGGCCCAGCAGGCCACGCCCTCGGCGCGGCCCAGGGCGCCGAGGCCCGCGGCCCGCTTGGGCTTCACCGACACCGGCGCCCCCACCAGATCACCGAGCCGGGCCTCGATGGCGGCGATGTGGGGCGCCAGCCGCGGCGCCTCGAGCACGACCGAGCAGTCGACGTTGGCCACCGCCCACCCGTCGTCGGCCACCAGTCGCACCGCCTCGGCCAGCAGTACGGCGCTGTCGGCGCCGCGCCACGCCGGGTCGGAGTCGGGGAAGTGCTCGCCCAGATCTCCGAGCCCGGCGGCGCCGAGCAGGGCATCGGCCACGGCATGGGCGATCACGTCGGCGTCGCTGTGGCCGGCCAGGCCCCGCTCCCCTTCCAGCGCGACGCCGCCCAGCACGAGACGGCGTCCGGGGTCGGCCGAGAAGGGATGGACGTCGAAGCCCATCCCGACCCTCGTCGCCATCAGCCGGAGACCAGGGCTCGGGCCATTACGAGGTCGTCGGGAGACGTGAGCTTGAGATTCCGCCGGTCGCCCTCGACCACCACCACCATGCCGCCGGCGGCCTCGACCAGGGCGGCGTCGTCGGTGGCCTCGGGCTCGCCGGCGTGGGCACGTCGCAGGATCTCGGCCCGGAACGCCTGGGGCGTCTGTACCGCCACCAGGCCGGCGCGCTCCACCGTCTCGACGACCCGATCGTCTGCCACCCGCTTCAGGGTGTCAGCCACCGCCACCCCCGGTACGGCGCCGTCGGCTCCCGCCATCACGGCGGCCACCACCCGCTCGAACAGGTCCGGGGGCGCCAGCGGACGGGCGGCGTCGTGCACCACCACGATCTCGGCGTCGGAGGGGACGGCGGCCAGCCCCGCCCGCACGGAGGCACACCTGGTCGGCCCGCCCGGCTCGGCGCCCGGCTCCAAACTGTCGGCGGGAAGCACGGGGACCACTCCCTCGCACGTGGCGACGGCGGCGGCCAACGACCAGTCGAGCACCCGGCGGCCGAGGAGGTCCTCGAACTGCTTGGGTCGACCGAAGCGGTGACCGGTCCCCCCGGCGACGACGATGGCCCACACCCCTGGCAGCACCGCGTGACGGTAGCCCGCGGAGCTCGACGCGCCCTGAGCTCAGTCATGGTCCCCGCTCCCGCGCCCGGTTGTGAAAGCCGCACGCCGGTTGCCCGTTGTCCTGGGTGGTGGGCCCACCGGCCGACCACGGGATCT
>CAYTTL010000178.1:0-6369 GCA_964440725.1 uncultured Acidimicrobiales bacterium | reverse complement strand
TACGCCCCCGAAGGACTGCACACAACCAGGCATACATTGACCCCTGACCTCATCGTAGGGCGGCACCGGCCCGTGTTCGTGAGGTCCCCCCTGGGCCGCCGAGAATCGCCTGCACCGGCGACCCCCTACCCTGGGACGATGCTTTCGGTGCAGGGACTCAGCGTGGAGGTGGGCGGACGCGCCACTCTCACCGACTCGTCGTTCACCCTGCGGCCGGGCGAGAAGGTGGGCCTGGTGGGCCGTAACGGTGCCGGCAAGACCAGCCTGCTGAAGGTGTTGGGCGGCGAGGACGAGCCTGCCGCCGGCACCATCCACCACACCGGCGCCCTCGGCTACCTGCCCCAGGATCCCCGCCCCCACGGTTCCGGGCGCCAGGCCACCGGGCTCTCCCACATCCTGTCGGGACGGGGCCTCGACGAAGCCGCCGATCGCCTCGAGGACCTGCGTACCGCCCTCGAGCACGACCGGTCGGACCGTGCCCTCGCCCGCTTCAGCCAGGCCGAGGAGGAGTTCTTCGTGGCCGACGGCTACGCGGCCGAGGCCCATGTCCGCAAGCTGGCTGCCGGTCTCGGTCTGAGCGCCGATCGGGTCGACCTGGCCATCACCGCCCTGTCGGGAGGCGAGCGGCGGCGCATCGAGCTGGCGCGCATCCTCTACGGCGGCAGCGACGTCCTCATGCTCGACGAGCCCACCAACCACCTCGACACCGACGCCAAGGCGTGGTTGACGACCTTTCTCGGTTCCTACCGGGGGGCCCTGCTGGTGGTCAGCCATGACCTGCACCTGCTCGACAAGGCGATCACCCGCATCCTGCACCTCGACGAGGGCCGGCTGATCGAGTACCGCGGGACCTACTCGCAGTACCGGGCGGCCCGTGCCGTCGACGAGGAGCGGGCGTCCAAGACCGCCGGCCGCCAGCAGGTGGAGATCCGCCGGCTCAGCGACCAGGCCGACAGCATGCGCGGCCAGACGGCCAAGCGGGCCCGCGTCGCCAAGTCGATCGACCGCCGGGTCGAGAAGATCCGCAGCAACGCCGTGCAGGGGCCGACCAGGGAGCGGCGGTACAACGTCCGCCTCCCCGAGCCACCGAGGTCGGGGCGCATCGTGATGGAGGCCACCGGCCTGGCCAAGGCCTACGGGGCCGACGGCGCCGTGCCCGTGTTCGACGACGTCGACGTCACCCTGGAACGCGGGCGCCGCCTCCTGGTCATGGGGTTGAACGGCGCCGGCAAGACCAGCCTGTTGCGGGTCCTGGCGGGGACGACGGATCCGTCGGCGGGCACGGTTCGCCCGGGGGTGGGGGTCTCGGTGGGCTACTACGCCCAGGAGCACGAGGGGATCCGGCCCGGCGTCTCGGTGCTCGACCACCTGAGGGAGAACGGCAATGCGCCCGACACTGAGCTGCGTGCACTGCTCGGGATGTTCGGCCTCGTCGGCGACGTCGCCTACCAGGATGCCGCCACCCTGTCGGGCGGGGAGAAGACAAAGCTCGCCCTGGCCCAGCTGGTGGCCGGCCGCCACAACCTGCTCCTCCTCGACGAGCCCACCAACAACCTCGACCCTCCGTCGCGCACCGCCATCGGGCAGGCGCTGGCCGGGTGGCCGGGGACCATGGTGGTGGTCAGCCACGACACGACCTTCGTCAACGAGCTGGCGGCCGACGACGCCCTGCTCCTCCCCGAGGGCACCTTCCAGCGCTGGAGCGACGACCTTCTCGACCTGGTGTCACTGGCCTGAGAGGCGGGGCCAGAACGGTCCTGACGCTGGGTAGGCTCGGGCGATGGACGACGGGGTGCTCCAGGACGAGGTGAAGGCCCGCCTGCACGACGAACGGGCGCGGCTCGAGGCTGTGCGCGGCGGCCTCGACGACGACAATCTCGTCGACCAGAGCGAGCAGGAGAGTCTGTCGGAGCTGTCCTCGGCCGACCAACACCAGGCCGACATGGGCACCGAGACCTTCGAACGGGAGAAGGACCTCTCCATCCTCGAGGCCATCGAGTCCGAGCTGGCCGACGTCGAACACGCCCTGCGCCGCCTCGACGAGGGCACCTACGGCACGTGCGAGGCGTGCGGCCGACCGATCGACGACGACCGCCTGCAGGCGCTTCCGGCTGCCCGGCTCTGCCGGGACGACCAGGAGCGTGCCGAGTCGCAGGGGGGCATGAGCGGCCTCGCCGGTGGAGCCGGCACCCGGGTGGGTGAATAGCTACTGAACGTGCGGAAGGCCGTTCCCCTGACTGCAGGGGGGGTGGTGGTGGCTGGAGCTGCCGGTATCGCCGTCTTCCTCTCCGACGAGGACCGTCGCAACCGCCTCGATCGCCAGGCTCGCGTCTGGCGGCTCTCGGCGCGCCGGGTCGTGCACTGGTCGGTCGTCAAGGTACGGGGCCGGCGGGCCACCGAGGCCACGCGGGCGCGCCTCGAGGAGGGCTTCGCCATTCGCAGCGCCCAGGACGTGGCCGAGGTGTTGGGAGGGATGAAGGGCGCCATCATGAAGGCCGGCCAGATGGTCTCCTTCATCGCCGAGGGTCTCCCCCCCGAGGCCCAGGCGGCGCTGGCCACCCTGCAGGCCGACGTGCCGCCCATGGCCCCCAGCCTGGCCGAGGGGGTTATCCGTTCCGAGCTGGGCGCCGATCCTCACAAGCTGTTCCTCGACTGGGACCCCATCCCCAAAGCGGCGGCGTCGATCGGCCAGGTGCACCGGGCGGTGATGCCCGACGGGCGCATCGTGGCCGTCAAGGTGCAGTACCCGGGCGTGGACAAGGCCATCCGGTCCGACCTCGACAACGCCGAGCTCCTCTACGGCATGTTCGCAAGCTTCGCCCTGAAGAACATGGACGTCCGGGCCATGGTCGACGAGCTGAGGGCCCGCATGAGCGACGAGCTCGACTACCGGCTGGAGGCGCGCTGTCAGGCCGAGTTCGCCGATCGCTACCGCGGCCACCCCTTCATCCACGTGCCCGACATCGTCCCCGAACGCTGCGCCACCCGGGTCATCACCAGCGAATGGGTCGACGGGCTGTCGTGGGCCGAGTTCGGAGCCAGCGCCACCCCCGAGCAGAAGCAGGTGGCCGCCGAGGTGCTGTTCCGGTTCGCCGAGGGCTCGATCTGGCATCACGGCGTGTTCAACGGCGACCCCCATCCGGGGAACTACCGCTTTCATCCCGACCAGGCCCGGATCACCTTTCTCGACTTCGGCCTGGTCAAGCGGTGGGCTCCGGGCGAGCTCGAGACCCTGAGCCCGATCCTCGACGCCATCCTGGCCCAGGATCCTCCCGCCCTGATCAAGGCGCTCGTGCACGCCGGGTTCCTGCCCGAGGCCCACGGCATCGACGCAGACAGGATCTACGAGTACTGCAGCGGTCCCTACATCCCGTTCCAGCAGGAGCACTTCACCTTCGACCCCGAGTTCGTCGGCCGCACCCTGAGCCGGATGCTCGACCTCCAAGGTGAGTTCGGCGACGTCATCCGCCTGCTCAACATGCCGCCGTCCTATGTGATCCTCGACCGGGTTGTGTGGGGCATGAGCGCCCTGTTCGGGCGCCTGCGCGCCGGCGCCCGGTGGGGGGCGCTTCTCGACGAGTACCTCCACGAAGGCCCCCCCTCCACCGAGCTGGGGCGGTTAGAGGACGAGTGGCGGCGCGCCCGGCGAGCTACGGCCGCGCCGTAGGCGGGTTCGTCCGCCGGTTCGCCTTCGCCCCCCGGTACCGGCGGGAGGAGGAGCTGCACCTGGTGACCGCCGACGGGGTCCGGTTGGCCGGCGCCCGTCTACAGGGCCCGGCCGACTCCTTCGCCACCGTCGTGCTGGTGCACGGCCTGGTCCACTCGGCGCGCACCCCCCGTATCCACGCCTTCGCCCGCCTGCTCGCCGCCCACACCCACGTGCTCGTCCCCGAGCTCAGGGGCCACGGCCGATCGGGTGGGCGGTGCACCCTCGGACGCGACGAGCCTCTCGACGTGGCCGCGGCGGTGGCCGCCGCCACCCCGGGTCTGCCCGTGGTCACCGTGGGCGTGAGCCTCGGTGGTGCGTCGGTCCTTCTCCACGCCGGCACCCAGGGGGGGGTGGCCGGCGTCGTCGCCGTCAGCTCTCCGGCCCGCTGGGCCACGTGGGACACGCCGGCCACCATCCGGGTCCGCCGCTACGTCGATTCGCGGACGGGTCGCCAGGTGCTGGCCCGGGTGCTGCGGACGCGGGTGGCCGACACGCTCGACGAGGTGCCCGATTCGAGTGCCGTGGTGGGCGACATCGCCCCGGCGTTCACCCTGGTGATCCACGACCCCGCCGACCACTACTTCGGCGAGGAGCACGCTCGGACGATCTACGACTGGGCCTCCGAGCCCAAGGACCTGTGGCTCGTCCCCGGCGCCGGCCACGGCACCGACCTGTTGACGCCCGCCCTGGCCCAGCGGCTGGTGACCTACCTTCGCCGCCGGCTCGGGTAAGGCCGTTCTTGGCGCGATTTCCACCACGGGTTGCTGGAAATCGCGCAAAGAACGGTCAGATGCTGCCGCCGCCCTTGGCCAGGAGGAAGCCGCGGGCGCGTTCGGCCCGGCGGTAGCGGTTGACGAGGGCCCAGAAGGCCGGTCCGTGGCCGGCCTCCACCAGGTGGGCCAGCTCGTGGACCAGGACGTAGTCGACGACCCACGCCGGGAACCCGGCCAGCCGCGAGGACACCCTGATCACACCGTCGTTCGGGGTGCACGATGCCCAGCGGGCGTTCTGGTTGTCGACCCACCGCACGCTGGTCGGCTGGGGGAGGCAGTACCGCGTGGCCAGGTGACGGGCTCGGGCCCCGAGGTCGGTTGCCTGGGTCGCCTTGCGGCGGTCCAGCCGGGAGACCATCTCCGTCACCCATCTCTCCTCCTCCGCCCGGCTCATGGTCGCAGGGATCCAGACTCGGACGATGCCGTCGGCCTCGGACGCCTGGACGGTCTTGCGCCGGCGGGCGCTGCGTATGACCTGCACCTGCACGGTGTGCGACGCTAGCTCCGACCTCGCGCACGATCGTGCCACCCTTTCGCGGTCGGTGGCCGACCCAAGGAGTGCACCCGTAGTGCTCGACATCGCCAAGCTCGGCGCCCGCTACGGGCCGGACGCGTGCCTCGTGGACCCCGACCGGGCCCGGGCCTACGCCCTGGCCACCAATGACGACAACCCTGCCTACGGCGCGTCCGGCAACGGGTCGGGAGCGTGGCCGGTGCCACCTCTGTTCGCGGTGGTGCCCACCTGGGACACGACCATGGCGGCCGTGCACGACGCCGTCCCGCCCGAGGCCATGGGCATGCTGCTGCACCTCGTGCAGGACATGCACTTCGACCGTCCGTTGACGGCCGGCGAGAACCTCGTCACCGATGCGCTCATGCGCAGTATCCGCACCCGCCGTTCGGGTGCGCAGATCACCGTCGAGGTCACCAGCCGGGGCGACGACGGGGCCGTGGCCCTGCGGCAGTACGCCACCATGTTCATCCGGGGCCTGGCGGGGGGCGGAAGCGGCGGCGAGGAGCCGCCCGGGCACGGATCCCCGGGCCGACCCCGTTCCGAGCCCCTGGCCGAACGCACCGCGCACATCGACGCCGACCAGACCTATCGCTACGCAGAGGCGTCGGGCGACGCCAACCGCATCCACGTGGATGAGCAGTTTGCCCGCGAGATGGGTCTACCGGGCATCATTGTCCACGGGATGTGCACCATGGCGTTCTGCTCCCGCTCCGTGCTGGCCGAGGTCGCCGGGAACGACCACACCCTCCTCCGCCGCCTGGCGGTGCGGTTCTCCCGCCCGGTCCTGCCCGACTCGGACCTGGTGACCACCCTGTTCGACGCCGGTGAGGACCGGGGCCGCCGGTGCGTCGCCTTCGAGGCCCGAAGCCGGGGGGAGGTCGTGATCAAGGACGGGTGGGCCGAGATCGGGCCTCCGGCGGGGTAGCGGTGCCGGTCCTGCGGCTGTTCGCCGCGGCTCGGGAGGCGGCGGGTGTGGCACGGGTCGACATCGACGGCGCGACGGTCGCCGAGATGTTGGCGGCGGCCGAGGGCTCCTTCGGCGAGCGATTCGCCGCCGTGCTGTCCCGCTCACGGGTGTGGGTCAACGGCGAGCCGGCGACCCCCGAGACCCCGGTGGCCGGCCACGACGTGGTGGCTGTCCTCCCGCCCGTGTCGGGCGGTGCGGGCGAGGCGGCCGTTGCGGTGGAACCGGCCCCCCGTCCGGGGCCGGAACCGGGATCCCGCCGTCAGGGCGCCGAGCCGGCCCCCCGCCCTCCGGGCCCGGAACCGGGAGCCCGCCGTCCGGGCCACGAACCGGGCGTATCACCGGCCGGCGGCGGCCGTGACCGGGCGGCCGCTTCCGGTGGCCCGGGGCCCGGTTCCCCGCTCGGGCC
>CAYTTL010000177.1:5708-6400 GCA_964440725.1 uncultured Acidimicrobiales bacterium | reverse complement strand
GACCAACGACCTCGACCTCGACACTCTCCGGGTGCTCGAGGACCACCTGGAGGACTGGCCGGGCACGGTCGTCGTGGTCAGCCACGACCGGGCCCACCTGGAGCGCACGGTCGACGACGTGCTCGTGCTCGACGGCCACGGCGGGGCGGCGATGCCGCCGGGCGGGTTCGCTGCCTACGAGGCCGGGCGCCTCGCCGGCCGGGGCCGCCAGCCGGCGGGATCGGCCGGGGGCCGCCGCAACCCCGCCTCCGTTTCCGCGCCGGAGAGCCTGAAGAAGGCCAAGCAGCGGTCGCCGAGCACCCTTCGGCGCCTGCTCGCCGAGGTCGAGCGCGAGCTGACTGAGGCCGTCGCCCGCCGCGACGCCCTCGGCGCCGAGCTGGTCGCGCCCGGAGCGGCGACGTCCGGGCACGTCGCCCTGGCGGGCCTGGCCCAGGAGCTCGCCGCCGCCGAGACGCGCGTGGCCGGGCTCGAGGAGCGCTGGCTGTCCCTCGCCGACGAGCTGGGCGGCTAAGGGCGGGTTGGGGGGGCACCGATCGGGTAGGACGGTCGCATGCGCCGATACCGGAAGACCCGCCCATGAGCCCGACCCGCTGGCTCGCCCGTCCCATGCTCGCCAGCGTCTTCGTCGCCAGTGGCGCGGACACTCTTCGCAATCCCGAGCCGAGGGTGGCCCTGGCCGAGCCGGTCACGTC
>CAYTTL010000177.1:0-5698 GCA_964440725.1 uncultured Acidimicrobiales bacterium | reverse complement strand
CGGAGATGGCCGATCGTCTCCCGCTGCCCGACGACTCCGAGAAGCTGGTGAAGATCAACGCCGGGGTCCAGGTCGGTGCCGGACTCCTCCTGGCCATCGGCCGGTTCCCACGGCTTGCCGCCATCGCCCTGGCCGGGTCCATCGTGCCGACCACTTTGGCCGGTCACCGGTTCTGGGAAGAGGATGATCCCTCGGCCCGGTCGAAGCAGCAGGTGCAGTTCCTGAAGAACGTCGGCCTGCTGGGTGGCCTGATCTTCGCGGCCGTCGACACCGGGGGCGCCCCCTCGCTCGGATGGCGGGCCCGGCGCACGGCTCGCAAGGTGAAGGGAAGCGCGGCGGCCGCCGTCGACGCCCTGCCGATCGGCTGATCGGCCCGCTTTCCCCCGACCGACCGCACGAGGAAGACTGCCGCCATGACTCTCGTGCACCGCGTCCTTCCTCCCCGCGCCGTCGAATCGCTCGACGACCATGTCGGCCGGGGCGGGGGCAAGGGACACCAGGCGTCGCTCCAGGTCGACGCCGAGGCCCTGATCACCGAGATCGAGGCATCGGGCCTGCGGGGGCGGGGAGGCGCGGGCTTCCCGACGGGCACCAAGTGGCGAACGGTCGCCGAGAACCGGGCCACCGATCTGTCCACGACGGTCGTGGTCAACGGGGCCGAGGGTGAGCCCGGCACCTACAAGGACCGCGCCATCCTGGCCGCCGATCCGTACTCGGTGATCGAGGGCGCGCTCATCGCCGCCCGGGCGGTCGCCGCCGACTCGGTCGTGATCGCCCTGAAGAGCTCGTTCGCCGACGTGGTCGCCCGGGTGCGGAATGCCGTCGCCGAGGTGGAGGCTGCGGGATGGGCCGACGGGGTGACCATCACGGTGTTCGAGGGCCCGGGCGAGTACCTGTACGGCGAGGAGACGGCACTTCTCGAGACCATCGCCGGGCGCCATCCCTTCCCCCGGATCGCCCCACCGTTTCGCCGGGGGGTCGACGAGGTGGTGGAGACGCCGGGCGACGTCACGTCGGAAAGTGGGTCGGCCGCCCCCGTGGAGATGGCCGGCCCCGGCAGCGAGACGGCAGCGCCGCCCACCCTCGTCGACAACGTCGAGACGCTGGCCAACGTGCCTCGGATCATCGCCCGGGGGGCCGACTGGTTCCGCACCGAGGGCACCGAGAAATCTCCCGGCACGATCGTGTGCACGGTGACGGGCATGGTCCACCACCACGGCGTCGGCGAGGTGATGATGGGGACGCCGTTGCGCGACGTGATCGACGACATCGGCGGTGGCCCGCTCCCCGGCCGGCGCATCAAGGCGGTGATGTCAGGGGTGGCGGCGGGGCTCCTCACCGCCGACCGGCTGGACACGCCGGTCACCTACGAAGACCTGGCCGAGGTGGGCGGCGGCCTGGGATCGGGCGGCTTCATGGTCTACGACGACAGCGCCGACATCACCGCGGTGGCCGCGGGGGCATCACGCTTCCTCGCCGTCGAGTCGTGCGGGCAGTGCACCCCGTGCAAGCAGGACGGCCTGCTCCTCGCCGAGCTGTGGTCCCGGCTGTGCGCCAACGAGGGCACCGGGGCCGACCTCGACGAGATCAGGAAACGGGCGGCCACGGTGGGGGACAGGGCCCGCTGCTACCTCGCCACCCAGCACCAGATCCTGGCGACGAGCGTCCTCGAGCGGTTCGGCGACGACGTGTCGGCCCACGTCGACGGCACCGCCGAGGTGGTGTCACCGGTCCTCGTGGCCGAGCTGGTCGACATCTCCGACGGCAAGGCCACCTTCGACGAGCGTCATCTCGACAAGCAGCCCGACTGGACCTTCGACGAGACCTACTCGGGGAAGTCGCCCGCCGACCGCTTCTCCGAGCACCGCGACCACGAGGCGACGCTCGAGGAGTAGCCCGACGGGGTCAGGTCACCGTCTCGTACAGGCAGACCAGGCGCTGCACGTGGGCCTCGACGGTCAGGCCGTGCCGGGCGGCCGCCGCACGACGCCGCAGCGCCGGCTCGTCGAGCGCCCGCAGCCGGGTGTCGAGGTCGTCGAGGGTGGACAGGCTCACGCCGACGCCCTCCTCGGCGACCAACCGGGCGAGGGCCTTGTGGCCGAGGGTCAGCACCGGCAGTCCGCACCCGATGTACTCGAAGGCCTTGTTGGGCAGCGCGGTGTCGAGGTGGGCACCGTTGAGGCCGTCGTTGAAGCCCGCCCATCCGAAGTCGTATCCGGTCAGCACCTGGAGCAGCCGACGCGGTTCCAGGGTCGGGTGGCAGGACATCAGGGGCCATCGGTCCGCCAGGTCCCGGTACTCCGGCGCCGGCCGTCCCGGGAAGATGTCGAGGCGCACCCCGGACGCCACGATGGCCTCGAACAGCAGCCGCAGGTCGTAGTGGCCGCCGTTGGTGGACAGCGTTCCCTGGTAGACGACGCGCACCGGGCCCCGGCGGAGTCGCTCGGGGTCGGGGAGATCGTCGGGCAGGTCTCGGGCCAGGGCGTAGTTGGCGAAGGTCAGGGTGTGGGCGGGGACCCGGTGGCGGGCCCGCATCTCGGCGACCATCTCGTCGGACACGCCGACGACGGCGGTGCTGGTCTCCACCGCCACCTTCTCCAGGGCCAAGGGGTCACGGGGCTCCGGGAATCCGGCCTCGTACGGTGTGTGCCGCAGGCTCTGCAGGTCGTGGACGTCGTGCACGACCGGGACGCGCCCCCCGGCCACGTCGAGCGCCAGCACGGTGAGGCTGTCCGGCAGGTTGTGACTGTGGATGACGTCGGGTGCGAACTGGCGCACGATCCCGGCGAGGGCGGTGGCGGGCTCGTCGCCGAGTGACCACCAGTGGTCGAACAGCTCGTCGCCCGTGCCGTACCAGGCGCTGAGCGTCTCGCCCTGGAAGGCGAAGCCGAGGCAGAGGTCGGGTCGGGCGTCGCGCAGGGCCACGGCGTACTTGAGGGTGCGGATGCACGGTTGTTGTTGGACGAACAGCACCCGCATCAGCGGCGGCTGCGGGTGACCTTGGCCGGGTTCCCCATGGCGACGCTGTAGGCCTCGAGGTCCTTGGCCACGACGCTGCCGGCGCCGATGACGCACCCGTCGCCGATCTGCACGCCGGGAAGCATGCAGACGCCCATTCCCACCCAGCAGTCGGCCCCGATGCGGATCGGCGGCGTATCCGCCCATCCCTGGTCGACGATGGGCCGGCTGGCGTCGTCGGTGCGGTGGTTGGCGGTATGGATCATCGTGTAGGGCCCGAACACCGTGCGGTCGCCGACGATCAGGCCGGAGTAGCCGTTGACGTAGCACCCGAAGTTGAAGCCCACCGCGTCGCCCAGCTCGATGTGCTCGCCGTTGAGCCACACGATCTGGTCGAGGTAGTAGCAACCGTCGCCCACCCGCTTGGCGTCGTGGGGCTTGAAGCCGATGGCCCGCTTGGTCGTCTCAGTGATCAGCACGGTTGTCCTCCTGTTCGGCCGCACCGGGAGGCACGGGGTACAGGCTGGCATTCAATCCCGCCGCGTCCGCGGCCGAACCGTCGGCCGCCGTGTCGCGAGAGGACCGGGCCACCACCGAGTCGACCCCGCTCGCCAGCGCTTCGGCGATCTGGTCGGGGCGGACCATCCAGCCGTTGTGGGCGGCGTCGACCTCGAAGACCTCGGAATCGGGGATGGCCGCGGCCAGGCGTCGCTGCTTCTTGGGACGGATGAGGCGGTCGTGGACGGCCACCACCACGGCGACGGGAACGTCGATGTCACCCGCGAAGGGCCGGGCGTCGAACTGGGCCAGGGCACGGCCGGCGGCGGCGATGTCGCTGGCGTCACCGCGGCGCACCTCGGCCTTCAACCAGGGAAGGTAGGGCTTCAGGTCGGGCCGCTGTTCGCTGGCCTGGCGGAGGTACCGGGCGGTCAGGCCCGGCGGGGTGCCGAACCGCAGCCCGTACTCCACGGTGGCCATCCCCAACCAGAGCACGTGTTCGCGTACGCTCGCCCGCCACTGCAGCCCCGTCGACTGCAGGACGAGTCCGGTGACGGTCTCGGGATGGCGAAGCCACTGGAGCAGGCCGACGGAGCCACCCATCGAGTACCCCACGATCACCGCAGGCGCAGCGTCGAGGTGGTGCAGGAGGGCGGCGGCATCGTCGGCGGCCGCGTCGAGGGTGAAGGGCTCCTCGCTACGGATGCCCCGGCCATGGCCGCGCTGGTCGATGGCGATCACCCGGCCGTGCTCGGCCAGGGTGTAGTAGGCGGTGAACCAGTTGAGATCGGCACTGAGCGTCCACCCGTGCAGGAGCAGGATGGTCGGCCCGCCCGGCTTCCCGGCAATGTCCCGCACCACCATCTCGCCGCGGCCGGGGACGTTCACCACCCGTCCGCCGGGCAAAGGCGGCGGGCAGGGCGGCTCGGGCGTCACCGCGTCGATCGACCGCCAGAACCGGCGGAGGGCGGTGAGGTCCGACCGCAGTACCTCGAGGCGGCTCACCCGGAGAGATCCGTCGCTGCCCGCTGGTCCAGTTCGGTGACGTAGCGGCCGGCGAAACGGGCGGCAGCTTTGACGTCCCACAGCGGGTGCTCGCTCCGGAAGGCCCGGTGGACGGCCTCGTCGATCGGAGCGAAGGAAACCCGCTCCAGCGTGTCGACCATGCCCGGAGCCTGCCCCAAAGTTGCATCGGCATGCCTCCTGATCGGAGAATCGGCAAATGACAGGCTTGTAACTGTCTCACCGACTCGCGATGCTGGAGGGGTGGTGACCTCAGCTCTCGACGTGGCCGCGGGGCGACTGGCCGTGCTGCTCACGGCCGGCGGCGGAGGGCTGAGCGATCCGACAGGGGTCGGCCTCGAGTTCGAAGCCGAGGTGCGGTTGCACCCGCTGGACAGAGCAGCCGCCGCCCCGGTCGACGCCTGGGCCGTCGACGGTGGCCAGGCGGTGGTGGCCGACGCCCGCTGCGTGCAGCTCCTCGTGGTGCGCGCCTCGCGCGTCCGCTTCCGGGGTGGCGAGTGCGTGGTCGAGGAGGAGGGGGAGTTGCGCGCCCACCTGCTCGGCGGGGCCGAGATGGCCGACGCCCGCCGGTCGCTCGGCCTGGGGCTGGGCCCCGACACCCCGGTCGACGCCAACCTGCTGCGTGACCGCTGGGAATGGGAGGCGGTCGAGCGCTCGGTGGCCGAGGCCGACCCCGGTGCCGTCGTGCTCGTCGACGGCGACCTGCAGCCCGACTGGCGCATCCCCTCCAGCTACCTGGCCGCGTTGCTGGCCACCGCGTCCGAGCGCGGCGTCACCCTCGTCGGGGTCACCAAGCGATCGTCGCTGGCCCGCGGGGGGGCCCCGCTGCTGGGCCAGCTCGAGGTGGAGGCCCAGGCCGTCCTCGGGCGGCGCGCCCTGTGGTGGGCACCCGTGGCCCGGACCCGACCCGACGTGGGCTACGGGCTGCAGGTGGTGGCCGCCCGCCTCGATGCCGACGCCCGCTTCGCCTTCCGCGTGGACCTGCCGGCCGACGCCGACCCCGCCGCCGTCCTCGGTGCGCTCTCGGCCCTGTGTGACGACGCCGCCTTCGCCGGCTACCCCTACCCCCTGACGGTGGCCGATCGCCTGGCCTCGTGCCCGACGTGGGTCCGCCACGACCTGTGGCGCCAGGTCGACCAGTGCTTCGACACCGCCGGCGTCCCCCTCGACGTGCGCGACCGCGCCTTCGCCGACCGCCACGACCTCATGGAGCGTGCGT
>CAYTTL010000176.1:4250-6400 GCA_964440725.1 uncultured Acidimicrobiales bacterium | reverse complement strand
ACCGCTCGGCCGCGGTGCGCATCCCCATCTACTCCAACAGCCCCAAGGCCAAGCGGCTCGAGTTCCGCTGCCCCGACCCGTCCTGCAACCCGTACCTGGCCTTCTCGGCCATGCTCATGGCCGGCCTCGACGGCATCCAGAACCGCATCGAGCCTCCCGACCCGGTCGACAAGGACCTCTACGACCTTCCCCCCGAGGAGCTGGCGGCCGTCCCCCAGGTGCCCGCCTCGCTCGAGGAGGCGCTGTCCGCCCTCGAGGCCGACCAGGACTACCTGAAGGCGGGTGGCGTCTTCACACCCGACCTCATCGACACCTGGATCGCCTTCAAGCGGGAGAAGGAGATCGACGAGATCCGCCTGCGCCCGCACCCCTACGAGTTCTACCTCTACTACGACGTGTAGCCGCTGCCTCGGCGTTCCGGTCGGGTCGGGGGCCGCCAGGACGACCCTGGACCCGACCAGTACGTAGGAGGATGCCGTGGACGACGTCAGCTTCACCGCCGGGATCACCTTCTCGGACAACCGCGCCCTCACGGTGGACGTGACCGCCATCGACGACAACGGCATCACCTACACGTCCGAGACCGGCTCTCACACGGTGTCGTGGCCCGAGGTGAAGGCGGTCATGCTCGCCACCACCGACCACATGCTCGAGAGCGCAGGATCGCTCTTCTCGATGGCCGAGACATTGCAGGAGACCGATGCCACCCGGATCCCCGAGGCGACGGAGATGCGCGAGTTCGGGCTCCGCCTCCTCGTGCAGGCTGCGCCTCGCCTGTGCCCGCTCGCCACCGCCTGCGGCCTCCGGCCCGGTGCACCCGCTGCCCCCGACGCCTGATGGGTGGTTGGTGATGGGAAGCTCGGGAAACGCCTTTCGGGCCCAGTGCGTCGAGAAGGTGCGGCGACTCAAGGCCCTCGGCATCGATCCCTATCCGTCCACGTCCCGGCGGACCCATGTCGCCAGTGACCTGCACGAGCGGTTCGCCGACCTGGAGAACGCCGTGGTCACCGTCGCCGGCCGCATGATGTCGCGCCGCGGCCACGGTCAGCTGGTCTTCGCCGACTGCCAGGA
The DNA here is from genome assembly GCA_964440725.1 of uncultured Acidimicrobiales bacterium. Lineage (GTDB taxonomy): Bacteria > Actinomycetota > Acidimicrobiia > Acidimicrobiales > AC-14 > DATAQC01. The sequence continues at coordinate 5,329 of CAYTTL010000176.1, read as the reverse complement.
CCAGTCGGGCCGCGTCCAGCTCATGATCTCCAGCGACGACCTGCCCCCCACCGACGCGACGACGGGCACTCTCGGCTTCGACGACGCCGCCCAGCTCGTCGACATCGGCGACATCGTCGAGGCCGAGGGGACGGTCACCAAGACCCGGCGGGGTGAGGTGTCGGTGCGGGTCACCGCGCTCCGCCTCCTCGCCAAGTCGCTCCAACCGCTCCCCGACAAGTGGCACGGGGTCACCGACGAAGAGGTCCTGGCCCGCAAGCGCTACCTCGACCTGATCATGAACCCCGCCAAGCGCGACCGGTTCGTCGTGGTGTCCGACATCCTCCTGGGCATCCGGGCGTTCCTCAACGAGCGGCGGTTCGTGGAGTTCAACACGCCGGTGCTCCAGCCTCTCTACGGAGGCGGGCGGGCCCAGCCCTTCCGCACCCACGTGAACGCCATCGCCAGCGACTACTACCTGGCCATCTCCCACGAGCTCTACCTCAAGCGGTTGATCATCGCCGGGTTCGAGCGGGTGTTCACGATCGGGCGGTACTTCCGCAACGAGGGCATCGACCGGACCCACAACCCCGAGTTCTCGATGCTCGAGACCATGACCGCCTTCGAGGGCTACGAGTTCAACATGGACCTCACCGAGGCCCTCTACAAGCATCTCGCCGCCGACGTGGTGGGCAAGCCCGTCGTCTCGGTACGGGGTAGGCCCGTCGACCTGATGGGCGAGTGGCCCCGCCGGTCGATGGTCGACCTGGTGCGCGAGGAGTGCGGCATCGACTTCCGGGCCGTCGACGATCTCGACACCGCCAACACCGCGCTGGCCGACAACCACCTGCGATCGGAGGCGAGCGTGGGCCACGCCCTCACGTCGCTGTTCGAGGAGGTGGTCGCCCCCACGCTCCTGCAACCCACGATCGTCTACGGCTATCCCGTGGAGGTGTCTCCCTTGGCCAAGGCCATGGCCGACGATCCGCGGTTCGTCGAGCGGTTCGAGCTCTACGTCGGCGGCATCGAGCAGGGCGACAACTGGTCGGAGCTCAACGATCCCGACGAGCTGCGACGGCGGTTCCAGGCCGAAGAGAATC
>CAYTTL010000176.1:0-4240 GCA_964440725.1 uncultured Acidimicrobiales bacterium | reverse complement strand
TGGACCACGAGTTCCTGGAGGCGATGGAGTACGGGATGCCGCCGACCACCGGCGTGGGCCCGGGCATCGAGCGACTGGCCATGCTGCTGACCGAGGCCGACTCGATCGCCGACGTGATCTTCTTTCCCCTGCTCCGGCCGCTACCTGCGCCCGGAATGGTGCCGGGGCACGTCCCGGGGGACACGGCCGGCGGCGGGGCAGGGGGCCCCCCCGCGTGGGGGGAGGGCGGGGGTGGGGCCCCGCCCGGGGCGGCGCAGCCGCCAGGTCAGTAGTACCAGTCGCCGAAGCGGTGGATGGCCCGGCGGCGGGCCCGTGCTCCGGGCGGGGGGAACCAGCCGAGCTCGCGGCCCGAACCGTCGGGGGTGGCGGCCGAGCGGCAGTGGACGCCCTCGAGCCCATCGTCGAAGATCCGCAGGCCGATGGGCTGGCAGACGTCATGGCCGACGGGTTCACCGTCGGTACCCAGCGGATAGGTGCGCGGCAGGCCGAGGGCGACCAGGCCGGCCTCGGTGTGGGCGTCGGCGACGCGCGCCGGAACCGGCAGGCGAGCAGCAACCAGGAGGTAGCCGTTGTCGTCGTCGAGGTCCTCGGGCATCATCGAGTAGCCCTCGCAGAGGCGGCGGACATTGGCCCGGGCCGTCGCCACGTCGGCGTTGAAGTACAACGTCGGCGGGCCCTCCACCGGTGTCCAACGCGCACCTGTCACGGGCGCATACGCGGGGTCGAGCGGGTCGGCCCAGGCACGGTCGGCGAGGCGCAGCCACTCCGAGCGGGTGTCGAGGGTCTCGACCACCGCGCCCCCCGCCCGGGCGCGCCGGGTCAAGCGGTCACACGACGCAGGTCGAGCATCTCCCGGGTGTAGGCGAGCAGCTCCCCGGTGCGCCCGGCCCGAGCCAGGTCGAGCATGCTCAGCCCGTCGAGTCGCGGGGCGGGGCGGCGGACGACGCTCGGCACCCGGTCGCGCTTGAGGTAGCGCAGCAACAGGTCGGTGGTCTCCTCCAGGTGGGCCACGGGCTCCCGTCGCTCCTCGGGGACGCCCCGGCTCATCCACTTGTCGACCGCCTGACGGCTCACGCCGAAGATCCGACCCGCCTCCGCCTTGGACAGCGACCACACGTCGAGTACCCGGGCCAACCGGTCGCGCTCGGCGATGTGGTCGAGCTCGTTGAGGAACCGGTTCATCCACGCCGGGGACACGCCGTTGACGGTGAGGGCACCGGCCACCGCCTGGGCGGCGGCGGTGGGGTCGTCACCGGCCAGCTCCTCGAGACGCTGCCCCTTGGCCATGACGTCGACTCTACCGCAACCGTCTGTCAACGGCAACCGTCTGTCAACCTCGGTGGTGCGGGATCATGATCTCATGGCCCGAGGATGACATCGGTTCCCGCATGCCGGAGCTGCGCACGGTGCTGCTGACCGCCCGCTCGACGCCTACGGGCTGGTCGACACGGTCGTTCAGCCCCGGCCGTAGAACACCCGCTCGACCACCTGGCGGGCCCGGCGGGTGACCCGGCGGTACCCCTCGCGCAGGTCCTGGGGCGTCGTGTCCAGCGACCGCGACAACCGGGCCAGGTTCTCCGCCGACTGCGGCAGCGAGTCGTGGGCCTCCCCTTTGACGAGGAACCACCGGTTGCGGGTGCGCTCACAGAACCGGTACGCCTCGCCCAGGACCACCCGGTCGTCGTGGGCGAGGGCCCCCGCCTCCTCCAGACGGTCGAGGGCGGCCATGGTCCCGGTGGCCGGCACCCGGTGCTGGAGCTGGAGGAGCTGGGCGGTGAACTCCACGTCGGACAACGACCCCCGCCCCAGCTTGAGATGGAACTGGGAATCCTCCCCGTGGGGGATGCGCTCGCGCTCGATGCGGGCCTTCATGCGCCGCACCTCCCGGGCGTCGGCGTCGGGGAACGGGTCGCGCCAGATGTGAGGGGCGATCAGCTCGCAGAACCGCCGTCCCACGTCGACGTCGCCGGCCACGGGTCGGGCCCGCAGCAGAGCCTGACGCTCCCACACCTGGGCCCACCGCTCGTAGTAGGCGCGGTAGCCCTCGAGGCTGCGGGCCAGTGGCCCGGCCTTGCCCTCGGGGCGCAGACCGGCGTCGACGGTGTACACGCGGGTGGCCGGCGTGGGCCCGGCGAGAACCTCGAGCAGGGCCGACGCCGTCTTCTCGGCGCTGGCGAAGTCGTCGGGAGAGGTGCCGTCGTACACGAAGAGCACGTCGAGGTCGCTGGCGTAGGACAGCTCGGCCCCGCCGAACCGGCCCATGGCCACGACGGCGAAGGGAAGGGTGGGCGACACCAGTTCGAGCGCGCCCCGCACGCAGGCCTCGGCCAGGCCGGTGAGGTGGGCACCCGTGACCACGACCGGGTCCTCACCCGCCGGCGTCAGCGACAGGATGTCGGCAGCCGCCACCCGCAGCTCCTCACGACTCCGGAACCGCTCCAGTCCCCGCTGGCGGTCCTCCGGTTCACTCCGCCACGCCATCGCCGCGATGGCCCCGTCGGCCAGCTCCTCGGTCGAGCGGGAACCCAGTCCTTCCGGGCCGCCCAGCCCGGTGATGAGATCCGGGTGGTGCTCCAGCGTCTGGGTGAGGCGCCTGCTGGTACCGACCAGGACGCACAGGCGGCGGGCGCCTTCGGGCGACTCGCGGAAGGCCACCGCCAGCTCGCCCGCCCGGTGCTCGCCGCTGGCCAGCAGGCGCAGCCCGAGCAGGCCCGTGTCGGGGTCGGGTGACTCCGAGAGCCAACCGAGGAGGAGCGGTAGGAGCTGCTGCATGAGGCGCGACGACCGCGCCAGCCCCCGCGTCAGCTCGGCGAGGGCCTGGCGGGTCCGCTCGGCATCGGTGAACCCGAAGGCGGCGAGCCTCGCCTCCACCGCGTCGGCGGCCAACACTTCGTGGGCCGGGCCTCCGCCCTGGTCGGTCGCGGCGCCGCCGGGGACGGCGAGCAGGGCATCGAGGAGGGGGCGGAAGAACAGGTGCTCGTGGATCGACCGCACGACCGCCCGCTGGTGGCGGAGATAGCCGACGAGCAGCTCGCCGGCGGGGCCCTCGGCACTGTCGCGGTACCCCATCACCCGGGCCAGGCGGGCGAGCGACGACGCGTCGTCGGGCAGCACGTGCACCTGCTGCTCCTGCACGAGCTGCAGGCGGTGTTCCACGGTGCGCAGCAGCCGGTAGGCGTGGTCCAGGGCCCGGGCGTCGTCGTGGTCGACGTAGCCGGCGCGACCCAGTTCGGCGAGGGCGTCGAGGGTCGTGGGTGAGCGGAGCGCCGGATCCTGGCGTCCGTGCACCAGTTGGAGCAGCTGCACGGCGAACTCGATGTCGCGGATCCCGCCCCGGCCCCGCTTGATCTCCCTGTCGGTGAGGCCCTTGCGGGCCAGATGATCCTCGGCCCGGGCCTTCATGGCCCGCACCTCCCTGAGGTCGTCGGAGGTGAACGACCGCGACCACAGGCGCTCGCCCGCACTGGCGGAGAAGGCCGCCCCCAGCTCGGCGTCGCCGGCCACCGGTCGGGCCTTCAGGAGGGCCTGGAACTCCCAGGTCTTGGCCCAGCGGTCCCAGTACGCCTCGTAGGACGGCAGCGACCGCACGAGGGGACCGTCCCTGCCCTCGGGGCGGAGGTCGACGTCCACCCGGAAGCACTGCCGCGCCACGCCGAGCACCGCACGGGCCGCCTTCTCGCCCACGACCGGGTCGTCGGCGACGAAGAGCACGTCGATGTCGCTGGCGTAGTTGAGCTCGGAACCCCCGAGCTTGCCCATGGCGACGATGGCCAGACGCGAAGCTCCCCCCGCGTCGCTGCCGGCGAGGCCGGCCTCGGGCAGGGCCAGGGCGCACGACCACTCGAGGACCTGCTCGGCGAGACGGGCCAGGCCGCTCCCCACGACAGGCAGGTCATCGATGCCCACCAGGTCCCGCGCCGCGACGCGCAGCAGCTCGAGGCGCTTCCAGCGAACCAGGTCCTCCACGGTGGCGGGGTCGTCGAGGGGCGGGCGCCCGGCGCGGGCGGCCCGCCCCACGACGGCGGCGGCGTCGGCGACGCACAGCTCGGACAACGAGCGGCTGGCGGCGACGACGGCCACCAGCGCGCTGCGCAGCGGTGCGACCTCCTCGAGGCGCTCAACCAGCGCCGGGTCGCGATCGGCCATCCGGTCCACGGCGACGGCGACGGCTGCCGGAGCGGCGGACCGCTCGATCGCCTCCCGGAGTCGATCGCCGTGCACGCCGAGAGTCTCCCAGTCA
>CAYTTL010000175.1:5025-6415 GCA_964440725.1 uncultured Acidimicrobiales bacterium | reverse complement strand
CTACGACGTGCGCGGCGACCCCGACACGCGCACGGAGTACGACGAGATCCGCCGTCTGGGGCCCGTCGCCAACCCCTTGGCCGGGGCGGCGGCCGGAGGACGTCCCGGAGCGGCGGGGGCACGCGGCCCCGCCGGTGGGTTCGGGTTCTCAACCGACGACCTGGGCAGCGTGTTCGGCGACCTGTTCGGGCGTATCCGCGGCGGGGGCAACGCCGGGTCGGCCGCGGCCGGGCCCCGGCGGGGCGACGACGTCGAAGCCGAGCTCCACCTGTCGTTCCTCGACGCCACCCACGGCGTCACGACAGCCCTGAACATCACGTCGGAGGCCACCTGCTCCACCTGCCACGGCAGCGGGGCGGCACCCGGCACCAGCGCATCGGTGTGCCCGCGCTGTGCCGGCCGAGGGGTGCTCGACGACGACCAGGGGTTCTTCTCCTTCAGCCGCCCCTGTCCCAAGTGCGGCGGCCGGGGCATGGTCGTGGAGACGCCCTGCCCCACGTGCAGCGGCTCGGGCACCGAGATGCGGCCCCGCCAGGTCAAGGTGCGCATCCCTCCGGGCGTGAACAACGACCAGCGCATCCGCCTGAAGGGCAAGGGGGCGCCCGGGGCCCAGGGCGGCCCCCCCGGTGACCTCTACGTCATCGTGAAGGTCGCTCCCCACTCCCTGTTCGGTCGCAAGAACCGGGATCTCACCGTCACCGTGCCCATCACCTTCGCCGAGGCGGCGCTCGGCGCCGAGATCAAGGTGCCGACCCTCGACGACCCCGTCACCGTGAAGATCCCTCCGGGGACGCGGTCGGGCAAGACCTTCCGCGTGCGCAACCGGGGCGTGCCCTCGTCGACGGGCGGCAACGGCACCGATGCCTCCACCGCCACGTCCCGGCCCGGTGACCTGCTGGTCACCGTCGACGTGGCCGTCCCCTCGAAGTTGTCGTCGGCCGAGCGCGAGGCGGTGGAGGCCCTGGCCGCCGCCTCCACCGAGTCTCCCCGTTCCCACCTGGGGATGTGAGCCATGGGTGATTTCGACAGAGGTGTCTACGTCATCTCGGTGGCCGCCGAGCTCGCCGGCGTCCATCCCCAGACCCTGCGGATCTACGAGCGGCGGGGGCTGCTCGACCCGGCTCGCACCGGTGGTGGAAGCCGCCGCTACAGCGAGCGCGACATCGCCGCCCTGCGCCGCATCCACGACCTCACCGAGGCGGGGCTGAACCTCGCCGGGGTCAAGGCGGTGCTGGAGCTGGAGGCCGAGGTGGCCCGGTTGCGCGGCCAGCTGGCCAAGGTGAAGGCCGAGGCCGAGGAGGCCATCGACCGCACCCACCGCCAGTACCGGCGCGACCTGGTGCCGGTCGAGAAGTCGCCGGTGCCCTACCGCCGCCGCTGACCAGAGCCC
>CAYTTL010000175.1:0-4925 GCA_964440725.1 uncultured Acidimicrobiales bacterium | reverse complement strand
GTCTTCTGGCTGCTCAATGCCGGGCCGGCCTCGGCGTTCGTCTTCAATGTCCCCAGCGTCAACTTTCCCCCGACAGCTACGGTCGGTCAGACCGTCCCCGCTTCGCTGGGGGTCGGCAATTTCTCCACGCCGCCCGACCTCCAACCGCTCTCCATCGGCAGCATCAACCTGGTGCCGGCCTGCGCCACCACCGCACCGCCGCAGGACTGCGTGGGCCTCACGGAGCCCGGGGTATTCCAGCTCAGCCCGACCGGGGTGGGCTCGTCGGGGCCGGCGACATGCCTGGGTACCTGGACGATCATTGAGATCAGTCCGGGGACATTCCGGTTCACGCCGCCCGGTGGTGAAGGTTCGCTCTCCCTGTCGCCCGGCGAGGTGTGCCTGGTCGACTATCTGGTCACCACCCTCAGAGTGCCGACCATCGACATCAACCCGGCGGCGCCGGGGGTGCAGGCGGGTCAGCTGGTGTGCGCGACGGTGACGAACCTGGCGATCCCGGTCCGCAACTGCAGCTCCGGCATGACCACCGTGTTCCCCGCGCAGCCCAACATCGTCACCGTGGTCAACGCCCCGGCGCCTCAGCTGGGCGGCACCTCCACCGACACCGCCACCCTGTTGGCCCCCTCGGGGGTGACGGTTCCGCCCGCGGTGGCGCCCACCGGGACGGTCAACTTCGTGCTGTACGGTCCGAACGACCCCACCTGCACGGGCCCGGGGCATTCGGTCAGAGTCGTGCCGGTCGACCACTTCGGTGCGCCGCCCTACCTGTCCGGACCGTCGAACCCGATCACCGCCGTCGGTACCTACACCTGGGTCGCGTCGTACTCCGGCGACGCCAACTACCTGCCGACCGGGCCGACCGCCTGCAACGACCCCGCCGAGACCTTCACCGTCGTCCCGCCGACGCCGACGATCGTCACCCAGGCACTCCCGCCGTCCCAGCTCGGCGGCACCTCCACCGACACCGCCATCCTGCAGGCCCCGCCGGGGGTGACCAATCCGCCCTCTCCGGCCCCCACGGGCAGCATCGTCTTCCGCCTCTACGGTCCCAACGACCCGACGTGCAGCGGGCCCCCGCACTCCACCAGCACGGTGCCGATCGACCACTTCGGCCCGCCGACGTACGTGTCCGCACCGGCGGTGATCGCCGCACCCGGTTTCTACAGCTGGGTGGCGACGTACTCGGGGGACTTCAACTACACGTCGGCCGGCACCGCCTGTAACGACCCGGCCGAGTCCTTTGCCGTGGCCGCCCCGTCGATCAGGGTGGACAAGACGGCCAGCCCCCTGAGCCGGCCGGCACCCGGCGGCGTGTTCACCTTCACCGTGGTGGTCACCAACACCAGCAGCGAACCCATCACCATCACCTCGCTCACCGACGACATCTACGGCAACCTGGCCACCCGCCCGGGCTCCACCTGTGGATCGCGGATCGGCACAACCCTGCCCCCGGGGGCGTCGTCGCCGGTGTGCAGCTTCACCGGGTCCTTCATGGGCACGGCGGGTCAATCCCAGACCGACGTGGTCACCGTGGTCGGCCACAATGCCACCAACGTCACCGTTACCGACACCGACGACGCCGTCGTCACCATCACCCCGTCCGGCCCCTCCGGCCCTTCGCCGATCGGGGTGTTCCGGCCCTCAAACGGCACGTGGTACCTCCTCAGCGGGCCCAACGTGAAATGGGGCCTCACGGGCGACGTCGCCGTGCCCGCCGACTACAACGGTGACGGCACCGACGACGTGGCGGTCTTCCGGCCCTCCACCGGGAACTGGCTCGTGCGCAACGGCGTCGCGCTGCAGTGGGGCATCCCCGGGGACATCCCCGTGCCCGCCGACTACACCGGCGACGGCATCGACGACATCGCCGTGTTCCGGCCTTCGAACGGCAACTGGTACGTGCGCACGGGCACCGGCGGCGTCACGGTGCGGTGGGGCCTCGCCCAGGACGTCCCCGTGCCCGGCGACTACAACGGCGACGGCACCGACGACATCGCCGTGTACCGGCCGACGAACGGCACCTGGTACGTGCGCACCGCCACCGGGGGGGTGGTGGTGCCGTGGGGCATCGCCAGAGACATCCCCGTGCCCGCCGACTACAACGGCGACGGCACCGACGACATCGCCGTGTACCGGCCCGCCACCTCCGGCTGGTACGTGCGCAACATCATGACGGTGAAGTGGGGCAGCGCCGGGGACATCCCGGTGCCCGACGACTACGACGACAACGGCACCGACGACATCGCCGTGTTCACGCCCTCGACCGGCGTCTGGAGCGTGCGCAACGGTCCCTCCGTGCTGTGGGGCAAGAGTGGGGATGATCCGTTGCCGCTGCCGGCGTCGATCAGGGAGCGGTTCTTCCCCTAGCCGATCTCCGTTCTGGGCAGGTCCAGGGCCCCTATAGGGGCCCTGAACCTGACCGGTTCGAGGTGGCCGCAGGTGCCGTGGCCCCTGGACTACATCCCGGCGGGGAAGACCTCGCAGGTGTCGAAGAAGTTGGTGCCCGTCCCGCCGTAGCAGTAGTCGAAGCCGGCGTCACCGATGACCAGGTCGTCGCCTTCGTTGCCGAAGACTCTGTCACTGCCGTCCCCACCTCGGACGGCGTCGTTGCCCGCCCCGCCGATGACCCTGTCGTCGCCCGCCTCACCGTCGATCACGTCGTTGCCAGCCCCGCCGTCGACGATGTCGTTGCCGGCCCCGCCGCAGATGATGTCGTCGCCGCCCATGCCGTAGATGCTGTCGTTGCCGCCGAGGCCCACGATGACGTCGGGACCGGACGTCCCGAAGATGCGGTCGTTGCCGGCCGTGCCCTCGATGGTGGGCACGAACCCGAAGCAGTTGGCCGTGGGCACATTGGCGACGGCCACACTCAAGGGGCCAACACCTACCGGAATGGTGGCCACCACCGTGTTGGTGGCGGTGTCGATGACCGTGACCGCGTTCGACGCGCCGTCGGGCACGTAGACGCGGGCTCCGTCGGGGGAAATGGCGGTGTCATAGGGTTTTGGGGTCACCGGAATGGTGGTCATCACCGTGTTGGTGGTGGTGTCGATGACCGAGACGGTGCCGGAATCGAGGTTGGAGACGTAGGCCCGGGTGCCGGTAGGGTCGAGAACCACGCCTTGGGGCGCGTCACCCACGGGGATGGTGGCGATCACCGTGTCGGTCGCGGTGTCGATGACCGCCACGCTGTCCGTGCCGGTCACGGCTACGTAGACCCGGCTGCCGTCCGGGCTGACGTCGACGCCGACCGGCCCAAAGCCCACCGGAACGGTCGCCACCACGGTGTTGGTCGCGGTGTCGATGACCGACACGGTGCCGGAGGCGAAATTGGTGACGTAGGCCCGGGTACCGTCCGGACTGATTGCCACGCGCGTGGGCAAGCCGCCCACCGGAACGGTGGCTATCACCGTGTTCGTGGCGGTGTCGATGACCGACACTGTGTTCGCGAACTGATTGGTGACGTAGGCCCGGGTACCGTCCGGAGTGACGGCCACGCCGATGGGCGCATCGCCCACCGGAACGGTGGCTATCACCGTGTTCGTGGCGGTGTCGATGACCGACACCGTGTCGGAGCCCAGGTTGGTCACATACGCCCGGGTGCCCGGCGGGTTGACGGCAACGCCGATGGGCGCATTTCCCACGGGGATGGTCGCCACCACCGTGTTCGTGGCGGTGTCGACGACCGCCACGGTGTTCGAGCCGAAGTTCGCCACGTAGGCCCGCTCGACCACCGCGGCCGAGGCCGGAGCGGCACCCACGGCCATCACCAGGGCCGAGGCCACCAGGGCCAGCGCCGCCGCCAACGCACGGCTACGACGCCGGGGCGATGACGAGGTACCGGGACGACCGTCGAAGGAGCTCATGGCCCACCTCCCGCTGATGGCACGCGCCGTGCCAGGTGGAGCACGCTATCGGCGACGAACGGGCTTGACAATTGGTTCGGGGACCCTTTCGTTCCGGTCACACTTCGTGTCAACAGGGCGACGAGAACCGTGACCGGTTCGGGGTGAGGGGTTCGCGGCGGCCTTTCCGACCGTCCGCCGGTAGGGTGCGGACGAGGTGTCCCTTGGGCAGATCGTCAGTGTTTCGCCTCGTCGTCACCGCGGTGCTCACCGTCGTGGTTGCTGCCTGTGGCAACGGCGGCTCTTCGGTGCGGTCGGCGGGCCGCTCGACGACGATCGCCCCTCCCACGTCGGCGGCCGCGGCTGCGCCCGATACCACCGTGGTTGCCGCAGCGACTCCCCCGGGCCCGACGACGAAGGCCCCTGCGGCCTCGGCCGAGGAGCGGCAGGAGGCAGCACCGGCGGCGTCGGGCCGGGCGATCGACCGCGTCGACACCGGCGGAGCATCCAAGGTGATCACGGTGGTCGCCGACTCGTGGTCGTCGGCGGTGGCCGACCTGGTCCTGTGGGAGCGGCGGGGCGACGGGTCGTGGGAAAAGGTCGGCGGCCCGTGGACGGCCGGAGTGGGGGGAGGCGGGTGGTCCTACGAGCCGGGGGAGGGAACCCGGCGCTCGCCGATCGGCTCGTTCGGCTTCGGCACCGGCTTCGGGTTGCAGCCCGACCCCGGCTACGCGGGCGGATGGTTCGACATCACCGACACCGACTACTGGGTCGAGGATCCTGCCAGTCCCGACTACAACACGCGTCAGCAGGGGCCGGCCGACCCTTCCCTGGCTCCGTGGGGACGCTTCGAGCACCTGGCCGACTACACCGTCGCCTACCGTTACGCGGCGCTGATCAACTTCAACGTGCCGGCACGGGGGCCGATCGGCTCGGGCATCTTCCTGCACCAGTCCACGGGTGGCTCCACCGCCGGCTGCGTGAGCCTGCCCGAGGACGAGCTGCTCACGGCCCTCCGATGGATCGACCCGGGATCGACCCGGATCGTCATGGGCCCGGAGTCCGAGCTGGCGACGCTGT
>CAYTTL010000174.1:0-6415 GCA_964440725.1 uncultured Acidimicrobiales bacterium | reverse complement strand
GCCGACATGACGAATCGAAGCTGCAACCGGGCGGCCATCTCCGGCCATTCTGGCGCCGGGTTCGGGTCGGGGCTCACACGGTCCACCACGACGGCGATCGGCGCTGGCATGGTGGTGCGCGGATGAGCCCCCATCTCTTCCGGGTCGAAGCCCCGGCCTGGTCCGGTCCCACGCCGCGCCCGTCAGGAGCCGCCGAGTGATCTCGCCGATGCCCGACCTCTCCGCCGCCGTCCCCGCCCTCGCTCCGCTCACCAAGACCGTCGTGCTCGACACGTCGGTGTTGGTGGCCGACCCGGGCGCCATCCACGAGTTCGGCCGCTGTGCCCTCACCATCCCCCTCACGGTGATCGAGGAGCTGGACGGGCTCAAGAGCCGACCCGACGGGGTGGGCCAGACCGCCCGCGACGCGCTACGGCGGATCGAGAAGCTGCGGGTCAGCGCGGGCGGCTCCCTGGTCGAGCCGCTCTCTCTCGCCCACGGCGGCACGCTGGCCATCGTGCTCAACGGCGTCAACCACAGCCTGCTGGCCGAGCACTATCTCGACCCGTCCGTTCCCGACAACCGCATCATCGGCACGGCCCTCGGTCTGAAGATGGACGGCCTCGACGTGGAGGTGGTGTCCAACGACGCCGCCCTGCGCATCAAGGCCGCCCACGTGGGCCTGGCGGCCAAGGAGTACGTGCCCGTCTCCGCCTACGGGCGCGACCTCGGCTCGCCCGGGTGGCGGACGGTGAGCGGACTCGACGGCGCCGTCGTCGACCGCGTCTACGCCGAGCGACGCGTCGCGCTGGGCGACGTGTCCGGCGCCACCGACGTCGTCGAGAACGAGTTCGCCGTGCTCCGCGCCGGGCAGCAGTCGGCCCTCACCCGACGCAAGGGCGGTCACCTGTCGGTGCTGCGACACGACCTGGAGGCGTTCGACCTGCGGCCCCGCAACCTCGAGCAGCGCCTGGCCCTCGATCTGCTGCTCGACCCCGAGGTCTCAGTGGTCGCCCTCGACGGCCCGGCCGGCACCGGCAAGACCCTCCTGGCCATCGCCGCCGGCCTCGAGCAGGTGTGGAACCATCCGTCGACCCGGCGCTACGAGAGGATGGCGATCTTCCGTCCCGTCGTGGCCGTGGGCCACCAGGAGCTGGGGTACCTGCCCGGGACGCTGGACGAGAAGCTCGACCCGTGGATGGGAGCAATTCACGACGCGGTGGTCGCCATGAGCGACGGGCGGCGCAAGGCGGCGGCCGACGAGACCCTCGCCCAGGTAACCGCCGAGGGACGGCTCACGATGGAGTCGGTCACCTACCTGCGGGGACGCTCGCTGCACGGCACCTGGGTGCTCATGGACGAGGCACAGAACCTCGAACCCAGTGTCGCCAAGACCGTGCTCACCCGCGCCGCCGAGGGCACCAAGGTGGTGTTCACCGGCGACACCAGCCAGATCGACGTCCCCTTCCTGTCGGCCGAGAACAACGCCATGTCGGTGCTGACGGCGGCGCTGGGTGGGGGACGCGGCGGTGGGCTCTTCGGCCACGTTCGCCTCACCCAGGGCGAGCGCAGCCCCCTGGCCACCATGGCGGCCGACCTGCTCTAGGGCGACCGGTAAACTTCGAGCGCGGGTCCCGGCACATCCGACGAGCAGCTGGGGGTGGAATGAGGACGAGGACGACACTCGGCGCGCTGGCGGCGGCCCTGGTCGCCATGACCGGTGCCGTCGGGCTGGTGCCCATCGCCCCGGCGACGGCCGTTCCCCCTCCGGCCCCGTTCCAGCTCCCGCTGCCGGTGCCGCCGACACTGAGCCCCGTCCACAGCGATGCCACGACCGACTACTACAACCTCACCGCCCAACGCGGCACCGCGCAGATGCTCCCCGGCAAGCCGCCCACGCCGGTCTGGACCTACAACGGTGTCACCCCCGGACCGACCATCCGCCAGCGGTCGGGACGCGTGGCCAAGGTCACCGTCACCAACCATCTGTCGGAGGTGACCAACGTGCACCTGCACGGTGCCCAGGTGAGGCCCGAGTCGGACGGCCATCCCATGGACCTCATCGCCCCCGGAGCGTCCCAGCTCTACACCTATCCGAACCAACAGACCGCCCGCACCCTCTGGTACCACGACCACGCCATGGACGTCACCGGCCGCCACATCTACAAGGGGCTCGCCGGCTTCTACCTCCTCTCCGACGGCTTCGAGAAGAGTCTCGACCTCCCCACCGGGGCCCATGACGTCCCGATCGTGATTCAGGACCGGCTGTTCAAAGCCGACGCCACCCTTCGCTACCCCCTGACCGAAGAGACGATCAACACAGGGGTGTTGGGCGACACGATCATCGTGAACGGGGCGGCGCAGCCCTACTTCAAGGTGGCCGACCGCAAGTACCGCCTGCGGATCCTCAACGGGTCGAATGCTCGTCAGTACACACTGGCCCTCAGCAACGGCCAGCCGCTGGTGCAGATCGGCTCGGAGGGCGGCCTCCTGCCTGCTCCGGTTTCGCAGCCGTCGATCCGTCTGGCGCCTGCCGAGCGGGCCGATGTCGTCGTCGACTTCTCCGGAGTGCCGCACGGCACCCAGGTCGTGCTCCAGAACCTGAGCGGAACCGGCACCACGGCCCAGATCATGCGCTTCGACGTGAGCCGCAGCGCCAACGATGCCAGTGTGGTCCGTGCCGCGCTCCGACCGTTCACGCCGCCGTCAGGGGCGACGCGGGTGCGCACCTTCCCGCTCGCGAGGACATTGGACGGGACCTGGCTCATCGACGGGAAGGCCTTCGATCCCGACCGCATCGATGTCAGGGCGACCTTGGGCACCACCGAGATCTGGAAGTTCCAGAACTTCTCCTCTCAGCCGCACCCGATGCACCTGCACAACCTCAACTTCCAGATCCTCGACATCAACGGGCAGCCACCGCCGCCCGGGCGCGACGCCATGACCGAGATGGTCAACGTCCCTGCGGGGGGTTCCGCCGACATCATCGTGCACTTCGACGGGTTCAAGGGGACCTACGTCTTCCACTGCCACGTCCTCGAACACGAAGACCACGGGATGATGGCCCAGTTGAGGGTCTCCGGCGGCTAGTCGCCGGGCTCTATGCGGCCGGTGAACAGACGACGGAGCCCGGTAGAGTACTCGGTGGCCCCCATTGGCGGGGGAGACGCTCGCGGGGAGGAAAGACATGATCGCAAGGAAGCGCCGTCTGTTGCTGCCGGGAGCCGTCGGCGTTGCCCTCGGGGTTATAGCCCTCATCCTCCAGCCCGTCCCCGCGGTGGCGGCGACCAACATCAGCATCCTCGACGCCTGCGCCGGCGGCGACATCTTCTGCTACAGCCCGACGGACGCGACGACCACCGTGGGCACGCAGGTGGTGTGGACCAACCGGGGCGGCACCGACCACACCGTCACCCGTTGCACGCCCGGGGCGTGCGGTGTCGGCGGTGGCAGTGGCACCGACAGCTCCTTCACGGGCAGCGGCATCATCCGACCCGGCGGCACCTTCACCCACACGTTCACCGCGCCCGGTAAGTACGTCTACTACTGCCAGCTGCACGGCTACCTGGACCAGCGCGGAAGCGTCACGGTCTCGGGGACGGCAGGGTCGACCACCACGACCCGCCCCCCGTCGACGACGACCACAACGGTAGCCAGCGGCGCCGGGCCGGTCGCCACCATCGGCGACGTGGCTCTCACCGAGGGTGACGCGAAGACCCGCACCGCCTACTTCCCGGTGACCCTGTCGAAGGCGAGCACCCAGACCGTCACCTTGAACTACGCCACGGCCAACGGCAGCGCGACGACCGCCGACTACGCCGCCAAGACGGGCACCCTCACCCTGGCGGCCGGCAAGGTCAAGGGAACCATCGCCGTGCCGGTGAAGGGCGACGCCGTCGACGAGGCCGACGAGACGTTCACCGTCAACCTCTCGGCGCCCGTCAACGCCACCGTCGGCGACGCTGCGGGGGCGGGGACGATCCGTGACGACGACCCGTCGTCGGGCCTGCGCCTCACCGTGGGCGACGTCACCGTCGACGAGGGGGATGCGGGAGCCCAGACGGCGACGTTCACCGTGAGCCTGTCGGCCGCCAGCACCCAAACGGTGACGGTGGCCTACGCCACGGCCAATGGCAGTGCCGTCCAGCCCGGCGACTACACGGCCAAGAGTGGAACGGTGTCGTTCGCTGCGGGGTCGGTGACCAAGAACGTGGCCGTCGCAGTCAAGTCCAACACCACCGTCGAACCGGCCGAGACGTTCACCGTGACCCTGTCGAACGCCACCGGGGGCGCCACGATCACCGATGCCCTCGGGATCGGCACCATCCGCAACGACGACTGACACCGTCGTTCGCTAGCCCGTCTGCCGGGGAACACCTCGCAGGCGGCGAAGGGATCGATGCCCGTGCCACCGTTGCGTGTGTCGATCGGCCCCACCGTCGTCGCCCCGGCGGCCGGAGGTATCTGGGGCGGGACAAATGCCTCTGTGAGAAGGGACACTGGTCCCTTCCGGACGGGACACCCGCCGTGAGATCATTGGTGCATGAGTGGTCGGAGGACGACTGTGGCGACGACGAGGAGCATGACGAAGACCCTGTGCAGGCCGGCAGCCCTGGCCCTCGGCGTCACAGCGCTCCTTTCCACGGGCCTCACGCCCCTCACCTCCGCCGTCGCCGCCCCCCTGGCCCCGCCGGCGCCGTTCCAGCTCGCCCTTCCCGTGCCGCCCACCCTGAACCCCGTGAGCAGCGACGCGACCACCGACTACTACAACCTCACGGCCCATGCGGGGACGGCGCAGATGCTGCCCGGCATGCCGCGCACCCCAGTATGGACCTACAACGGCATCACCCCCGGGCCCACGATCCGACAGCGCTCCGGACGGACCGCCAAGGTCACCGTCACCAACAAGCTGAACGAGCACACCAACGTGCACCTGCACGGGGCCCATGTGCAGCCCGCGTCGGACGGTCTGCCGATGGACATGATCGCCACCAACGCATCGCGCGTCTACACCTACCCGAACGATCAGTCGGCCCGGACCATGTGGTACCACGATCACGTCATGGATCTCACCGCCGCCCACGTCTACAAGGGTCTGGCCGGGTTCTACCTCCTCTCCGACAGCGCCGAGGACGGGCTCAACCTCCCCACCGGCGCCAACGACATCCCTGTCGTGATCCAGGACCGGCTCTTCAACGCCGACGCCACCCTCAGCTATCCCGGGGGCTCCTCGGGCGTCCAGGGCGACACGATCGTCGTCAACGGGGCGGCCCAGCCCCACCTGAAGGTGGCCGACCGCAAGTACCGCTTCCGGGTCCTCAACGGCTCACAGGCCCGCCAGTACAAGCTCGCTCTCAGCAACGGCAGACCCCTGGTGCAGGTCGCATCCGAGGGCGGCCTCCTACCCGCTCCGGTGTCGCAGTCCTCGATCACCCTCGGCCCCGCCGAGCGGGCCGATGTCGTCGTCGACTTCTCCGGCCTTCCGCTGAACACGCAGGTCGTGCTCAAGAACCTGAGCGGGACCGGCAGCACGGCCGACGTCATGCGCTTCGACGTGAACCGAAGCGAAGGTGACACGAGCAGGGTTCCCGCGGCGATACGGTCGTTCACCCCTCCGTCGGGCGCATCGCTGACGCGGACCTTCGCCCTGAGCAGAGCGACCTCGGGCACCTGGCTCATCAACGGGAAGGGCTTCGACCACAACCGCATCGATGCCAATCCGACCAGCGGCGCGACCGAGATCTGGAAGTTCCGGAACGACTCCTTCCACGCCCACGTGATGCACCTGCACGACGTGAACTTCCAGATCCTCGACATCAACGGCCAGAAGCCGCCGCCCGGTCGCGACGCCATGACCGAGATGGTCAACGTCCCCGGCGGGGGCTCCGCCAGCATCATCGTGAAGTTCGACGGGTACGACGGGACCTACGTCTTCCACTGCCACGTCCTCGAGCACGAGGACGACCGGATGATGGCCCACTTCAAGGTCTCGGGATCGGGGACCACGCCGACGACCACGACGACCATCCCGTCGACGACGACCACCACGACCACGGTGCCGAGCGGCGGCGCCCCGGTCGCCTCGATCGGCGACGTGGCCCTGACCGAGGGCGACTCCAAGACCCGCACCGCCTACTTCCCTGTCACCCTGTCGAAGGCCAGCACCCAGACGGTGACGGTGAACTACGCCACGGCCAACGGAAGCGCCACCTCCGGCGACTTCGCGGCCAAGAGCGGCACCCTTACGCTGGCGGCGGGCAAGGTCAAGGGGACCGTCGCCGTGCCCGTCAAGGGCGACGCCGCCGACGAGACCGACGAGACGTTCACCGTCAACCTCTCGGCGCCCGTCAACGCCACCATCGGCGACGGGGCGGGCACGGGGACGATCCGTGACGACGATCCCACGTCGGGCCTGCGCCTGACCGTAGGCGACGTC
>CAYTTL010000173.1:0-6443 GCA_964440725.1 uncultured Acidimicrobiales bacterium | reverse complement strand
CCACGATCTCCAGGAGATCGTCGGCCGGTACGGCGAGGCCGGCGTCGAGAACATCCTCGCCCTGGGCGGAGACCCCCCGGCCGACCTCGACCTGCCCGCCGGCGAGCTGACGTATGCCGCCGAGCTGGTCGAGTTGATCCACGAGGTCGGGCCGTTCTGTGTCGGCGTGGCCGCCCATCCCGAGCTGCACCCCACGTCGCCCGACCGGCCGAGCGATCGCCGTCAACTGGCGGCCAAGCTGGCCGGCGCCGACTTCGCCATCACCCAGTTCTTCTTCCGCCCCGACGACTACCTCACCATGGTCGACGAGCTGGCCGCCCTGGGGATGGACAAACCGGTGATCCCCGGCATCATGCCGGTCACCAACCTGTCGTCGATCACGCGGATGGCGGCCATGTCGGGGGCGGCGGTGCCCCCCGAGGTGGTGGCCCGGGTCGAGGCGGTGGCCGGCGACGCCGAGGCCGTTCGCCGGGTGGGTGTGGAGATGGCCACCGAGCTGTGCCAGCGTCTGCTCGACGCCGGCGCTCCCGGACTGCACTTCTACACCCTCAACCGGTCGACGGCGACGAGGGAGATCTACGCCAATCTGGGCCTGCCGGCCTGAGGCGGTCCGGCCTGCCGGCCTGAGGCGGTCCGGCCTGCCGGCCTGAGGCGGGCCGGCCTGCCGGCCTGAGGCGGTCCGGCCTGCCGGGATGAGGGCCGGAAGCCTCTAACCTCCCGGGATGACACCGGCCAAGGTCACCGTGGCGGCCGACGGGACGCTGACGGTCCCCGACGAGCCCATCATCCCGTACATCGAAGGCGACGGCACGGGGGTCGACATCTGGCCCGCCGTACGCCGGGTGATCGACGCCACCGTGGAGCGCCGCGGTCGGCGCATCGCCTGGACCGAGGTGCTGGCCGGCCAGAAGGCGTTCGACGAGACCGGCTCCTGGCTGCCCGACGAGACGGTGGCGTCGTTCTCCGAGCACGTGGTGGGCATCAAGGGCCCGTTGACCACGCCGGTGGGCGGCGGCATTCGCAGCCTCAACGTCGCTCTCCGCCAGCTTCTCGACCTCTACGTGTGCCTCCGCCCCGTGCACTGGTTCGCCGGCGTGCCCTCGCCGGTACGCCACCCCGAGAAGGTCGACATGGTGATCTTCCGGGAGAACACCGAGGACGTGTATGCCGGGTTCGAGTTGCAGGAGGGCACGGCCGAGGTCCGACGTCTCATCGGGTTCCTCCACGACGAGTTCGGCTGGGACATCCGACCTGACTCGGGCATCGGCCTCAAGCCGGTGTCCGAGACGGGCTCCAAGCGCCTCATCCGCGCCGCCATCGAGTACGCGGTCAAGCGGGGTCGCCGCTCGGTGACCCTCGTCCACAAGGGCAACATCCAGAAGTTCACCGAGGGGGCCTTCCGCAACTGGGGCTACGACCTCGTCCGGGACGAGTTCGCCGACGTGGCCGTGAGCTGGGACGACTGCAACGGCCAGCCCGGCGACCGGGTGCTGGTGAAGGACACGATCGCCGACATCTTCCTCCAGCAGGTGCTGACCCGGCCCGACGAGTTCGACGTCATCGCCACCACCAACCTCAACGGCGACTACGCGTCCGACGCCCTGGCCGCCCAGGTCGGTGGTATCGGCATCGCCCCGGGAGGCAACATCAACTACGTCACCGGCCACGGCATCTTCGAGGCGACGCACGGCACCGCGCCGCGGTATGCCGGCCTCGACAAGGTCAACCCCGGTTCGCTCCTCCTGTCGGGTGTGCTGATGCTCGAGCACCTGGGGTGGCAGGAGGCGGCCGACGACATCGTCGCCGGACTCGAAGCCACCATCGCCGACCGCATCGTCACCTACGACTTCGCCCGACTCATGGAAGGGGCCACGGAGGTCAAGACCTCGGAGTTCGCCTCGGCCATCATCGAGCGCCTGGGCGCGGTGCCGTCCGACGCGGGTGAACGCCGCCGATGAAGATCTCCGTGGTGGGTGCGGGTTTCTACGGCTCGACCCTGGCCCTCCGGGTGGCCCAGGCCGACTATGCCGACGAGCTCGTGCTCACCGACATCATCGAGGGCCGGCCCCAGGGCCTGGCTCTCGACATGATGCAGAGCCGGGCCATCGAGGGATTCGAGACCAGGGTGGTGGGCACCAACGGCTACGACGAGACGGCGGGCTCCGACATCTGCGTCATCACCGCCGGCGTCGCCCGCAAGCCGGGCATGAGCCGGCTCGACCTGCTCGACACCAATGCCCAGATCGTCGGCGGCGTGACCCGTTCCCTGGTCGAGGCGTCCCCCGACACCGTGCTCATCGTCGTCTCCAACCCCCTCGACGAGATGACCGCGCTCGCCGCCACCTTGTCCGGCCTGCCAAGTGCCCGGGTCATGGGCCAGGCGGGCATGCTCGACTCCGCCCGGTTCACCCATTTCCTGGCCGAGGGGGCGGGCGTGCCCGCGACCGAGGTCGAGGCCTTCACCCTCGGATCCCACGGCGACACCATGGTGCCGGTACCGTCGCTCGCTCGCGTCGGCGGCCGTCCGCTGAGCGAGGTCCTCGATGCGGAAGCCGTCGCCGAGGCCGTCACCCGCACCCGCGAGGGTGGCGCCGAGATCGTCGCGTTGCTGCGCTCCGGGTCGGCCTACATCGCCCCCTCCTCGGCCGCCGAAGCCATGGTGCGGGCGGTGGCGCGCGACACAGGAGCCGTCATGCCGGTGAGCTGTCTGGTCGACGGGGCCTACGGCATCGAGGGTGTGTGGCTCGGCGTTCCCGCCCGCATCGGACGGGCCGGGGTGCAGGAGATCGTCGAGCTGCCCCTGGCCGACGACGAATTGGCCGCCCTGCGCCAGGCCGCCGAGGCCGTCCGTATGCGCCAGGCCGACCTCGCCGGGCTGGTCTGAGCGGGACCCGCCCTCCGCGTTCTTGTCGCGCTCGCCGCCCTCGGCCGCCGTCGAGCGCGACAGGAACGGTGTGGTCTGGTCGGCGGCCTATGGCCGGGAGCGGACTCGGGTGGCGATCACGACCAGTGGTGTGAGGAGGAAGCTCACGACGGCCAGCGGGACCAGGACCACCGAGAACACGAACAGGGCGGGCCACTGCACCACCAGGGAGAAGGCGAAGGCGGCGACGGCGAGGGCGGCGATGCCGACGGGGACGAACACCACGAAGTCGGCCGGGCCCCGGTGCCCGCTCCGGTCGAGGTCCTCCTCCAGATCGGCGGCGGGCACCTGGTCGTCGGGCTCGAACCAGTCCGGGTACCCCACCTGCGGATCGGGCCCACGACGGCCGGTACCGGCGTTGGCGTCGGGGTTTTCGGGGTCGGGTCGGTACCGACGGTGTCCGAGACCGACGTCGTAGTCGCGCCGGCGCTCGGGGTCGCCGAGCACGGCCCAGGCGGTGTTGATCTCGACCATCTTCCGGCGGGCCGAGTCGAGGACGGCGGCGGATGCGGGTCCGTGGGTGTCGGGGTGATGACGTCGGGCCAGGCGGTGGTACGCCCGCTTGACCTCGTGATGGGTGGCAGCCGAACCGATACCGAGCACCTCGTAGTGGGTCTTCGGGTGTCGGGGTCGACCCATCAGTACGAGGTGCCGGCCCGCAGCGAGGCGAAGAGGTCGCCCAGACCGTCGGCGACGCCGCCGTGGCGAACCAGGAGGCCGACCCGGCCCCCGAGCTTGAGGCGGCCGGCGGCGAAGGCGGCTGCGGGGGTGAGCTCACCTTTGCTTATGGCCACCGCCGTGGCATAGTCCTGCACCACCTCGAGGTCGGCGTTGCCGTCGCCCGGTGTCACCGTGGCGGTGCCGTCGGTCAGGCGAACCCTGTAGGTCACGTCACCCTCGGGGCCGCCCCTCACCACCTGGCGCACGGTGAGGTCGACGCCGTCGCTTGTGGGGCGGCGGCCCTCGCCGTCCGCGGCCGCTCCCAGCTCGGCGAGCCATTCCGGGGAGAGGAACCGGGCCACGTCCCATTGTCGCCCACCACTCGCTACCGTGCCGCGGTGGACGAGCGCCGTCATCCGCCCGGGTCGGGGCCCGGCTGGGAGGAGTCGTGGGCGTTCGACTTCGTCGCCGGCGGGGGGACCGTCGCCGGGTTCGTGCGCCTGGCGCTGCGTCCCGGCGAGAGCCGGGCCTGGTACTGGGCCTACGTCGTGCGGCCGGGCCGGCCGGTCGTCGTCGTCCGGGACCACGACGTGGAGTTGCCGCGGGGCCGCGAGCTGGAGGTCCGCGGCGACGGCCTGTGGGCCCAGGTGATCTGCGAGACGCCCTTCGACCACTGGAGCGCCGGTCTCGAGGCCTCGGCGGTGGCGATCGACGACCCGGCGCGGGCGTGGGGTGACGAACGCGGCGACCCCGTGGCCCTCGGACTCGACCTCGAGTGGGAGATGCAGGCGCCGCCCCGGACGCTCGTCGAGCCCGCCTACGTCCAGCCCGCAGGCGTGCACGGAGAGGTGCTGGTCGGCCCCGAACGTCTCGCCCTCGACGGCACCGGCTGGTACACCCACTCCTGGGGCCGGCCAGGTTGGCTCGACGACCAGTGGTGGGATGTGAAGGGCCATCTGGCCGACGGCTCCGCCACCGCGGCCGGGGCCCCGGGACCGGCGGTGACCTGGTCCTCGGCGCTCAGCGCGCCGGCGGGGGCGACGGCGGGTCCTGCGGCACTCGACACCCGCTGGGGTGCCGACGGATTGCCGGCGTCGGCCGACCTCACCATCGGTCGGCCGGGGACCACGGGCACCTCGGTGGTGGTCACGCCGCAGGCTCTGGCGCCGGTGCCCCTCGACGGAGCCACGAAGCGCCACGGCGTGCTCGTGCGCGCCCTGTGCAGTCTCGGCGAAGGAACCGGAGGAGGGTGGGGGTGGTCGGAGTGGCGTCAGCCGGGTACGTGATACCGACCGGTCTCCCTGTTGACAGCGACACGCGGGCAGGCAACGCTCGGATTCTTCGACCACTCGGGCGGAGGCGGAACGAGAGGGTGCTCAATGGCGAATGGCGGCTTCCCCGTGTTGAAGAAGGGCGACAAGGACACCGAGGGCAACGGTGTGCGCCGGGCGCAGTACCTGTTGCGCGAGAAGGGCGCGAACATCCAGGCCGACCACATCTTCGGAGAAGCCACCGACGCCGCCGTGCGGAAGTTCCAGGGATCGAAGGGATTGACGGTCGACGGGATCGTCGGCGAGAAGACCTGGACGGCACTCCTCGTGACGGTGAAGCAGGGCAGCAAGGGCGAAGCCGTCAAGGCCGTGCAGTCCCAGTTCCCCGTCGCCGACGACGGTGATTTCGGACCGCTCACCGACAAGGCCGTCAAGGCCTTCCAGACCGAGTCGGGCCTGACCGCCGACGGCATCGTGGGGCCGCTCACCTGGCGGGCGCTGGCCGGCAGCCCCATGCAGCCTCCGGGCACCTCGGGCTGATCAGCTCACGCAGGGCTGGTTGGCGGTGCCGAAGTCGTTGTCGTTCCACTCGTTCTTGCCGCAGGGGGGCATGAGAGCGCCGTCGGACCCGTCGAAGCGGCCGTTGCCGTGGGCCCGGTTCCGCATCGCGTGATTGCCGCCTGACCCGAGGGGTGCGCCGTCGATGGCGATGCCGTACCAGGCATTGTCGTCGGCGACGTTGTCGGAGATCGTGTTCCCGACCGGGGCCACGGGCATGGGCATGGAGAAGACCCTGATCCCCGAACCCCGACCGCTCAGGCCGTTGCCGCTGACCGTGTTGCCGGTGATCACGTTGCCCTCGTTGGGCGGGGTTCCCGCGCACGGCGGCTCGTCGTCGGGGTTGTCGCAGGTGGACAGCACGACGATCCCGTCGGCTCCGCTGCCGGTGACGGTGTTGCCGGCGATCCGGTTGCGGTTGGCCGCCGGCCCCTCGATGCGGATGCCCATGGTCTGGCCGCCACCTCCGGGATGGTCCAGGTCCGTCATGGCGTTGGCGGCGACGGTGTTGTCGAGGATCTCGTTGTCCTCGGACCGATGTCCCACCGAGATGCCGCTGAACGGACCGTTGCGCAGCACCGTGTTGACCCGGATGCGGTTGGCTCGGGAGTCGGAGATGAGGATCCCGTCACCCAGCTCTCCGCCCGGGTCGCCCACGTTGTCCTGCACGGTGAGGTTCTCGACCACGTTGTCGGAGCCACCCTCGATGACAACACCGGCGTCGAACCGCTCGACGGTGCCGTTGCGCACGGTCACACCGCTCACGTCCCGCAGCAGGATGCCGGGTCCCCGCGCCCCGGTCTCCGCTCCCCCGGAGACGGTGTGGCCGCCCAGGTCGATGGTGACGTTGTCGGCGGCGACGACCAGGCCGGGGCCCCGGCCGCACGCCAGATCGCCGGCCAGGGTGGCGTCCCGGACGATCTCGCCGCCGCAGGTGAGGGGATCTGGCTCGTTCATCACACGTCCCGAAGGGTCGACGCTAATGGGGATCCACCGCCCTCGCGGAACCGATCCGAGAGAAGCTGTGGCCG
>CAYTTL010000172.1:1145-6483 GCA_964440725.1 uncultured Acidimicrobiales bacterium | reverse complement strand
TCGGCGTTGACGAACGTCACCACCGCCGTTCCCCCCTGGGGCACCGACGTGGCCGTACACTCGGCGATGATGGCGTCGGCCCGGATCTGAGCCAGGGTCCCGAGGTCGATCACGATGCCGTCCGGGGTCCCCGCGGTGAACTCGCAGGTACCGGCGGGGCCGATCTGGATCGTGCCGTTCGACGCCACCACGCCCGCGCATGCCGACGAGGTGGCGGGGGTGCCGGCGGGCGGAGAGCCCGGATTGGCTACCGCCGTCTGTGCCAACAGGCCCGCGGCCAGAACTCCCCCGGCCAGGCCGGGATTCTCGTTGCAGACCACAGGCGGCAACGACTGGTTCGACGGGTGCGAGACCGAGCACGTGCCTGTGGTGATCAACGGGTTGCCGGCCAGCTCGAGCAGCGCGGCATTGGCCGTGGCCTGCGAGGTGTCGGCCAGCGCCGGCGTGGCGCCCGCTACCAGCAGGCCCGACGCCGCCACGGTGATCAAGGCACCCACCTTGGCGGTGTGCCTCAGACGCTTGAACATGTGTCCTCCAGTCGTTGCGGTTGAGCGGTCGAGGCCCAAACGACCCGTTCCGTGACCAGCGTGCGGCCCGCCGCCTTTGGTGCAGCAGCTACGGAGGCGTTGCCCCCCAGTTTGGTTTCGTTACGCGACAGCGTGGCTACGCAGTGCACGACAGGTACCCGCACCGGAACCATGGCCCGTGACCCTATCAGGAGGTCGGCCCGGACAACAGACTTTGTCCCTCCACCGGGGCCGGAGGGCGTTTTCGCCTCCCCGGCAGTACCGGCGTCGAGCACCGGCGTGCGGTATCGGCGGGCAGGGTGGGCGTATCCTTGTCGCGGTGAGGACCGATGACGATCACGCTCGTGACGCTCCCGGTGGTTGAGCCGTTCGGCGACGCCGGGCCCGACTACCTGGAACAGCTCCTCGCCGCCGCCGTGCGGCCGCCGGTGGCGACCGACGACCCCGCCGGTGGCCGGATCGCCGCCGCCCTCCTCGTCGCCCTGGCCGCCAGGAACGCCGACGAGCGGGTGGAGCCCTATCTGGCATGGGGCCCGGACCGTCCCACCGTCTATGAGGTTCGCTGCTACGACCAGTCCGAACGGCTGGTGTCGAGCGATCGGCACGACAGCGCCGGGGCGGCGATCCGGGCAACCGGCGTCGTCGCCGCCGACCCCGCCAACACCGCCCGCGTGGTCGCCATCGCCGAGGACGGCGAGGAGAGGTGGATGATGGCAGTCCGGGCCAGCGCCGCCGTGTTGCGGTTGCCCGACCCCGGCGAGATCCCCGCCACCCCGCCGGTCGCCACCGAGCTCGTCGAGGCGCTCCGCCACCTCCTGGCCGGGATGACCGTGCAGGTCGACGCCACGGCGATCGACGGAATCGTGCGTCGCGCCCTGGGCGACCTTGCCCCCGCCCCGGCGATCGCCAACGGCAACGGCGCGGTCACCGATCCCGGCACCCTGGACCCCCTGGTCCAACGGGTGGTCACCCAGCTGGCGACGATGATCCCGACCGCCGACGACATCGCCGACACGGTCACCCGGCGACTCGCCGCCCGGCCCGTCCCGCCGGCCGCCGTTCCCCGCCCCCGCCCCACGCTCCCCCCACCGCGACCGGAACCGGTGATGCCCACGCCGCAGGGGTGAGCGACGGCCGTCAGACGGTCGCGTAGGCCTCGACGGCGTCCGGGACCCTGTGGGCCACAGCCGCCAGCTCGTCGCCCGGGGGCGGCGACGGCGAGAAGCGGCCGGCGAGAACCACGGCCGGCGAGCCATTCCGCCGGGGGGGAGGATCGAGTGACAACGTTCCCCTCACGATGAGGCGCGGCCCGGAAGGGTCCTGCCTCCCGACGACGGCCGCCATCGACCCCAACGCGGCCATGGCGGGCACAGGCGCCCGGGCCATGGACGGAATGGCCACCGGGTCGACGGTCGACGGAAGCCTGGAGGGCTGACGCTCCGTCTTCTTCCAGTCGTGCCGGGCGCGCACGAACCGTCCGAAGGCCCACCACGCGGCGAACTGGTGCACGTAGGTGTAGGGCCAGCAGGCCAACCCCAGTGCCGAGGCCTTGAGGCGGGAGATCTCCGGTGCCGCGGTCTTGCGGTAGACCGGCCCCCAGATGGCCAGTGGCACGAGGCCGAACAGGATGAGCAGCACCAGCAGGCCCCATCCCGTCTGGCCGAACCAGGCCCACGGGCCTGCGGGCGCATTGACCGCCACGTAGGTCAGGAAGGCCAGGCACGAGACGTAGAAGATGCCCCCGACCACCTGGAGCCAGGGGAAGATGAGGAAGTACCCGATCTCGAGGGCGCCGGAGTTCTTGATCCGGGGCGACCGCAGGATGGGACCGAAGTAGCGGGTGCACTGCATCGCCCCCTGTGCCCAGCGGCTGCGTTGGCGTACGAGCAGGCGGAACGAGGGCAGGCCCTGCTGGCGCACCCAGGTGTCGTGGCAGTACTCGGTGCGGAAGCCCTCCAGCAGCACGTGCAGGCCGAGCTCGAGATCCTCGCAGAGGGCGTTGTGCCAGGGCGTCTCGCGCGCCTCGGCGATGCGGTCGAGCACCGAAAGGCGGGTGAACTGGCCGTTCCCTCCCATTCCCACGCTGCCCACGTGCCGCCGGAGCGTCTGCATGGCCGCGATCACGCCGTTGAACTCGACGTCCTGCAGGCGGACGAGCAGGCGACCCATGCGGCTGATCTCGGCGTCGTCGTCGTCGACGGTCACCCGGACCCGGGTCTGCACCGCTCCGACCTTCGGGTTGCCGAAGAACGCCGGACCGGAGACGGCGTCGAGGCAGTGGGGGTCGAGCTCACCGTCGGCGTCGAGGACGCCCACGATGATCACGTCACGGCCGGGGCCGGGGGGCACCGAGCGGTCGAGCGCCGCCCACCCTGCGTTGAGGGCCGCGCCCTTCCCTTTCCGGGCGTCGGGGCTCGTTCGGGTGACGACGTGGATGTGGTGGAACTCGGCGGCCAGGGCGGCCAGCACGTCGCCGGTGCCGTCGGTGGAACCGTCGTCGACGCACCACACCCGGCACCCCGGGAAGGTGCGCACCAGGTTCCGCACCGTCTTCTCGATGACCGGCGCCTCGTTGAGGCAGGGAATGATGAAATGCCACTGGAAGCCCCTGGCGTCGCCCGCCTTGGTCGGGACGCGCCGGAGGTAGGGAATCAGGATCAGCAGGACATAGCCGATGAAGCCCACGCACAGCAGGAAGCCGCCCGCGTTGAGGAGGGCGACGAAGAGCTCGCGGGGGTTATCCATCCAGCCCGGTGATCAGGCGCCCGCCGACCACGGTACGGGCGTACACGTACAGCCCGGCCAGCACGCCGAGGGTGCTGACGACCGTGCCCAGCAGCACGTGACTGACCTCATAGCCCGTCTCGAACCCCCACAGGCGCATGGAGAGGGCGATCACGAGGATCCGCGCCTGGTTGACAGCGAAGAGGATCACGGCCAGGACCAGAGAGGTGCCGACGCCGCGGCGGACCGACACCCGCCGCGAGGCGACCAGGATGGCGGCGAGGAGGAGGAAGGGACTGATCAGCAGGGCGGCCGTGCAGTTGGCCGCGACGGAGAAGCCGACGGTGGCGTTGCCGAGCGGGAAGATGACGGCCACACCGATGGACCGGGCGGCGGGAAAGAGCTGCACCACCCGCAGCACGATCGCCGACACCCACGCCTCGAGGTCACGAACGTTCTGCTGTCTCAGCGCCAACATGGCCGCGGCGACGACCAGGCCGACAGCGACGGCCCAAGGGCCGACCTTCGCCAGGCGCCCGCTCGCCGTGTTCATGCCCCGCCGTTCAATGCCCCGCCGTTCGAACGCCCCGCCGCCTGAGTCGGCAACCGAAGCCTGACGATCAGGTGCCTCGACGTACCGTCGCAGCCCGAACGAGCATCAGGCCGGCGATCACCAGGGCCAGGGCGAGGAGGGACAGTCCCACAAGGGGGAACCCGGTACGGGCCAAGCCGGCACCGACGACGACACCGCCGGCAACTCCACTGCCTCCGTACATGCGTACCCTCCTCGGACACCCCCGCCCCACCTGGACGAGTTCTGAAATCTCGTAGACCCTAGCTGACGGTGTTGCCCGCCTGCCTGCGAATGTGGAGCATAGGTGATGCGGGGCGGCCGTGTCACCGATGCCCCGAGGGTCGCCGTCCCAGCATGACTACGACGCCACCGTGGAGGCCGGGCCCACACCGGGGGTGAGGCGCCGGCGCAGGAAGGTCTCGACGGTGTCGGCGGGGACGGGCCGGGCGAAGAAATAGCCCTGCCCCATGTCGCATTTGATCTCCGTCAGCCGCTCGGCCTGCCCGGGGAACTCGATGCCCTCGGCCACGGTGCGGAGGCCGAGGGTCTGGGCCATCTTCACGATGGCCTGGGCGACGGCGGAGTCCTCGGCGCCCCGGGTGACTCCGTCGACGAAGGCCTTGTCGATCTTGAGGATGTCGATGGGCATGTCCTTGAGGCGGCTGAACGACGACCAGCCGGTACCGAAGTCGTCGATGGCCACCCTGACGCCGAGCTCACGCAGGCGGCGGAGCTTGTCCACCTTCACCTCGAAGTCGCGCATGAACAGGCTCTCGGTGATCTCCAGGGTGAGGTTGGCGGGCTCGGTGCCCGATGCGTCCAGGCAGGCGACCACCATGTCGACGAAGCCGGGGTCGTCCACCTGGACGGGGGAGACGTTCACGGCCACGGCGAGCGGTGGCCGCCGCGGGAAGCGTTGGCTCCAGACCTGTTCCTGGCGGCAGGCCTCGCCGAGGATCCAACGGCCCATGGCCACGATGAGTCCGCTCTCCTCGGCGACGCCGATGAACTCGCCCGGGTAGACCAGCGGACGGTCGGGACGGGCCCACCGCACCAGCACCTCCACGCCCACCAGGTCACCCGACGGCAGGTCGACGATGGGCTGGTAGTGAAGGACCAGCTCGGAGTTCTCGATGGCCCTCCGTAGATCGGCCTCGAGATCCAGGCGGAGGGCCACCGCCTCCTGCATCTCCTTCCGGAACATCTGGCAACGGCCCTTGCCGGCCGCCTTGGCCGCGTACATGGCCACGTCGGCGTTGCGCATGAGCGCCTCGGCGTCCTGGCCCGCCTCACTGAGGGCCACGCCCACGCTGCCGGTGATGACCACCTCCTTGTCGTGGGCGGACACGGGCCCGGAGATCGCCTCGAGGATGCGGTGGGCCACGACCTGGGCGTCTTCGTCCGAACTGTTCTCGAGCAGCACGCCGAACTCGTCGCCGCCCAGGCGGGCAGCGGTGTCCCCGGGGCGGATCCGCGTGCGCAGGCGCTCGGCCAGCTCGACCAGCACCTCGTC
>CAYTTL010000172.1:0-1135 GCA_964440725.1 uncultured Acidimicrobiales bacterium | reverse complement strand
CCGGCGGCGTGGCCGAGGCTGTCGTTGATGGTCTTGAACCCGTCGAGGTCGACGATCATCACCGCGTGGGGACGGTCGACCGTGCGGCGGTTGCGGTTGAGGGCGTGCTCCACGTGGTCGCCGAACAGCGTCCGGTTGGCCAGCCGGGTGAGGGGATCGTGCAGGGCCAGGTGCCGGAGCTCCTCCTCGTCGGCCCGCCGTTCGAACAGGTTGCGGGCGTGGAGGGCGACACCCCTGACGTTGACGTCGTCGGTGAGGTCGGCGGCGGCCACCTCCGCCTCCACCCACCGCCCCTGCACGTGGGAGAACCGGATCTCCGACTGGCCACGCGACCGGATCGGCGGTCCCGTCGGGTCGGCGAGGATCTCGGCGAGGCTGGCCCGGTCGTCGGGGTGCACGAGCCCGGCCACGGGCACGCCCGCCAGCCACTCCGCGGGACGTCCGAGCATCTCGGTGGCCGCCGGGCTGGCGTAGCGCACGAGCCACCGGACGCCGTCCTCCCCGTCGTCGTCGGCGTAGACGACGAGGATGAGATCGGGCGAGCGCTCGAGCACCGTGGCGGCGAGGAGGGTCGGACGGCTGCGGTCGAGCTCCGATGCCATGGCGTTCATGGCCGACGCCAGGTCGCCGAGCTCCCCGTCGGCCGAGGGGTCGAGGCGGACACCGACCTCGCCGGCGTCCACGCGGCGGGCGGCCCACTGGGCCGTGCGGATGGGCCGGACCAGCCGCCGGTTGAGCTTGGCGGCG
Organism: uncultured Acidimicrobiales bacterium; assembly: GCA_964440725.1. Classification (GTDB taxonomy): domain Bacteria; phylum Actinomycetota; class Acidimicrobiia; order Acidimicrobiales; family AC-14; genus DATAQC01. The sequence continues at coordinate 388 of CAYTTL010000172.1, read as the reverse complement.
GCGGCGACGGCCAGGCCCAGGGCCCCGAGCAGACCGCCACCGAGAGCCAACCGGGCCAGTTGGAACTGGTCGTTGGCCTCCTGGAGGTGGGTGGCGGCGGCGCTCGACGCCGCCGGCGTCGCCTCCGCCACCTCCTGGCGGGCGCGGGTGATCCGCTCCTCGGCCCGGCCGTAGAACAGCAGGGCGACGCTGACCAGGGCGATGAGGGCCAGCATGGGCGGGACGAGCACGAGCACCAGGCCCGTCCGCAGCGACCGCGGCGATCCGCCTTCCCGCTCGTGGTCGTCGCGCTCCCGGTGCTCCCACAACGCGGTCGGCATGGGTCCGCCACCCCGCTCAGAGGGCCGCTCGGGCCCGCCACCCCGCTCAGAGGGCCGCTCGGGCCCGC